>DASZZV010000207.1:0-59896 GCA_035544835.1 Thermoanaerobaculia bacterium
GGAGGGATCGTGAAGAACCTGGACGGCAAATCGCTTCGGGTAGGTGGCGTGACCGATCACGTACACATGGTCGTCGGACTCCGGTCAACGCACTGCCTGTCCGAATTCATGCGCGACGTGAAATCCTCATCCTCCGCATGGGTGCACAAGCGTCCGCGTAATAAGGGGTTTGCCTGGCAGGTCGGGTACGGTGGTTTCACGGTCAGCAAATCGAATCTGGATGCTGTCATCGAATACGTCGTAAACCAGGAGGAACATCATCGGCGTCGATCGTTTCAGGAAGAGTATCGCGAGCTCCTGGAGAAGAATGAGATCAAGTTCGATGAGAGGTATCTGTGGTGATGGCCTGCGCCCCTACCGGGGCGCGTTGAAGATCAGGATGTCGTCGTCCAGTGGTTCGCTTCGCTCACCACTGGCTACCAGTTGGTCGGCCCTCCGGGCCTTTGCACTCCGGAGTGTCGCCGGCAGGAGTCTTGGAAGTGGCGAGGTTCGAGTGCGTGACCGATGGAATGATTCTTCCGGGCGATAGCATGTTGTCGAGATCGCGTCCGCCTTTGAAGGAGGCCCGGAGGGCCGATCAGCTGGTAGCCAGTGGTGAGCGAAGCGAACCACTGGAAACGCGAGTCCCGAGAATTTCAGTGCGCCCCGGCTGGGGCGCAGAGCCGAGAATCAATCGGTGCCTTCATCGCCCTATCTCGCTTCCTCGTACAGCGGCGCGCCAGTCTCGTTGTCGACGATGGAAGCAAACGCGTAAAACGTCGCATCCGCGGTAATCGTGGAGATGACCAGGGTCAGGTCTTTCGACTCTAGCCCTGCCAGCAATTCGAAGATATCGATCCCACTGAGGATCTGCCCCGCCTGTAGCTGGTAGTCACGCTTTCCGAGTGAGCGTCCGCTTTCATCGCGCAGATCGACTGTCAGCACCGCAGCTTTGGCCGACAGGTTCATCAGCGTCACGCTGGTGCGGCGGGCGGCAGAACGATCGAGACCGATCAGCGCGACGCGTCGGCCGGTGTGAAAAAGGTCGCTCCAGCTGACAAGGGGAACCGCCTCGGAGGTCTGACCGCCGCGAGTTGTGACGTTGTAGGTGCTGCTGGTCAGCACGATTTCCGGCGTCGACAGATCAATTTCGATCGCACCATTGCCCTGCTCGAGCCCGAGGTCAGAGATCACGTCGTCGATCCGGCGCGACTCGTCGGGGGCGAGAACGTACTCTTTGATGACCTCTGTCTCCCCTGTGGAAGCGAGGTAGCGAAGGCGAAGACCGGCCGTGAATTGATCGCGGTTGAACATCGTCAGCCGCGTTCTCCACTGCGAACCGTTCGCCCCGGGAACCCGCGCCGCCGCCGGCAGCAGAAAGCGTTCGGAGTAGCTGAAGCTTTGACCTTCGGTTGCTGCAGCAGTAAGCGGTATCTCGAGAGAGGAGCCGCCACTCTCGATCTTGATGACGGACGCAAATGTCCCCGGGGCGGTCGATGCAAAGTTGACGGTCAGCGAGAGCGACGCACCCGGATTGAGGACGAGAGGCACGGGGAAAGAGCTCACCCTGAACGGGCCGTCTGCAACGCTGATGCGGCTTATCGACAACGGTGCGGTTCCTGAGTTGGCGATGATGAGGAGGCGTTCGGCCGCGCTGCCCAGAGGTACCGAGCCAAAGCCGACGGTTGCCGGTTCCACCGAGAGGATCGCGCGATTCGGCGTGATCGTAATGCCGCCATCCTGTTTCCCCGCGTAGGGAATGTCATTTCCCACGGCGTCCGATGCGCTGGGCTTGGTGAGGGAGTCAATCCTGACGAAGGCGAACCCGTCGGCCCCGGGGAGGACGTTGAACACGAGGTCGGTAATGACGCCGCTCGGAATCGTGGCCATAGGTAGATGGGGATCGAAGATGACGATTCCGACTCGGCCAACGTCGCCCTCGACCGTCGAGTAGCTCGAGATCTGGAAGGAGGGCGGAACGGCTGGAGCGGGGAGGGCGAACTCCTGTCCTGAGGGACGCAGCGCCAGTCTGGTGGCGTCGTACGCCACAACGAAGGCGAGGGCTCCGGCCGAGGCGTCGGATTCCTGCAATCGAACCGGAACGGTGACCGTGCTGCCGGCGTTGGCGTTTCGTGAATCAACTTTCAGAAGGAAGGACGAAGCACTTGCCGAGGTGATGGCGGCCAGCGTCGAGAGAAGCCAGGTGGTGATCAGAAACCTTTTCGATCTCGTCATGAGGGTCACTTGATGTGTCAGCTGGCCAGGCCGCAGGGCTCGGCGAGCAAGAGACTCAAAGCAAAGACTGTTCCGCACCGTGAGATCGGTGTGGGGCCGATATAATGCGCGCCGATGCCGCTCACGATTCTCATCGTCGACGACGAAGCGTCGTTGCGAGACTTTCTAAGCATTGTCTTCGAGCAGGAGGGCTGGGCAGTCCGCACGGCCGGCTCACTGAAAGAGGCACGGCAGTCGTTTCATCAGGCTGAGCCCGACCTCATCTTGTGCGATCTGATGATGCCGGACGGGACCGGCCTCGATTTCCTCAAGGATGTGAAGGCCATCAGTCCGGTCATTCCAGTCATCATGATCACGGCCTATACCTCCACGCGGTCGGCCGTCGATGCGTTGCGTGCCGGAGCCTACGATTACATCGCCAAGCCCTTCGACATCGAGGAGCTCAAGATCATCGTCCGCAAGGCCGTGGAGCGGAAGGAGCTCGAAGCCGAGAACGTCCATCTCCGCAGCGTCCTCGAGGAGCGCTTCACCTTCTCCAACATCATCGGCAAGAGCAGGCGGATGCAGGAGATCTTCTCCATCATCTCGCGGATCGCTCCGGCGAATTCGACCGTGTTGATCACCGGCGAATCGGGCACGGGTAAGGAGCTGATCGCTCGCGCCATCCATTTCAGGTCAAAGCGTCGCGGGAAATTCGTCTCCATCAACTGCGGCGCCTTGCCGGAGAACCTTCTGGAGTCCGAGCTCTTCGGGCACGAGCGGGGCTCCTTCACCGGGGCCATTCGCGAGAAGAAAGGACTGTTTCAGGAGTCGGAGAAGGGAACGATCTTCCTCGACGAGATCGGCGAGATGACTACGGCCATGCAGATCAAGCTGTTGCGTGTGCTGCAGGACCACTTGATTCGCAAAGTCGGTGGCAACGAGGAGATCCCGGTCGACACGAGGGTCATCGCGGCGACGAATCGCGATCTTGCCGAGTCGATCCAGCGGGGAACGTTCCGCGAGGATCTCTTCTATCGAATCAACGTCATTCCGATCGCCCTGCCGCCCTTGCGCCAGCGAACCGAAGACATTCCGCTCCTGGCTGACCATTTCATCACCAAGTACACGACCAGTATGAAGCTGCCTCCCAAGCGGATCTCGACCGAGGCCATGCGCTCGCTGGAGAAGTACTCGTGGCCCGGCAACGTCCGCGAGCTCGAGAACGTCATCGAGCGCACCGTCGCGCTCGAACAGAGCGACGTTCTCACTACCCGATCCCTTCCCGAGAGCGTGCTGCTGGGGATCAATACGAATTCGGATGTTTTTGAATTGCCCCCCGACGGGTTGAACCTGGAAAAGCACCTGGAGATGATCGGCAAGCTGCTCATGCTCCAGGCTCTGGAGCGGAGCCATGGCGTACAGACTCAGGCCGCCGAACTGCTGCAGATGTCCTTTCGTTCCTTTCGCTACTATGTGAAAAAGTACGAGCTGCTGACGGGCTCACGCGAGGAGGAAACGACATGAAGACCCTGGCCATCATGCTGCTAACCATCGCTTTGGCGGGCATGGGCTGCGAGCCGTCGAGCCGTCAGGTCAATGTTCCCGTGGCGCGGCCGTCCAATGGGCCCATGGTGGTCTTCCCCGACGGATTCAAGATCGACTGCGAGCTGGCCGATACCGATGAGACCAGGCAGCAGGGGCTGATGTACCGGGAGAGTCTCGCTCCGGGGAAGGGGATGATCTTTATCTTTACGCAGGCTGGCTTCTATCCGTTCTGGATGAAGAACACGCTGATTCCGCTCGACATGATCTGGCTCGATGGAACGAAGAAAATCGTCTCGATCTCGGAGAAAGTCCCTCCCTGTGCGGCCGATCCCTGTCCCACCTATCCCCCGACCGGAAATGCGCTGTATGTTCTGGAGATCGCCGGCGGGGAAGCGGCAAAGCACCACCTCAAGAGCGGAGATTCGGTAGTCATGCAGCACTTCGAGAATTTTGTCGCTCGATAAGGCCGTTAAGCCGAATGAAGTTGCACGACACACTACTGGCGGCCTGATGGTTGCTGGAAAATCCAAGAATGCTTGCCCGAACTCGCGAAAATCTGCAGTCCATTTACGTTCTGATTTTTCTGAACGTCGCTTTTTTCCTGTTCCAGTACCAGGATCAGGAGCGCTATCGCTATCTCTTCTCCTTCGATAGATCGCGTGTGCTTTCCGGCGAGCTCTGGCGGATCTTCACCTATCAGTTTGTGCAGAGCGGCCCGCTGTCGCTCTTCTTCGTCCTGCTGATCCTGTACATCATGGGATCGGCTGTGGAGGCGACGCTCGGCACGTTCGACTTCATGGCGCTCTTTCTTCTCTCGCTCTTCGGATCGGTAGCCATCGCCTTTGGTTTGAACATCGCCCTGCTGGGGTCGTTCTTCATCAGCTACTCGTTACTGTTCGTCTACGCCTACCTTTTTCCGGAGCAGACCTTCTACGTCTTTTTCGTTCTGCCGGTGAAGGTGAAGTGGCTGGCCTGGATCGCCGTCGGCGTGTTGATCGTTGGAATCGTCATCGGGAACAAACAGTCCATCGCCGCGGCGGGAGGTGTCATCCTCAGCTTCGGCTACTTTCTCCTCCGGAACCGCCGTCCCGCTCTTCCCAAAGCTCTGCGCCCCGATCTTCCGAAGAAGGGTCTGGACGAGGAGCAGCTGGTCGTTCACCGGAACCTGGTGCTCTATCAGAAGATCAAGAAAGCGCTCGGCCCCGGAACAGCAGAAGAGCGAGCCGCGCTCGCTGCGTCGATCCTGCCGACGATCAAGGCGGGAGTGAACATCTGTCCGCCGCGCGACTTCAAGCCTGAGCACGAAGACCGCTACTGTGCGCGATGCGAGGGCTTCGCCGAGTGCTCGGTTCGCCACATGCGCTTGTCAGACCCGGCCCTGGCCGAGGGCGAGACTCACTCCTGAGGTGCGTCATCTCCCGAGGGCTGGGAGATTCCCTGGACACGATTTGCTCATGACACTGGTTCCTGGCTGAGGGGAAGATCGTGTACGCGCATCGAGACCTCGTCCACGCTCACCGCAACACCTCGTATGAGCTCAGCTTCCAACTCATGCAGAACGCGTAGGACCAGAGTTGCCAACTGTCAGCGGACTCGTCGAGGAGCTGAGTAGCACGATTCACCATGCTGTCGACAAGCGCCGAAGGCGACGTTCACTCCTGAGGTGAGGCCGGACAGCTTCCCTTTTTCAGCTAGATTAGCTCCGCGACATTCGCAAGAATGCTTAGCGATTCGTACTGTCGGAACGCGAAGGCTGAGACTAGCGGAGATACTGTTCAGCTGGCGTTCATCAGCGATAGGCTTTATCGCGCGGGAGAACGCGGAGAATGACGATCGTGCCGTCAGGTTCTTCGCGAAAACGGATACGCAGATTGCCGGAGCGGAGGCGGTATTCGGCTCCGAGCGGCCCCTGCAGGCTTTCACCTCTCCTTCGCTCGTTTCGGCAAAGCGAACGACCACGCGGGCGACGCGGCGCTGGTTCTCTGGATTGAGGCGCCGAAGATCCTTTGCAGCGCTTTCAGACCAGCGCACTGCCGCATGACTCATTCGTTGATTCCGAGACGCCGAAGCAACTCCTCATGTGAGATGGTTTGGCCGGACCGCGCTTCGGTCAAACCGCCGTCGAAGTCGTCGTCGGGCTCGTCATCCGGCGGCGCGTTCGCGAGCAGGATCTGCAGCGGATTCGCCGGCTGCTCAAGGGCGGTCAGGATGCGTGCGGCCGTGAGGAGTTCGGACTCCGGAAGCTTGTCTACGATTTCGTGAAGCATTTCTCGCGTGGTCATGGTTCCTCCCTGGGGGACCGCGGTGTCGTCCGCATCGAGTGAGAACAGCGTCAGACCCACGTTGATCTTCGCACAGCAGCGCGCTCCGAGACATGAGTGACGCCCACGTCAAATCGCGGCCGTCAGCGTTACGCTCGTCGAGCCCTATCGTCGCCAGAATGGTGACCAGCGAGCGGTTATGGTGATGCCGGTCCGCCGCCCGGATCGGAACCGCCACCCGGACCGCGGCGCTTTCTGAACCGGCGTCTGCGCCGACGGGCCGGACTGTCGGCCTGGCTGTCCTGATTGACGCTGGTAGGCGCCGGCTTTTCCGCTCTGCCCTGCGACGGTTGCGGCTGTTGCTGAGGAGGCCGCGGCTGCTGCGGCGGTCGCGTCTCAGTGTGCTGCACTGCTCCCGCTTCCGGCGCGCCTGCGCCCTGTCCCGGTCTCCGACCTCGCCTCCGTCTGCGTCCCTTCTTCTCGGACTGGGCGGCCCCGGTCGCGGCGTTCTGCGTGGCCTGGGCGGGTTGCGGCGAAGCTGGGGAAACGGCGTTTCTCTGAGGGGGTCCCGGACGCCTCTGGTTCTCACCCGGGCGCTGGCCTAGTCCCTGACGCTGCGGCTGAGGAGGACGTTCCCCCTCGGGGCGGGCCGGACGATTCGGTCGACGCGCGTTGCCGCGCTCGGGACGACCGGCGGCCGGCTTCGGACGCCGCCCCCGCGGCTCACGCCGCCCCTCCCTGCTCTCTTCTTTCGCCTTCCCGATCGCCGGAACCTTGACGCCCCGTCGGGCCAGCATGCGGCTCGACTCAGCGTCACGACGGGCCTGGAGCGGGTCGAACTTGCAATAGGGGCAGACCCTCCAGCCTTCCGGGTAGGTCCGGGTGCACTTCTTACAGAGAATGCTTTTGGGCAGAGGCATCGGGGGCGGATTGTACACGCGCTCGCAGAAACAGGGGGAAGGTCGGCTCCGCGTGAAGACCCTTACCGCGTCGCACACCGTGATCGGCAAAGTTGTCCGAGGGGAGCGGGCGCCTCGCCCGCTCTGCGGTAACACACGCGCCGATTCTTCGAGCACTCGCTCGAAGAGCGGGCGAGGCGCCCGCTCCCCTCGGCGAGACGCCCAGGGCTGCCTATGCCGGACTAGGATAGGCACGTGACCGACATCCTTCTCACGATCCTGGGCATCCTGCTCCCCTGCGCGGCGATGTTCTTTGTGTTGAATCGCTGGTTCGCTCCGGTCCCGGCGAGGGTTGCCGCAAGCATCATCGGTCTGGTCTTTCTGTTTCTTCACGGCGCGATTTTCACGAGCCGGGTGCCGCTGCCGCTCGATGAGGTCGCGCGTGGGTTTCCCTACGCCGGGGTCGTCGGTCACGTGAGCCCTCGAAACCCGCTGACCAATGACACGGTGAAGCTGTTTCTTCCGTGGATGACGGCGATGAGAGAGGAGTTGTTTGCGGGGCGTATCCCTTTGTGGAATCGCTATTCATTCTCCGGCTATCCCCTTCTCGGCAATGGGGAATCGGCGCCGTTCTCGCCGTTCTTCCTGGTCACGCTGTTTGTGCCGCTGCCCAAGCAGATGGTCGCGATGGCCGCCCTCAAGCTCGTGGTCGCTCTGGTGTTCGGTTACCTGTTTCTTCAAATGAGAGTGAAGAACGAATGGGCCTCACTTTTTGGGAGCGTTGTTTTTGCTTTCTCAGTTCCTCAGACCGTCTACCTCTATTACACGGCATCGACTGTAGCGGCTCTGCTCCCGGCCCTCTGTTTTGCCACCTTCTATTCCTTGTCGTGCAACAACAGACGGGGAGCGCTTCTCCTCGCTTTCACCACGGCCGCCATTCTTTCTGCGGGACACCCGGAGTCAGTTTTTCATTGTGTTCTGGCGCTCCTCGGTCTTCTGGCGATCGATGCGATCCTGTCGGCCGACAAAGCGGAGTGGATCCGCAGCGCAGGCCGCGTAACCATGACCGCCGTGATTGGAGCGCTCGTCGCCGCGCCGTCGTGGATTCCGGTCCTCGAGCAGGTTGTGCGGAGCACGCGATTTGCCGAGATCCACGCCGGAGCTGGACGGATCATGACTACTCGAATGCCTGGGCAGATCGCATGGCTGCTCCTCTCGCCGAACGCTTTCGGGAACCCGGCGCGGCACACCTGGTCCTGGATCATGAATTACTCGGTGGTGGCCTCGTGCTACGTCGGGCTGATTGCGCTGACTTTCTTTGGCGTGGCGCTTCTGGGTCGTGATGTTGCAATCCGAGATCGACTCACGGCCCTCTTCGCGCTGCTCACGTTCCTCGTGGCCATGAGATGGACGTTCATCGGCGATATCGTCAACCACATTCCTCCATTCGACTCCGTCGCAAATGACAAGCTCCGATTCGTGACCTGTTTTCTCGCCGGCATCGCTGCGGCCGCGGTACTAGCGCGAATCGGCGAGGCTCGATCGGTGGTTGCGGTCGTGACGTCCGCTTTCCTTGGGCTTTCGCTCTCGTACCTGTTGATTCGCAAACTCGGTGTCACTCTCGGGTGGACTGACGCCGTGGGAGTATTCGTCCTCCTGATTCTCGTGTTGGCCCTGTTTTTCGCCAGGCCGCAAAGGCTTGCTGCGATCGCGCTGGTGCTTACAGCACTGGAACTGCTTGTGCTGAATTCACCTTTCAATGCCCTGGTTTCGCGGCGGTACTACCTTCCCCCGACTCCGGTGCTGGACCGACTCAAAGCCCTGGCGCCCTCGGAACCTTTCAGGATCGTGGGGCTGGATTGGGTCTTTCTTCCGAATCTGTCGGCCGAGTATGGTCTCGAGGACATTCGAGGAAGCGATCCGATGTCATGGCAGCCCTACACTCGCTTTCTCGATCCGATTACGGTTCATGAGCCGGCGGATGGTGATGTCCAGCGAGTGGTGAAGGTTGATGATGCGCGGATCGACTTTCTGAACGTCAGGTTTCTGCTCACCGACCCTGCAGCAGTGGTATCGAGCCACTGGCGTGAGGTCTACTTCGGCCCCGATGGAAGACTCTTCGAGAACGAACGCTTCGTGCCGAGATTCTTCATCCCGAGAGTTCTCACGGGACCAGGACCGCAAATGGGGGATCCTCTCGTCGCCGAGGTGGACGGCATCGCCACGGGCGGTCGGGTCACGAACGGCGCAGGCAGCGTCGATGTAAGGCAGCTCAGCTCTTCGAGCTTCCGCGTCAATGTGAACGCCGAGAGGTCTCTGGTGATCGCTTCGAGTGAACCTTACGTGCCGGGGTGGGTCGCGATGAGTAGAGGAAAGCGTCTGCAGCCTCGCGTTGTCAACGGAGCATTTTTCGGCTTCGAGGTGCCAGGGGGGAAGTCAGGAGTGACGGTGCACTACGAACCCGTCTCATTTCGTCTGTCAGTGGCAGTATTTCTCGTGGGGATTGCGCTCCTTTTTTTGCAATGCTTCTGGATCGGTCGGGATCGATGCACGCGGCTTGGCCGGGCTCAGCGACTCGAGTAGAGCAACTCGGCAACGGTGCGAGCCGACGCGGGTCGTCAGGCGAAATCAGCACTGCCATCCGTTGTGAACCACGGATGTTCTGTGTCATCCTTCATCGCTTTCGGAGGATTTCTGGAAGATCGCAAAAAAACTCTCGAGACGCTTGTGGAGCTGGCCATTGAGGGTGATGACGAGGAATGCTGGGATTCCAAACGCGCCAGCCTTCTTCTCCGGACCCAATCGTCGCCGGAGGAGTTTCGGGAGCTGGGAATCGCCGAGGAGTTGATTCGTTTCGTCTGGCCGGAAGGAGAATGATGGATCGCTTTACGGTGCGGGTTCAGGCGCGCTTCGAGTCGGCGCATTTTCTCCGGAGCTACCGCGGTCCGGCCGAGCCTCTGCATGGCCATTCGTATCTGGTGGAAGCGGAGTTGGCGGCGGCCAGCGGGGCGCTCGATGCCGACAATCTCGCAGTCGATTTTGTGGTCGCCCGAAGAGAGCTCGAAGGGCTTGCGAAGATGATGGACTACCGATGCATCAACGAGGTCCCGCCGTTCACGGAGTTGAATCCCTCGGCCGAGAACATCGCCGAGTGGTTTCACGGCCGGCTCACCGAGGTGCTGCGAGGCGAGAAGGCCATCGTCCGGGCCATCACGCTATGGGAAGGACCGGTAAACTCGGTCGTTTTCCGTCCAGGTGAGAGGTGAGCGTACTTCCCAACCACACCGCGCTGCGCGAGTGGGCGTCGATCATCGAGGCGGTCTCCGCGGGACGTCAGATCCTTCTGGTGCGCAAAGGCGGCATTGCCGAGAACGGTTTCCGGGTGGAGGCGCAGCGCTTCTATCTCCTGCCGACGTACCTTCATCAGAAGGAGAAGCAGTTCAAAACAGAGGAGCGCCGTTTCTTCTCGGCAACTGATCGAGCCGATACGAATCCTGACCACGTCCCGGTTTCGATCTGGTGCGAAGTCGCCGATGTCTTCCAGATTCGCGACCTCGACAGGTTGATTGCGCTCGATCCCTTCCTGATCTTCACGTCGGACACGATTCATGAACGCTATCGTTTCCGGCCGACTGAGGCCGTGCACGTGATCGCCGTGCGTGGCTACAGGTTGCCCGCGGCGGTGACCGTGAAGATGCGGCCGGAGTACGCAGGGTGTCGAAGCTGGATCAGTCTGGAAGAGCAGATCGACGTAGCGGGCTCGGAAGCGGTTCTCGGCGATGGGGAGTTCTCCCGGCGGCTCGAGGAAGTTCGGGTTTCGCTGTCGAATGAAAGAGCCGATGCGTCGTTGTTGAAATAGAGGAACGCGCATTCAACGCGCAAAGACAGCGTGCGAAGGCGCGCGGTAGACCTGTAGCACCGGGCGTGAGCCCGGTGTAGCGCGGACGCTCGAGTAAGAAATGCTTTGGATTTACGAGCCCGCGAAGGCGGGCGGCAGATCGTGGACACTTCATCTGTCGCCCGCCTTCGCGGGCTGGTAGATCTTGAAAGCACTTGTTGGTCGGTCGTCCGTAGGACACCGGGCTTACGCCCGGTGCTACAGGTCTTCCGCGCGCCTTCGCGCGCTGCTTCAGAGTGAGTGCGCGATTAGCCCAGCCTTGTTCCTGAGCCGCAGCGAAGGATAGGGTCGTCCAATGCCTCAAAATTATCTCCGAACGAACAGAAAGGGGAATCGACCTTGCTCTTCATCGGGCTGATGATTGCGGCAGGCTTCCTCTGTGCCATGGTCGTGCTCGTCGTTTACGGCATCACCGTTCGGGAGGCCGAGCAGCGGTCTGTGAAATCGCGGATCGACCGGTCGTCGATCACAGGGTCGATTCTTTATTCGATCGCCCTCGCGGGCGGCGCCACTCCTGAGGAGGCCGCGCGGATCGCCCGGGAGCGCGGCAAAGCCGTCGTGGCCACACCGCAGGAAATCGATCTGCAGAGTTGGGGAGAAGTCTTCGCCAGAGGCGCCTCCGAAGCCGAATCGCGCCAGCTGCTCGAGGCCGGTGTTCGGGTAGCCCTGGACGGCGGTGGCGAAATTCCGCTCCCGCAGTACAACGCACTACTGGAGCTGAGTTTCGCGCTCGGCTTCCACAGTGATGCTCTGGCCCGGCTGCGCGAGCAATATGGTTTTCGTTACGTCGACTATGCAAAGGCGGGACGCCCGCGCGAAGCGGACCGCTCCGGCGGGGGCGCACCTTTGTTCGTTCGAGTGAGTGAAGAGGCCCGGCGCGTACGCCTTACGCGGATGGGCTTAAACTCTTCGAGCAGCCGTCAGGACCTGATCTCCCGCTACCGGAAGCTGGTGGCCGAACATCACCCCGACCACTTCCACAACTCCAGCGATGAGGAGCGGGCCAGGGCCTCGGCCCGCTTCATCGAGATCACCTCCGACTACGAGTCGCTCCTGCAGACATTTCGAGACGAATGAAATAAAATTCCCGAAAGGCTTGAAAAAATATTCCAGCTCTGTTAGAGTCTGCTACTCGCTGGAATACGGGTCGTTCACCGTTTGTTCACAACCGTTTCACCGAACCAATTCCCGCCGACGTCCGTATTATCTTTACCCATCACACCCGCAGAGGACGATCGTGTCCTGATTTCGGGACTGCGACGGGTAGATCCAGATAGTGCAGCCGAATGCGTATTTTTGTGGCGGTTCCAGCGACATGTGGTTGAAACAGCAGTGCCTTACAGTATCGCGGGGCGAGCCAAAGCGCTGCAATCTACGGGAACTTTTCATGTCTTTGTGAGGGCAATCACAAGGCATGAGTTATGAAGCATCAGAGGATGAGTAGCGGATGGAGACTCCAATGAAAAGCGCCGAAGCAAACGAACACGAGCAGGGCTGGAACTTCGAAAAGGCAGCGATGCCCTACGTCGATTCGCTCTACAACACCGCCTATCGCATGACTCGGAACTCCGAAGACGCCGAGGATCTGGTTCAGGAGACGTATCTCAAAGCGTACAAGTATTACGACAAGTTTGAAGAAGGCACGAATTTCAAAGCGTGGCTCTTCAAGATCATGAAGAACACCTTCATCAACAACTACCGCAAAAAGAAACTTACTCCGCACAAGATCGATTTCTCGGAAATTGAAGAGTCCTACGAGCGCGTCATTCAGAAGAACGCGCCCGATCTGATCAAGGATCCGGAGAGTGAGATCTTTCAGGACATGATGGACGAGGATGTCAAGCGTTCGCTCGACACTCTGCCTCATGACTACAAGATGGTCGTGCTGCTGGCCGACCTGGAAGGCTTCTCGTACAAAGAGATCGCCGAGATCCTCGACTGCCCGGTCGGCACAGTCATGTCGCGGCTCTATCGCGGTCGAAAAATGCTGGAGCGAACCCTCCTCGAGTACGCCAAGAAGTACGGTTACATCCGCAGCGGTGAGCCCGCCAAGATGAGATCGCGGAAGGACGAGGTCAAGCCGAAGAAGAAAGCACCGGCCACCGAAGAACTCGAGATTGCTGAGCCTGAAGTAGACGAGGAAGAAGAGTTGGCCATCCTCTCCAAGGATCCCGAGGAATTCGACTTCGAAGTGGATGAAGAAGAGGAGGAATTCCCCATCGAGTAGTGCAGTTCAAAGCGTTCGAGTCGTCAGTACAGTTTCAAGAGGAGACCTTGATGGTCTGTGACGATGTAAAACGCATTGTTTATTTTTTTCTCGATGGCGAGTTGGGTGCGAGTAAGGCAACCGACCTTCAGCAGCATGTTGATGGGTGCAGGGACTGCGGCGACCGCGTCACCATTCACAAGCGGCTTCGGAACTTCGTCAGACGAAAGCTGCGCAGCTCTGCTCCGGCTCGCCTACGCGATCGGATCCTGCTGGCGGTCCGGTCGGCCTCTTAGTGGCTCTAACGACCCTGTTCGGTTGCTGGCGTGGCTGAAAAGCTGATCTTCGTTTCATCCAATCCGAACAAGGCGCTCGAAGTCGAGAGGATTCTCAATCAGCCCCTTCTCCGGGTTGCTCTCGACCTGCCTGAAATTCAGGCCTCTTCGGTCGAGGAGATCACCCGTCACAAAGTCGAAGTGGCCAAAACCAAGGGCTATAAACGACTTGTGGTCGAGGATGTCTCGCTCGGCTTTACCGAGCTGGGTAACTTCCCCGGACCCTATGTGCGGTGGCTGCTCGAAGCCGCAGGCGGCGCCGGTCTCGGGGCGATTGCCTACGCGCTGCGCGACCGCTCCGCACTCGCACAGTGCTGTGTGGGCTACTGGGACGGGAGCGAAACGCACCTGTTCCTCGGCGAGTGTCGCGGGACGATTCTGGTTGAGCCCAGAGGAGATCAGCGGTTTGGCTGGGACGCCTGGTTCCAGCCGGAGAAGAGCGATAAAACGTTCGCCGAGATTCCGGGCGATGAGAAGGACAGGATCTCTCATCGCGGCCGCGCCTATCAGCAGCTTCTCGATCGTCTGGGTCCCTCGGCTGACACTCTACGCGGACAGAAGTGACACAAATTCGGACACTTATTCATTTGCTGACCTGCCAAAGACGGCACTTCGAAACCTTCCCTCTCCACTAAGCTGAGTTCCTGCAATAGTTTCCAGGATGCAGGTATTTTTCCGGAAAACTGGCAAGCCCTTTGAGTTATAGGAGGTCGGTCGGGCTGAGGCCGGGCTGGAAAGAAAGGTACGGTCATGTGGGTATTCGATGGAGAGGACTGGAGTGAAGAAGGTACGGCTCCGAAACGAGTCATCCCTTCGCTTAATCAGCCGGCCGACTTCTATCCCGAGTTGCAGATCATCGATCTGCAGATCGTCCCGACTCCGCGGGAGCGCGAATATCCGCCGATGCCGATTCCCTGAATCGTCATCGAGCCTCCTGGTCTGCAGCCGCGTGATGGAAGCGCGGCTTTTCTTTTTGAGAACGTGGCTGGACATTCCGATTGCGATGTCCAGCTGTCTGGCTCGCGCACAACGATCGTTGCCACGCACTGCCTGAAGGCCTGTTGGACATCGGAATGTCCAGCCACGAGTTGAACGCCACTACTCTCCGCCACCAATGGTTCGGCGGAGGAAGCTGGTCATGATCGGGAAGACATCCCTTCCGGCCGCATTGAAAATCCGGTCCGCGTGGTAGTTCCCCGGGATGTCGATGATGTGCAGCTCTTTGGGTTCGTTGGCCTTCTCATACAGCTCCATGGAGTGGGCATGATCGATCAACCAGTCATTCTTCAGGTGGATCAGAGCGACCGGCGCTTGTACGCGTGCGATGTCTTCGGCAGCATCGCGAACGCCGGCCCGGAAGCGCCACTCGAAGCGGGGTCGATGATGAAGCGCCTGGCCCAGCGCGATGTGCCGATGCATCGTCAGGGGATTGAGGCGCGGAATCACCCGCCGGAAATTCGCGACCGGTGAGATCAGCAGCAGAGAGGCGATCGGCAGGTCGTGAATCGCCGCGCAGGAAATCGCGATTGCTCCTCCCGCCGAGAATCCCATCAGAGTCAATCGTGTCGCGCCCGTTCGCTCCAGGACGTCGCGTGCCACCGCCGCCACGTCGTGATGCTCGTCGCGGTTGAAACCAAATACGCCCTCGCTGGTGCCATGTCCTCGCGGGTCCAGGATCGCGGCGCGTAATCCCATCCCGCATAGGAAGGCGCCGAGCCGCCGCATCGATCCGTACTCCCGGGTTCGCCAGAACCCCGGTACGACGAGAACTGGATTGGTAGACGACGTCTCGTAAAGGTCGTAATCGATCCGGCTTCCGTCGAAGGAACGGACCGAGCAGCACTGTGCAGAAGCCGCTTGTCGCCGCTCTGTTTTCGCTATATTTCTTGACAAATGGCGCATGATTCCTAATATATAGCCCGGTACCGGTGCGTGAAGTGTGCCCGGACCAGCCCCCGATCGAATGATATTCCTGCTGCGGATTCGCGCGGCATGTAAGTTACCCCCATTCAAAAATCTGGAAGCGAAAGTAGGTGATAGGGCAAACCAGTAACCGTGATTCCGCTTAAAAGTAACCCGAGTTGTCTGATGAAGTTGAAAACAAAAACTAAAAAAATTGGAGATACACAAATGAAGAAGTCACTGGTTCTGGTTCTGGTCGCCGTTTTCGCACTGTCGATGTTCGCCGTTGGTTGTAAGAAGGAAGAGAACAACACCACCGAGACGGCCGTCACGACCGACACGATGAGCTCCTCCAGCGGCACCACCGACACCGCTTCGACCAGCATGAGCACCGACACCACCGCCACCAACACCACCACGATGAGCATGGGCACCGACACGTCCATGACGTCCTCGCAGACGACGATGACCACGGGCACCACGGGCACCATGGCCACCGACACGATGACCACCACCGCTGGCACCACGGCGACCCCCAAAAAGAAATAGTTTCCAGACGAATCCGTTTTCATGGAGCGCCCCGCTTCGGCGGGGCGCTTTGTGTTTGTGGCATCTTCGTTGCTTCGTAGTTACACCCGGGGAGATGCCAAACCGCGCGGAAGCGTCCGTGGGTTCGCTCTCAGACGACAAGGCCTTCATCGGACAGAGCAATCAACTTAACAAAAAGGGGAGTTTTCAATGAATAAGAAGTCATTCGTCCTGGTACTGATCGCTGTTTTCGCGCTTTCCCTCTTCGCGGTCGCCTGCAAGAAGGAAACGAACAATGTTGAGACCGGCACAGTCACCGATATCGGAAGCAGTAGCACCAGCGGCTCCGCGACCGGCAACACCGACACGAGGTCGTACTCCGGAACCTCCTCATCGTCGACCGGCATGAGCTCCACGATGAGCACCGACACGAGCATGACCAGCGGAACGGGCATGACCGACACGAGCATGACCAGCACCACCATGTCCACCAGCACCACCGCAACGAAGTAACGATCGCTCGAAACGAGATTGCTGCGCCTCGGGGGTTACTCCGAGGCGCTTTTTTCTGTCCCGTGCGCTGCGAGCTCAGCTACCAGAGTGGCGTAGAGCTGCTCAACCTGTTGCCGAGTCTCATCGGGGTTACCGCTGTTCTCGACCACGTAATCTGCCGCAGAGAGTCGCTGCTCGCGGTTGAGCTGTCGGCTCATTCGCAACTCCACCTCTTCACGTTTCATCCCTCTGGCGACGCCTCGCTGGACCTGTATTTCCGGTGGAACGTCAACGACGACGATACGATCGAATCGCTCTCTACCCCCGGACTCCAGGAGAAGCGTCGCCTCCACTATGGCGATTGAATCGTCTGGCTCTCGCTCTTTCTCCTGCAACAGCTTCTGCTGCTCGGCGATCACCAGAGGGTGAATGAGCGCATTGAGTCGGTTCGCTCCCTCAGGAGTGGCGAGGGCGATCCGCGACAAGGCGGCACGATCGATCTGGCCATTCTCTGCCAGGACAGCCCCTCCATAGTTCTGAACGATCACTGCGTAGCCGGCCTTTCCCTGCCGGTAGAGCTGTCGCACCAGATCATCGGCGTCGATCACTGATGCACCCTCAGCGGCAAACATTCGAGCCACGGTCGATTTTCCCGATGCGATTCCGCCGGTAAGTCCGACCTTCAGAATCAACCTCGACGCTCCTCGGCCGACTGCACGGTATTGGCCATCAACATGGCGATCGTCATCGGCCCGACTCCGAAGGGAACCGGTGTGATCCACGAGGCGACTTCGCGGGCTCCGTGGTACTCGACATCGCCGACCACGGCGAAGCCTTTCGTCTCCAACAGCTCCAGCTTGCGAGGATCCCGGATTCGCGAGGCTTGTGGCGAGTCCTTGTCCACTCGGTTGATGCCGACGTCGATTACGATCGCTCCCGGTCGGATCATGTCGGCGGTCACCATGCAGGCGCGTCCTGCCGCGGCGACCAGGATCTCCGCTTCGCGCACGATCGCGGCGAGGTCAGTGCTCTTCGAATGGGCCAGGGTAACGGTCGCGTCTTTTCGCAGGAGCAGTGCCGCCGCCGGCTTTCCCACGATGTCGCTCCGGCCCACGACCACGGCCCGTTTCCCGCGAAGGTCTGTTCCGGTCGACTCGATCAACCGGATCACTCCGGCCGGTGTGCAGGGCAGAAGTGATGGACGACCCTGATGAAGTTTTCCAACATTCAGGGGATGGAACCCGTCGACATCCTTGCGTGGATCGATGGCGTCGAGGATTTCTTTGGCATCGAGATGTGCCGGTAGCGGAAGCTGCAGCAGAATCCCGTCGACGGCATCGTCCTGGTTGAGGGACCGAATCTCGGAAAGCAATTCCTGGCGGGAGATCGACGAGGGGAGGTGTTTCTGAATTCCGCGAAGCCCGATCTCTTCGGCTTTCCTGGCCTTGAGTCGCACGTAGATTTCCGACGCCGGATCGTCACCGACACGAAGGGCCACGAGTCCGGGCGTGATCCCCCGCAAGCGGAGTTGCTCGATTCTCGGGGCCAACAAGAGGAGAACCTCGTCGGCGACACCGCGGCCGTCGATGATGGCGGCAGTCATGGAGCCACTCCCCGGTAGTAAGTAACGATGCCGCCGCTGAGCCTCCGGGCTGAGACCTGCTGGTAACCGGAGGCGCTCATCAGGTCGAGAAAAGCGTTTCCGTGAGGGAAGTCGCGCACTGATGCCGGCAGGTACTCGTAGGGCGCTCGCGCCCCCGTGATGAACCCTCCGAGTCGGGGGAGGAGATGGCGTGAATAGAGCTGATAGAAGCTGTTGATGATCGGGGCAGGGCGCGAGAATTCGAGGACCGCACAGACGCCCCCAGGCTTGAGGACTCGGTGCACCTCCCGGAGTCCGGCTGCGGGATCGGCGAAGTTGCGGACTCCGAATGCGATCGTGACGGCGTCGAAGCGGCTCGACGGAAAGGGGAGCTGGAGCGCGTCGGCCCCGACCTGGGTGACAGGGAGATTCGCGAGCTTGGCGCGTCCCCGCTCGAGCATCTCGAAAGTGAAGTCGGCCGATATGACGCGGTGATGGCCGTAACGGACGAGATCGACGGTGAGATCGCCCGTGCCGGCGGCGAGATCGAGGACGAGACCGGGGCACGAGGCGACAGACGAGGCGACGATTCGCCGCCAGCGTGTGTCGATGCGCATCGACATGACGCGATTGGCGACGTCGTAGCGTGGGGCTACCTGGGCGAACATGCGGCGGATGGCGGCCGGGGATTTGTCGATCACGGGAGGGGAGTCTAAGGCAAGGCAAAGGCGAATTGTGAATGTTGAATGTTGAATTTTGAATTGTGAAACCGCCCTTTTTGCCAATTCAACATTCAAAATTCACAACTCAACATTCAAAATCACCTTTGTCCTACGCGGCGGCTGGGGCGCTTGAATGGTTTCCCACGGGAATACAATTCTTGACAGGCCCTGTTCCCGATGTTACCTTTTCAGGCCCTTCAAACGGGCGGTAGTGTGTAGTTTGAATTCGACTCTCCGCAGCGCCTCCTGACTCGTGCCGGGCATGAGTGGGGGTCTGTGATGTTACAGGACGACAAATGCGTACGTATTTTCCGAAGCAGGGTGACATCAAGCCGCGTTGGTTTGTAATCGACGCGGAAGGACAGGTTCTCGGCCGTCTTTCAGCGGCTGTGGCCAATATTATCTCGGGGAAGGCCAAGCCGACCTACACCCCGTTTCTCGACACCGGGGACCACGTCATTGTGATCAATGCCGAGAAGATCGGTCTTACCGGCAAGAAGGAAACCGACAAGATGTATCGGCACCACACCGGTTATCCGGGTGGACTCAAAGAGAGTGCAGCGCGCTTTGTCCGCGTTGAAAAGCCGGAGCGGATGATCGAAGAGGCCGTTCAGGGAATGATTCCCAAGAATCGGCTCGGTCGGAAGATGCTGAAGAAGCTCAAGGTGTACCGCGGCTCCCAGCATCCACACGTGGCACAGCAACCAGAAGAATTCACGATCTCCAGGTAAGAGAGAACAGAAGGGGTTTTCAGAGTGGCGGAATACTACGGAACAGGCAGAAGAAAGTCCTCGACGGCGCGGGTTCACCTCCGTCAGGGTACGGGTCAGATCACGGTCAATCGGCGCAAGTTCGATGAGTACTTTCCGAACGAAGTGCTCAAGATGATCATCAGGCAGCCGCTTTCGCTCACCGAGACAGGCGATCATTTCGATATCGTCATCACGGTCGGTGGCGGTGGTCCGAGCGGACAGGCTGGGGCGATTCGCCACGGTATCTCGCGAGCGCTGCTGACCTACAATGTCGAGCTTCGCAAGCGGCTCAAGAAGGCTGGTCTCCTCACGCGCGATCCGCGTATGAAGGAGCGCAAGAAGTACGGTCAGAAGGGTGCTCGCGCCCGCTTCCAGTTCTCTAAGCGCTAGTCTCATGTTCCGGTTTCTCTAAGTGTTCAAGTGAAGACAGGAGCTCCCGAGCGGGCTCCTGTTTTTTTGTTTGGGTTGTGCGATTGTCCGATTGCTCGATCGCACGATTTCATGGAGTCCAATACGCGCAATCGCGCACAGAAGTCCGTGACGTAACTACAAGGAGGTTCATTTGGCAGTCTCTATTACGATGAAAGAGCTTTTGGAAGCTGGCGTTCACTTCGGTCATCAGACCAAGCGCTGGAATCCGAAGATGAAGAAGTACATCTTCGGCAAGCGCAATGGGATCTACATCATTGACCTGCAGAAGACGCTCAAGCTCTTTAAGGAAGCCTCCGCCTTTATCACCGAGCTGGCCTCCAACGGCAAGCGCATCCTCTTCGTCGGTACGAAGAGACAGGCCCAGGATGCCATTCTTGAAGAAGCAAACCGCTGCGGCATGTTCTATGTGAACAACCGCTGGCTTGGTGGAACCCTCACCAACTTTACGACCGTCCGTAAGTCGATCGAGCGCCTCAAGGAGCTGGAGAGAGCTCTGGCCGACACCGAGAAAGAGATGTCCAAGAAGGAGCGCGCGGCCATGGATCATGAGCGCGAGAAGCTCCAGAAGAATCTCATCGGAATCCGTGAGATGGACGCCCTGCCTGATGCGCTCTTCGTGATCGACCCGAAGAAAGAGCACATCGCCGTCATGGAAGCGCACAAGCTCGGTATTCCGGTCGTTGGAATCGTCGACACGAACTGCGATCCGGAGATGATCGACTACGTCATCCCAGGAAACGACGACGCGATTCGCGCCATCAGGCTCTTCACGCAGAAGACTGCCGACTCCGTGCTCGAGGGCTACAACATGGCCGAAGAGACGTTCATCGGAGCGGAAGACAAGCCGGAAATGGCCACGCCCGCTCCCGCTGCCGCTGCACCTGAGCCCGTCGCCGTTCCTGTTTCCTAGCCGTCGCGCAGCATTGTCATCCTGAGCGAAGCGAAGGATCTTCGGTGACATGGCAGGATCTCGCCGTGTCACCAGAGATCCTTCGCTCGACGCTCAGGATGACAACTCTCTCGATTCTTCCGTACTGCGCTCGCGTGGCGCGGCCCGAAATTCTCAACCTGGAGTACTGATATGGCTCAAATTACAGCCGCTCTCGTAAAAGAGCTCCGCGAAAAAACCGGAGCTGGAATGATGGAATGCAAGTCGGCGCTCACCGAGGCCAATGGTGATGTCGAAGAAGGGGTGAAGGTCCTCCGCAAGAAGGGACTCGCCGCCGCAGGAAAAAAGGCCGGCCGCATTACCTCGGAAGGCCTCGTGCAGGCTCATGTCGATGGCACCAGAGCCGTTCTGATCGAGGTCAACTGCGAGACCGACTTCGTCGCCAAGACCGACGAGTTTCGCGACATGGTCAAACAGATCGGCCAGATCGTCATGGACTCGAAAGTGGAGACAGTCGATGAACTGCTGAAGCTCGACTGGCCAGGTGACGCCGAGGGACATACCGTCGCTCAGGTCGTCTCGCAGAAGATCGCCAAGACCGGCGAGAACATGAGTGTGCGCCGCTTCGTCCGCTATGACGGCGGTCCTGCTCATCACGGTATGGGAAGCTACGTGCACGGCAATGGCCGCATCGGCGTGCTAGTCGAAGTCAGTAATGACAGCGTCGACGCCCGCGTCGTGGCCGGCGAGATCGCCCGCGACGTCGCCATGCATGTTGCTGCCGCCGAGCCGCGCTTTGTCAAGCGCGACGAGGTCACCGAGAACGATCTGAACACCGAGAAAGAAATCGCCCGCGATCAGGCCATCAAGTCCGGCAAGCCCGAGGCTGTGGTCGAGAAGATCGTCGCCGGCAAGATGGAGAAGTACTACGGCGAGGCCGTGCTCCTCGAGCAGCCCTACGTTCGCGACGACAAGACCACCATCACCCAGCTGCTGAAGACCCGCGGGACGGCAGCGAAGGCAAACTTCGACGTGGTCCGTTTCACCCGCTACAAGCTCGGTGAGGGCATCGAGAAGCCCCAGGGACCCGACTTCGCAACGGAAGTCATGGCCCAGGCAGGATTGAAGTAAGGATTCAGCACCGAAAGGTTCATGGGAAGGGCTGGGGGAGCCACTGTCCCACGCGCCAACAAAAAAGGGCGGCTCAAGACCGCCCCCGCCTGGATTCTAGAAGCAACCGAAGGTCACGGCGCAGACCGGCCTCATTCTTGACCTGCCAAAACACTCGCGCATCCTGAGCCGTTTCCAAATAGAGCAAGAGGGTGTGCTACGCGAAAATTGATGTTTCTGCAGAATGTGTTTGTCGTCTGTTTATTGCTAGGCTTTGCGGCTCCGTCGCGAAGTTTCGCGAGGGTTTGTCATTACACTCGCTTTGTGGATTCCTACTCGACCGTCCTGAGCGAGGGTTAGGCCGACAGGGAGAATGGGAGGATAGACACCATGGCTCGATGGTCACTGGAACCTGGACACACCGCTGCCGAGTTCTGCGTCAGGCACATGATGGTCACCCATGTGCGAGGCCATTTCAAGAACGTGCACGGCAGTCTGGAGTTTGATCCGGGTCAGCCGGAGGCGTCCCGGGTCGAGGCCACGATCGACACCCCAGGTCTGTGGAGCGGAGAGCCGGGTCGCGATGTCCACCTCCGCGGCCCCGACTTCCTCGACGTCGAGCACTTCCCGGAAATAACCTTCACGAGCCGCGCAGTGCATCTGATGAGTCCGAATGAGGCGGTTGTCACTGGCGCTCTAACAATCCGAGGGGTCACCAAGGTTGTCGGGCTGGACGTCCACTACTTGGGGCAGTGGGAAACTCCGTGGTGGGAGGACGGGGTCGACAAGGGTCCCAAGACCCGGGCAGGCTTTGTGGCTACGGCCCGCATAGACCGTCGCGACTTCGGCGTAAGTTGGAACAGCCCGCTCGCGCGGGGTGGCATTGTTGTCGGCCACCAAGTCCTCATCACGATCGACGCGGAAGCGATTCTTGAATCGTAGAGCGGCCCAACAAAGGGATGGAGCAGGCGAGGGGCGTGCTGGCGGAGACGCTGGCGCCGATCAATACGGGGCTGGGCCTTCGTTGTTCGATTCCACGCCGCGGCATACACTCGCCTTGTGGATTTCTACTCGACCGTCCTGCGCGAGCTGAGCGACCGGAACATTCGCTTCATTGTTGTCGGCGGGGTCGCCACAGTTCTCCATGGCTATGCGCGGCTGACCGTGGATCTCGACCTGGTCGTCGATTTTGCTGGCGAGCATCTGCGAGACGCTCTGGTGGCCCTGACGGCGCTCGGTTTCAAACCGCGCGTCCCTGTGAACGCGTTGGATTTTGCCGACCCTGCCATACGCCGGGGATGGATCGAGCAGAAAGGCATGATGGTCTTCTCGATGTGGCGAGATGACGAGGGACTTCCGCTGGTCGTCGATCTTTTTGCCGAAGAGCCTTTTCCTTTTGACGAGATGTTCGACAGGGGCCGAGTGGTATCTGTTGGCGGGCGAGAGATTCGCATCGCTTCAAGAAAAGACCTGATCACGATGAAACAGAAAGCGGGACGGCCGAAAGATCTCATCGACATCGCGCAATTGGAGCAACTCGATGACTGAGGACTGGAGCAGCGGCTGGAGCGACGCCGAGCATCACATCCTCCTGCTCGGTGCGTCGCTGAGCCCTTCGGCGCGTTTCGAGCTTCTGCAGCAGATGCAGGAGTTCGCCTGCAATGCAGGAGCCTTCCAGCGGGAGATCCAGGCCCGTCTGCTGGCCTCCGATCAGCTCTGGGAAAACAATTCAGAGCCGCCCGAGAAGCGGAGCGCGTGATATAAATCGCGCCCCGGAGCGACCCGACCGAATGGCTGAAGCGAGAACGCCCACCTACAAGAGAATCATGCTCAAACTCTCAGGCGAAGCCTTGATGGGAGAGCGTAAGTACGGCATCGATCCCCAGACACTGGCCGACATCGCCGACGAGTTGGTGAGCGTGCAGAAGCTCGGCGTCGAGATCGCCCTCGTGGTCGGCGGCGGCAATATCTTTCGCGGCGTCACCGCTGCGACCGACGGCATCGACCGCGCCGTTGGGGATCAGATGGGAATGCTGGCCACGGTGATCAACTCCCTGGCCATGCAGGATGCCCTGGAACGCCGCGGTGCCATCACGAGAGTCACGACCGCGATCGCCATGCCCGGCGTCGCCGAGTCGTTCATCCGGCGAAGGGCGATCCGGCACCTCGAGAAAAAACGAATCGTCATCTGTGCCGCCGGCACGGGAAACCCCTACTTCACGACCGACTCCGCCGCCGCTCTGCGTGCCAATGAGCTGGGCTGCGAGATTATCTTCAAGGCCACCAAAGTCGATGGCATCTACACCGCTGATCCTCATAAGGATCCCTCGGCAGTCAAGATCCCCATCGCCACCTATCAGCAGGTGATCGAGCAACGACTCAATGTCATGGATGCTTCGGCCATCGATCTTGCCCGAGGGAACTCAATTCCCATTTACGTCTTCTCGATGAAGGAGAAGGGGAACATCTCGAGGGCGGTGCTGGGAGAGAATATCGGATCGATCGTGACCGACAGTCACCCCGCATAACAACGCAGCTGGAGGCTTTTCAATGGACGTGAAGACTCTCGAAAAAGACGCGGAGCGCCGGATGCACGGGGCTCTGGAAGCGCTGCACGGCGAATTCAAATCGCTCCGAACCGGTCGCGCCACAACCTCGATGCTGGACGGAATCGTGGTCCCTTACTACGGGACCGACACGCCCCTGGCGCAGGTTGCCAGTCTCTCGGTGCCAGAAGCTTCTCTGATTCTGGCTACGCCATGGGACAAGACCCTCATCCCGGCCATCGAGAAGGCCATTCGAAGTGCCGAGCTCGGACTCAATCCCGCCAACGACGGTAAGGTCATCAGAATCCCGATCCCGCCCCTCACCGAGGAGCGCCGCAAGGAGCTCGTCAAGAAGGCCCACGCCATGTCCGAGGAATCTCGAACGGCCATCCGTCAGGTCCGGCGTGACGTCAACGACAAGCTGAAGAAGATCGAGAAGGAACATCTCATCTCCCAGGACGAGGAGAAGCGCGGCCTCGATGAGATTCAGAAGATGACCGATAAGTTCATCAACGAAGTGAATGCCGTGTTGGCGCACAAAGAAGCCGAAGTGATGGAAGTTTGAGGTGGGTGGGATTTCGGATTTGGGATTTGGGATTTCGAATTTGAAAGAAGAGGCGGAGTTCGAAGGGAATGCTCTTCGCTCAAATTCGAAAATTGGAAGCGACAGCAAACTTGGACCGAAGCAGATCGGGCTTTTTTTAAATTCGAAATTCGAAATTCGAAATTCGAAATTTCCATGAACTGCACCGTGATCATTCCCGCTGCCGGGAGCGGAGTGCGTTTCGGCGGCGAGGTTCCCAAGCAATACCTTCCCCTTGGCGGCCGCCCTCTCATCGTCTGGACGATCGATGTCTTCTTCCGGCACCCTGCAGTCGAGAGGATCATCGTGGCCGTCTCCGGGGAGCAGCTGGCGTCGATGCAGGAGATCGTCGATCACAATCGCTGGGGCAACGTGCGTCTGGTGAATGGTGGTGAGACGCGGCAGGATTCTGTCCGCAACGCCTTGAAGCTGGCGATCAAGTTGGGAGCGGAGTTGGTGGCTATTCATGACAGCGTGCGCCCGCTGTTCGCGGCCGAGGGGCTCGACCCGCTGCTCGAGGCAGCCTCGCAGGTGGGCGCCTCTCTGCCGGCGCTGCCACTGAGCGACACCATTCATCGTGTTCATGACCAGCAGATCGTTGAGACACTTGATCGCGGCGAGCTCGTGGCGGCGCAGACACCGCAATGTTTCCGGTCGGGGTTGTTGTCGCAGTCGCTCGATCGGGCCGCGGCCGAGAGCTTTTCGGGCACGGACGAAGCTGGCGTCTTCGCCCATTATGGTTTTCCCGTACGCGTTCTTCCTGGTGATCCGGGCAACATCAAGGTGACGCGCCCTGAGGACTGGAAGCTCGCCGAAGCACTGCTGGCCGGGAGAGATGCATGAGTTTTCGCATTGGTCAAGGAGTCGACGTTCATCCGTTTGCCGAAGAGCGGCCGCTGATTCTCGGCGGCGTGCGCATTTCCGATCGCGGTGGTCTGGCCGGACACTCCGACGCCGATGCCGTGCTGCATGCAGTGGTCGATGCCATTCTGGGCGCGATCGGGAAAGGCGATATCGGTGAGTATTTCCCGTCGACGGAGCCGCGATGGCGTGGCGCTGAATCCCGAATTTTCATCGACGAGGCGGTTCGGCTGGTCAACGAGGCGGGTGGAACGATCGAGAATGTCGATATCACCATCGTCGCCGAGGCGCCGAAGCTGGCGCCGCACCGCGCCGCCATGCGACAGTCGATTGCGGCACTGCTTTCGATCGAAGTGGACCGCGTGAATGTGAAAGCAACGACGACTGAGCATCTCGGTTTTCTCGGTCGCGGTGAGGGGATCTGCGCACTGGCAGTGGCCCTCGTGCGAATTGGCCCTCTTCTTTAGCGGCCGCCTTTTCCGTAGACTCGCGCTCCATGACAGTTCGAGTGCGGTTCGCCCCCTCGCCTACGGGTCACCTCCATGTCGGTGGTGCCAGGACGGCAATTTTCAACTGGCTCTTCGCCCGCCATCACGACGGTACATTCATCATTCGGGTCGAAGACACCGACGTGGCTCGTTCCACGCGCGAGTCGGAGGAGATGGTCCTCGAGGATCTGCGCTGGCTGGGTCTGCTGTGGGACGAAGGTCCGGATGTCGGCGGCCCTCACGGCCCCTATCGTCAGTCCGAGCGCATGAAGCTGTACGCCGACTCTGCCGACGAGCTGCTGGCGAAGGGCATCGCCTATCGATGCTTCTGCGATGAGGCCACGCTGGAAGCGAAGCGCTCGGCGGCCGAAGAAGCGGGACGTCCGCCTCACTACGACCTCACCTGCTACCAGCTTCCTGCTGAAGAGATCCAACGGCACGTCGCTGCAGGAGACCTCTACGCGCTTCGATTCCATGTCCCGAAAGAGAAGGACCAGGCTGCCGGCGATGTGACCATTCACGACCTCATTCGGGGCGCGGTCACCTGGCGCGGCGACTCGCTCGGCGACTTCATCATCCTCCGCTCCGACGGCATGCCGATCTACAACTTCTGCGTGGTCGTCGACGATCACGACATGAGGATCACGCACGTCATTCGCGCTGAAGAGCATCTGACCAACACGCATCGCCAGGTGCTGATCTACAGGGCACTGGGTTGGGAAGTTCCTCAATTCGCGCACGTCTCGCTGATCCTGGGGCAGGACCGCTCCAAGCTCTCGAAACGTCACGGCGCGACATCCGTCGCCGCCTACGCCGCGGACGGATTTCTGCCGGAGGCGATGGTCAACTACTTGACGCTGCTGGGCTGGACGCCGCCCGACGGGCAGGAGATCTTCTCCCGCGACTCCGCGGCCCGGGAGTTCTCCCTCGAGCGCGTCCATGCGGCTGCGGCTGTATTCGATCCGCAGAAATTCGCCTGGCTCAACGGACAATATATTCAGAAAACGGCCAACATCGATCTGCTCGACGCGGTTGCGCTTGGTCTGTCGGCGCCTGGCTGGTTGCGCGAGCGGTCAGCCGCGGCCGACGAGTGGATCGTCGAAGCGATCGAGCTCGTGAAGAAAGGCGCTACGCAGGTGACCGGGATCGCGCTCCAGCTGGCGTTCTTTTTCGAATGGAATGCGGCCGCAGTGGTGCGGGAGCCCGCCAACGCTGAGGTGCTGGCCGATCCGGGAGCTCTAGGCCTGATTCAGGCTCTTGCCGAGGATCTGGCCGCCAACGGCGCACCGCGTGATTCTGACCAGTATCACGCGCTTGCCGACCGGCTGAAGCAGACCACAGGCCGTAAAGGCAAAGGGCTCTTCATGCCGATTCGGATCGCGACGATGGGGAGCACGCACGGGCCGGAACTGCAGCGCGCTCTTCCGCTGATGGAGCGCGGAAGCGAGATTCCCGAATTCAAAATTGTCGCTCCGCTGGAGAGGACACGCCAGATGCTCGCCGAGGCTTCGAGATCGTGAAGCAGCAGGCCGGCTCGCTGGCCGGATGGGCTATCGACGCAGCGTATGGCATCCTCAAACCGCTGCTGTTTCGTCTTGACGCCGAGAATGCTCACGAGTTGCTGGCGGCGCAGATCGAGAGATGGCAGAGCACCCCGCCTTTTCTTCGAGCCTTGCGCGCAGTTTGTGGAGGGCCTGAGCGTGGAACCGAGGTGCTCGGACTTCATTTTCGAAATCCTCTCGGCATCGCGGCCGGTTTCGACAAGAACGGTCGGATGATCGCCTTTCTCGCAGAGCTCGGCTTTGGCTTCGTCGAGGTCGGCACCGTCACCCTTCGGCCCCAGCCCGGCAATCCCCGTCCACGCATGTTTCGTTTTCCGGAGGCGGGCGCGCTCGTGAATCGACTCGGATTCAACAATGAGGGCGCCGCTGCTCTCGTTCGCCGTGTGGAGAGCTACAAGGCGGGGTCGGCTGATCCCGTTCCAGTCTTCGTCAACATCGGGAAGAACGCTACCGTGCCGATCGAGGAGGCGAGCTCCGATTACCTTGCCTGCTATGAGGTCGTCGGGCCGGTTGCCGACGCGATCGTGGTCAACGTGTCGTCGCCGAATACGGCATCGCTGCGCGATCTTCAGACAGCGGCACATTTGACGAAAATCCTCGACGTGCTGAGATCGGCCCGTTCCCGCCGCGGCTTCAATCACCCCATCATTCTGAAGATCGCACCGGATCTAACCGATGAGCAGCTCGCGGCAATTGTCGAGGTGTCCCTGTCAGCCGCTGATGCCATTACCGCCACGAACACAACGATTGACAGGACCTCTCTACCGGAGGCGTCAGGCCTGCAGGGCGGACTCTCGGGAAGGCCGCTTCGCGAACGCGCCACCGGTATGATGCGCCGGCTCCGCCAGTTGGCCGGGCCGGACTACCCGTTGATCGGCGTCGGCGGGATTTTCGATGCTGCAGACGCGCGTGAGAGGATTGCCGCCGGCGCGAACCTCATTGAGGCTTACACCGGATTCATCTATCAGGGCCCGATGTTCGCGTCCCGAATCGTCGACGGTCTCGAACCGAAACGCCCTCACATGAAAAAAGAGCGAGACTACGCATGATTATCTTTGGAGCAAATCCGGTCACGGAAGCGATTCGATCCCGCGCCGACCGCATTCGATACATCGCCGTCGCGAAATCCCTCGGCGGAAAGCTGCAGCGCCTGGTCGAGGAGGCCCGTGAAGCTGGGGTGGCCATTCGCTTTCTCGACACTCCGCAACTCGACCGGATGACGAACAAGCAGGTTCACAACGGAGTCGCGGCCGACATCGCCGAAGCGGCGCTGCGCGATCTGCAGGCAATCATCGCCGACGGAGGTGAGGAGCCGGTCGTCTTCATCCTCGACGGAATTCAGGATCCTCAAAACCTTGGCGCGATCATCCGGGTGGCCGATTGCTTTGGTGTGACAGCCGTGGTCGTTCCGGAACATGACAGCGCCAGTGTCACCGGCGCCGCGGTCAAGGCCTCGGCGGGAGCGACAGAGTGGGTTCCCGTTTGCCAGGTGACGAATCTGTCGAGGACTATCGAGGAGTTGAAGGCAGACGGTTTCTGGATCTACGGAGCGGAAGCCGCGGGCGATCCGGTGTCGGACGTCGATTTTCGCGGCAAGGTAGTGATCGTGCTGGGCAGCGAGGGCAAAGGCATTCGCCGGAATGTGCTGGAGCACTGCGATCGCCGCATCGCCATCCCGATGAAAGGTCATGTCGATTCACTCAACGTGGCTGCTGCGGCGGCTGTGATTGCCTACGAGGTTCAGCGCCAGAGGCGATGATCGAGATTCTTCTCGCGGCGTTCGTTCCTTGCGCCTTGGCAGGTTTTCTTGCCGTTGCGGCGCGTGACGTCGACCTCCGCAGGGCAACCCTGTTCTGGTTCATCCCTCTGACTCTTCTCTGGTTCTCCCCCTGCTGGCTCACGGGTTCTTCCCCGGCAGCATTCGATTACCTCGCGCAGGATTTGTATCCCTGGAAGGCGCTCGTACAAAACGGCTTCAGAGCCGGAAATGCTCTTCTCAGCGATCCGCCGCTGCAGTTCATCCCCTGGCGCGAAGTCGCCCGCATTTCGATCCTGCACGGTGAAATGCCGTATCTGAATCCCTTTGCAGGTGCTGGATCGATCTTGTGGGCGAACCCTCAGGCGGCGGTGCTGTTTCCTTTGACGCTCCTTGGGCTGCCCTTCTCATCATTCGCCTGGCCGCTGTTTTCAGCGACGGCAAAAGTGCTTTGCGGTCTCATGGCCTCCTATCTGTTTCTCAGGAGTGAGTCACTCTCCCAGCACGCGGCGATCTTTGGCGCGATCAGCTACGGCTTCTGTGCTTTCACAATCGCTTTTCTACTTTTTCCGCACACGAACGTCACGGTGCTGTTGCCGCTCCTTCTGTGGGGCATTGTCCAGAGCCGGCGAAGCTGGCGAGGAGCGGCGGCGTTCGCCGTGATCCTCTTTGTCATGCTCATCGGCGGACATCCCGAATCGGTGGTTCACATCGCGCTTCTGGCAATCCCGTTCGCAGTGGCGAGGGCGTGGGGAGATCGAGCGGCCTTACGGCGAATCTTTGCCGGCGGTCTGGTCGGATGCGCTCTGGCCGGGCCTGCTCTGATCCCATTCGCGGCCACGCTTCGGACCGGAGAGCGCCTGGAACGAATCGAGCGGCAGCGCGATCTGGCTGCACCGCCCCATCTGACCGTGGCGAATCTCGCCGGGTTCATCGCTCCCGCTCTTCTGTCGGATCGAAGGTCACCGGACGCGGAAGAGAATTTCAATGAGGTGGCAACCCAGTATGTGGGCGTCATTGCGTTCATTCTGGCTATCGTCGCCATCGTGCGGGAGGCGCGCCGGCTTCGATTCTGGTGGGTGTCGTTTCTCTGTCTGCTGCCGCTCGCCTTCCGCTCTCCCCTTCTCGACTCGATTCCACTCGTCAATCTCGTTATGAATGGCCGTATCCGGGTCATTCTCGGGTTCATCGTCGCCGTTCTCGCGGCGCAAGGCTTCGATGCCGTCATCAGGAAACGGGTGTGGCGGCTTGCGCTGCCGCTTCTGGCATTCGCCGATCTCGCTTTGCTGCTGGTGGCCTACAACACGCCGGTCGCGCCTGAGTTTTACTACGCTGCCACACCCGGATTGCGCTTTCTTGCCTCCCAGCCGGGACCGCTTCGATTCTGTGGGGTCGGTGGGGTCCTTCTCCCCAACACCGGCGCGATGTGGCGTCTGGAAGATGTTGGCGTGCACGACCCGGTTGCGTTCGAGCAGTATCTGCAACTCCTCGAGAGGGGAGGTTACGATCGGCGCTTCTACTTCAACCTCTTTCATCGCATTCCGCCTCGGCCCCTTCTCGACCTGTTGGACGTCCGCTACGTGGTCGCACCGCCCGGTTACCGGTCGTCGGCGCTGCCGCTGGTCTACCGAGGTTCGGACGTGTCGATCTATTTCAACCGCGATGCCTCGGCAATTCACGCGACGAGCTCGCTGACTTTCGCGAAGAGGAGGATCGGGACCAATCACCTGTCGATCGCGGTGAAGAGTGTGTCGGCGGGGGAGATGTGGATCTCGCAGGCCGGGCTTCCGGGGTGGAGCCTCCTCAAAGACGGTCGTCATTGGCCGCTCACAGCGTCGCCGCTTCTGCGATGGAGGGTTCCTCCAGGCCCGAGCACCTTCGAGCTCAGTTACCTGCCTCCGGGATTGTCAGCGGGCTGCTGGCTGTTTGCCCTTGCTGGCGCCGCACTCCTGCTGATGCTCGTTCGGCCCTCTTCGCAATCGGAATAAGTTGCCGCTTGCGCCCCGTTAGCCTCTCTGCTATAAGGCACAGTTCTCCGCGTCTCTCCGGCAGAGAGTGGAGGTCTGTCTCTTTTTTTCTTTGAATAAGTAAGCTGGCGTAGCTCAGTGGTAGAGCAGCTGATTTGTAATCAGCAGGTCGCGGGTTCGATCCCCATCGCCAGCTCCAGAAAGGCGGATGTTGGATGTTCGATGTTAGAGATTTGCAGGTTCTAGCATCCACCATCAAGCATCCAACATCCGCCTCTCGGAGAGATTGCTGAGCGGCCAAAGGCAGCAGACTGTAAATCTGCCGGACTTCGTCCTTCGCAGGTTCGAATCCTGCTCTCTCCACCAGTTAAAAACAGATGTTGGATGGTAGATGTCAGTTCGAAGCGGTTGATTGGATCTGACATCTGGGACCTGAAGTAAGCGGGAGTAACTCAGTGGTAGAGTCACAGCCTTCCAAGCTGTTGGTCGCGGGTTCGATCCCCGTCTCCCGCTCCAAGTTGAGACGAATTGAGAATTGAGAATTGACAATTGAGAAAGAAGGCAGCGTGAGGATGGGGTTTTATTTCTCAATTCCCCATTTTTCAATTCTCAATTCCGCGATAAGCGGTAAGCCCTCTTAGCTCAGGGGTAGAGCACGTCCTTGGTAAGGACGGGGTCACGAGTTCAACTCTCGTAGAGGGCTCCATTGAATAGAAGCGAATTGAGAATTGAGAAAGAGAGAATTGAGAAATAGGAGCCGTTTTTCTTTCTCAATTCTCAATTCTCAATTCTCAATTCTCCGAAGGAGTAGCTATGGCAGCAGTCAGGGAAATCATCTCGCTTCAGTGCACGGAATGTAAGCGTCGGAATTACTCGACGACTAAGAACAAGAAGAAGACCACGGACAAGGTCGAGAAGAAGAAGTTCTGCCGTTACGACCGCAAGCATACGGTTCATCGCGAAGCCAAGTGACGCAAGCCGCGTGAGCGGCGAGCGTCATCCTGAGGAGCGCGAAGCGCGACGAAGGATCTTCAACGAGGCAGCAGTTGATCTAACACAGGCCAGTAGCTCGAACTGGTAGAGCAGCGGTCTCCAAAACCGCGGGTTGGGGGTTCGAATCCCTCCTGGCCTGCCAATTCGTTGATCGGGTTCTACGACGAGCAACGGGTCACGAGCAACGAGGTAACGGGGTAAACATGGAACTGGTAGAAACACCGAAGAAATGGTGGCTTGGGATGGGCGATTTCTATCGCGAGACCAAGTCGGAGATGAAGAAGGTTTCCTGGCCCTCGCGCCACGAGGTGGTCTCGACGACGACGGTCGTGATTGTTGCCACGATTATGTTCGGTGTCTATCTCTGGGTCTGTGACGTGACCTTCTACAAAATCATCGACTACATCTTCAGGCGGTTCGGGATGGGTGCATAACCTTATGGTAGAGACGGGCAGCAAGCAGTGGTACATCGTCCACACTTACTCGGGCTTCGAAGAGCGGGTGAAGGAGAACCTCGAGCAGCGCATCGAGGCGCTGGGTATGCGCGAGAAGTTCGGCGAGGTGCGCATTCCCACCGAGACCCTCATCGAGATGAAGGGCGGGAAAAAGAAGGAAGTGCAGCGTAAGTTCTTTCCCGGCTACATCCTTCTGGAGATGGAGATGTCCGATGACGGCTGGCATCTCGTCAAGAACACTCCCAAGGTCACCGGCTTTGTCGGTACGGGGAAGAAGCCGACGCCGCTGACGCAGGAAGAGGTCGACTCGATCCTCAACCAGGTCGTGTCGACCAAAGAGAAGCCGAAGCCCAAGCACGTTTACGAGCACGGCGAGCACGTGCGGATCATCGACGGTCCGTTCACGAACTTCACCGGCGTGGTCGAGGACGTCAATGTCGACCGTAGCACGCTGCGGGTCATGGTTACGATCTTTGGCCGGTCCACCCCGGTGGAGCTCGATTTTCTTCAGGTGGCGAAGTTCGACCCGTCGGAAGAAGCGGCCGCGGGCGGAGCAGGAAAGGGTAGATAAACAGGATTGTCATCCTGAGCCGCAGCGAAGGATCTCCAGTGGCAGGATCTGAATTCAGATCGTACGCACCTTGAGATCCTTCGCTGCGGCTCAGGATGACAAGAACTCGAGATAAGGGTTAAGAACATGGCTAAAAAAGTTACCGGATACATCAAGCTCCAGATCCCCGCCGGCAAGGCTACGCCTGCTCCTCCCGTGGGACCGGCCCTGGGCCAGCATGGCGTGAATATCATGGAGTTCTGCAAGACCTTCAATGCCCGGACTCAGAAGGATGACGGACTCATCATCCCGGTCGTGATCACGGTGTTTCAGGATCGCTCCTTTACCTTCATCACCAAGACGCCGCCGGCAGCCGTTCTTCTTCTCCGCGCCGCGGGGATCCAGAAGGGTTCGGGCACGCCCAATAAGCTGAAGGTCGGAAAGGTCACGAAGAAACAGGTCGAGGACATCGCCAAGCTGAAGATGCCGGATCTGAATGCCGCCTCGATCGAGACCGCGGTCAAGACCGTCGAAGGCACGGCGCGCTCCATGGGTTTGGAAGTCATCGGCTGACGCCGCCCGAAATTGAGAATTGAGAATTGAGAATTGAGAAATGAAGAGGCGAGACTGAGGAAGTTTTTCTTTCTCAATTCTCAATTCTCAATTCTCAATTGAGTTCAACCGGTCCGAAATGCTCGGACTCAATATCAACAGACGTAGGAGATGGGTCTCGCGATTCATCGTCTGCACTACGGAGGTAAAATTGGCCCTACACGGCAAGAAGTATCGTGCAGCCGTCGAGAAGGTCGAGCATAAACCGTATCCGCTGGACGAGGCGTTCAAGCTGCTGAAAAGCATTGCTTTCGCCAAGTTCAACGAAACGGTGGAGCTCGCGCTGCTTCTCGGCGTCGATCCCAAGCACGCTGATCAGATGGTTCGCGGAACGACGATTCTTCCGCATGGAACCGGACAGACCAAGCGTGTCCTGGTGATCGCTTCGGGCGACAAAGTCCGGGAGGCACAGGAATCGGGCGCTGATTACGCTGGTGGCGAGGAAATGGTTGAGAAGATCCAGGGTGGCTGGGTCGACTATGACGCCGTGATCGCGACACCGGACATGATGCGCTCGGTCGGTAAGCTCGGTAAGGTGCTGGGTCCCCGCGGACTGATGCCCAATCCCAAGACCGGCACTGTGACTTTCGACGTCGCCAAAGCGCTCCAGGAAATCAAGGCAGGCAAGGTCGAGTTCCGAGTCGACAAGACGTCGATCATTCACGTCCCGGTCGGCAAAATCTCGTTCTCGTCCGAGCAGCTCTCGCAGAATGCCGAGAGCATCATCCATGCGGTTCGGAAAGCCAAACCACCGGCAGCGAAGGGCCGCTACATGCGCAGTATTTACGTTTCGTCGACCATGAGCCCTTCGATTCAGATTGACTCTTCTGTCGCCGAAGCGAAAGCGGAATAGGGAGAGAGCCGATGAATCGTGATGAAAAATCGCAGATGATCTCGGAGCTCACCGAAGGAATCGGAAAGGCTACCAGTGCTTTCGTAATCGATTTCAAGGGGATCACCGTTCCTCAGGTCACAGAGCTCCGCAAGCAGGTTCGCGAGAGTAACTCCAGGTACATCGTGGTCAAGAACACCCTGGCCCTCATCGCTCTCAAAGACTCACCGATGCAGGGCATGAAGGACAAGTTCGTGGGTCCGACGGCCATCGCGTACGGCGATGACGCCGTAGCTCTGGCCAAGGCACTCACGAAGTTCGCGAAGGACGTCCCGTCCCTCTCGTTCAAGGGTGCTCTGCTCAACGGTCAGGTCGTCGAGGCCAGACAGATTCAGGCCATCGCCACTCTGCCGAGCCGCCCGGAACTCGTTTCCAGGCTTTTGTTCCTGCTCCAGAGCCCGATGCGCAATCTGGCCATCGTCCTCAACGCGAACATCCGCAACATTGCGGTGGTGCTCAACCAGGTTGCGAAACAGAAAGAAGGCGGCGCAGAAGCAGAAGGCAGCGCCGCTTAATCAAAAACTTAGAGAAACCGTCAGCCTGGCTGACACGAACATTTTTGGAGGATGCACCAAATGGCTATGTCAACTGAAGACTTCGTAAAGCAGATCGAGATCATGTCGGTTCTCGACCTCAACACCCTCGTCAAGGCGCTCGAAGAGCGTTTCGGCGTTTCCGCCGCTGCCGCTACCATGGCAGCCCCGGCCGCCGGCGGCGGAGCTGCAGCAGCAGCTCCCGTTGAAGAGCAGACCGAGTTCACCGTCGTTCTCACCGAGGTCGGCGAAAAGAAGATCAACGTCATCAAGGCAGTTCGCGAAGTGACGGCCCTCGGACTGAAGGAAGCCAAGGACCTCGTCGAAGGCGCTCCGCAGACCGTCAAGGAAGGCGTGACCAAAGAAGAGGCAGCGAAGATCAAGAAGGTCTTCGAGGACGCCGGCGCGAAGGTCGTTATCAAGTGATTTGCAGGCGGCGGTAGCCGCCGCAAATCATCCTGAGGAGTGCGGAGCACGACGAAGGATCTTTGGTGGTCAACAAGCTCACCGCGAGTGTCACCAAAGATCCTTCGCTTCGCTCAGGATGACAACACGTTTTTACCTCTGTTGAATCAAAAGAAACCCGGTCCGGAAAGGGGGGGAGCGGCCCTTTCCACATGACCACAACCCAGCGAACCTCCGCGGCGCGTCGCCTGCGCCCGACCTCGCAGTTCTCATTCTGTTTTGCGTGAAGACTCGGTCTGGGAAGTCGGTTTCTATTTGCAACCACTCCCCGGTCCATAGCCTCGCGCCGAACGAACTCTAAAGGAGCAACGGCCGAATGAACGGATCGATGCCTAAACAGGAGCCCGTCCGTCACGATTTCTCCAAGATCCGCAGCTATATGGCGCTGCCGAACTTGATCGACGTCCAGAGAAAATCGTACGAGCGCTTTCTCCAGATGAACCTCCTCCCCGAAGAGCGGGAGGATGCAGGACTGCAGTCCGTGTTCACCAGCGTCTTCCCCTTCTCCGATTTCCGGGAGACCTGCTCACTCGACTTTGTCCGATTCTCGATCGGAAACTGGGAGTGCAAGTGCGGATCGCTCAAAGGACTCGAGCATCTGCGCATGACCTGCGCGAACTGCGGATCGAAGATCATCACCGATCATCCGCATGAAGAGACGGTCAACTGCCAGAAGTGCGGCGTCATCAACAAGAACCGCGTCGAAGTCTGCGACATCTGCGGCAATCCCGTTGACCTGCAGATGAAGTACTCGGTCGAAGAGTGCCAGGAGCGCGGTATGACCTACAGCGTTCCGCTGAAGGTCACCTTCCGCCTCTTCGTTTACGACAAGGATCCCGACACCGGCGTCAAGCACATGCGCGATGCCAAGGAAGAGGAAGTCTTCTTCGGCGAGATCCCGCTGATGACCGACAACGGTACCTTCGTCATCAACGGTACCGAGCGGGTCATCGTCTCCCAGCTCCACCGCTCCCCGGGCGTCTTCTTCACCAAGGAAGGGCCGCACGCCTTCCTGTCGAAGATCATTCCCTACCGCGGCTCCTGGGTGGAGTTCGAGTACGACCAGAAGAACATCCTCTACGTCCGCATCGACCGAAAGCGCAAGTTCCTCGGCTCGGTCTTCCTGCGCGCCCTCGGCCTCACCACCGACGAGGAGATCCTTCGCCAGTTCTACACTCCGATCAAGGCTAAGCTCTCGAAGAGCTCCGAGAACGTCGAGCTCACTTTCGACCGCCGCGTCCTCGATCAGGAAGAGGCCAAAGAGAAGCACTCCATCCGCGGGCGCCGCGAGATCCGTCCCATCTTCGCCGGCATCAAGCTCGACAAGAAGATGGCCGACGCCCTTACCAAGCACAATGAGTACACCGCCAAGGTCGACGTCGCTGCCATGGACAAGGCTTCGTTCCTCGGTGACGTCGTCGATCTGAACACCGGTGAAGTTCTGTTCGAGGCTGGCGATGCCGTCAGCTCCGACTGGGCCGAGATGTTGCGCGATCGCGGCATCGAGGAAGTCGACGTCATTTTCCCGGAATGGGATCTGGTCAGTGACATCCTCCTCAACACCGTTCGCAAGGACACCACCAAGACCTTCGAAGCGGCCATCATCGAGATCTACCGCCGCATGCGGCCCGGCGATCCTCCAACGCTGGAGTCAGCCAAGGCGCTGTTCGAAGGCATGTTCTTCGACGCCCGCAAGTACGACTTCTCGCGCGTCGGTCGTTTCAAGTTCAACATCAAACTCGACCTCGAGACGCCGGTCACGCAGAAGACGATGACGCCCGACGACTTCTTCGTCGTCATCAACTACCTCCTCCGCCTCCGTAAGGACGTCGGCCGGGTCGACGACATCGATAACCTCGGCAACCGACGCGTCCGCGCCGTCGGTGAGCTCCTCGAGAACCAGTTCCGCATCGGTCTGGTCCGGATGGAGCGCGCCATCAAAGAGAAGATGTCGGTGCATCAGGACATCGACTCGGCCATGCCGCACGATCTCATCAACTCCAAGCCGGTCATCGCGGCCATCAAGGAGTTCTTCGGATCCTCGCAGCTGTCGCAGTTCATGGATCAAACCAACCCTCTGTCTGAAGTCACCCACAAGCGCCGTCTGTCGGCCCTGGGACCGGGCGGTCTGTCACGGGAGCGTGCCGGATTCGAAGTCCGCGACGTCCATCCGACTCACTACGGCCGTATCTGTCCGATCGAGACGCCGGAAGGCCCGAACATCGGCCTCATCTCGTCGCTGGCCTGCTACGCCCGCATCAACGAGTACGGCTTCATCGAGTCACCATATAAGAAGGTCGAAGACGGCCGGGTTCACGATCACTACCGAGTGTTGAAGACGGGCGACAGTTCCTTCACCCTCGGTCAGATCGTCGAGAAGCGCGACCTGCAGAAGGAAAACAATCGCATTGCCAAGCTGAACGCGCACGAAGCGGGCAGCAAGAAGAAATCGCAGGCCATGCAGCTCAGCGAGGCCGAGCCCTATGCGTTCTATCTCTCGGCATGGGATGAGGAGCGCTATACGATCGCTCAGGCCAACGCCATCACCGACGAGGAAGGCAACCTCCAGCACGATCGCGTCATCGCCCGTCAGGCCGGTGACTTCGTCTCCATCGAGCGCGAGAAAGTCGACTTCATCGATGTTTCGCCCAAGCAGCTGGTCTCGGTCGCGGCCTCACTCGTTCCCTTTCTCGAGAACGACGACGCCAACCGCGCACTCATGGGCGCCAACATGCAGCGCCAGTCCGTTCCTCTGCTCCGTACCGAATCACCGTTGGTCGGCACCGGAATGGAGAACGTAGTCGCCCGCGATTCCGGTGCAGTCGTCATCTGTAAGCGTGGTGGTTTTGTCGACCTCGTCGACTCGAACCGCATCATCGTTCGCGTCGAAGCGGAAGACGTCGAGACCGGCGAGACCAAAGAGTTCGGCGCCGATATCTATTCGCTCATCAAGTTCAAGCGCTCCAACCAGAACACCTGCATCACGCAGAAGCCGGTTGTCCGCGAAGGCCAGCGGGTCCGCAAGGGCCAGGTCCTGGCCGACGGCCCCTGCACCGATGCCGGTGAGCTGGCTCTCGGACGCAACGTGCTGGTGGCCTTCATGCCCTGGCGCGGCAACAACTTCGAGGACGCCATCCTGGTTTCCGAAAAGCTGGTCAAAGACGACTACTACACCTCCATCCACATCGAAGAGTTCGAGATCGAAGCTCGCGACACCAAGCTCGGACCGGAAGAGATCACGCGCGACATCCCCAATGTGTCGGAGTCGGCCCTGCGTGACCTCGACGAGTCGGGCATCATCCGTATCGGTGCCACCGTCAAGCAGGGCGACATCCTCGTCGGCAAGGTCACGCCGAAGGGTGAGACTCAGCTGACGCCCGAAGAGAAGCTTCTCAGAGCCATCTTCGGTGAAAAGGCCGGCGACGTCCGCGACGCTTCGCTGAAGACCCCTCCCGGAATCGAAGGCACGGTCGTCGACGTGAAGATCTTCTCGCGCAAAGGCGTCGAGAAGGATCTCCGCGCCAAATCGATCGAAGAGTCTGAGATCGACCGGATGAACCGCAACATTCAGGACGAGATCCGCATCATCACCGATTCACGCAACAAGAAGATCTCTGACGTGCTCTCCGATCACAAGATGCAGCGCGACGTCATCGACTTCCGTAGCGGCGAGACGCTGGTCCGCAAGGGCGAGACTCTCGATCGCGACATGATCTCCCGCCTCAGCCGTCGCGAGCTCCTGGCTCTCCCGGTTGACGAAGAGATGCGCGAGACGATCCGCATGTTCGTCGAGCGCGCCGAAAACCGCGTCCGTGTCCTCGAGCAGAAAGCCGAAGAGCGCCGCGAAGATCTGCAGAAGGGTGACGAGCTTCCTCCCGGCGTCATCAAGATGATGAAGGTCTACGTGGCCATGAAGCGCAAGCTGTCGGTTGGCGACAAGATGGCCGGTCGCCACGGCAACAAGGGTGTCATCTCACGCATCCTCCCTGAAGAGGACATGCCGTATCTGCCCGATGGCACGCCGGTCGAGATCGTTCTCAACCCGCTCGGCGTCCCCTCACGCATGAACGTCGGTCAGATCATGGAGACGCATCTCGGCTGGGCAGCACGCACGCTGGGTCTCTTCTTCTCCACGCCGGTATTCGACGGCGCCATGGAGGCGGAGATCAAGTCGCAGCTTCGCGCTGCCTCCCTTCCGGAGAGCGGGAAGACCTCGCTCTTCGACGGTATGACCGGCGAGGTGTTCGAACAGCAGGTCTGCGTCGGGTTCATCTACATGCTCAAGCTGTCGCATCTGGTCGACGACAAGATTCACGCCCGTTCGATCGGACCGTATTCACTCATCACCCAGCAGCCCCTGGGCGGTAAGGCACAGTTCGGCGGCCAGCGTTTCGGAGAGATGGAAGTCTGGGCTCTCGAAGCATACGGCGCTGCCTACACACTGCAGGAGCTGCTGACATCGAAGTCAGACGACGTCGAAGGACGGTCGAAGATCTACGAAGCCATCGTCAAAGGCGAGGTTCCCGATGATCCAGGCCTACCCGAGTCGTTCAACGTCCTCGTCAGAGAGCTGCAGTCGCTCTGCCTGGATGTGGAGCTGCTCAAGCAGTGACGCGAGCAAAGCGAGCGTCATCCTGAGGAGCGCGTAAGCGCGACGAAGGATCTCCGGTGGTGACCACGACGGTCGCGAGTGTCACCAAAGATCCTTCGCTTCGCTCAGGATGACAAGCGCTTCGCTAAGGATGACAAATAGATGAAGAACGCGAAAAGAACTCGAACTCCTAACAAAAGGGAGGCATAACTTGGAAAGTTTCAACGCCTTATTTCAACCGGCCAAAGCTGCCCCGACCAACGACTTCAACGCCATCAAGATCTCTCTGGCTTCGCCCGAGAAGATCCGGTCGTGGTCGTACGGCGAGGTAACCAAGCCGGAGACGATCAACTACCGAACGTTCAAGCCGGAGCGCGACGGTTTGTTCTGCGCCAAGATTTTCGGTCCCATCACCGACTGGGAATGCTTGTGCGGTAAATACAAGCGCATGAAGCACCGCGGCGTCGTTTGCGACAAATGCGGTGTCGAAGTCACGAAATCCAAAGTGCGCCGCGAGCGCATGGGTCACATCGAGCTCGCTTCGCCCGTTTCACACGTCTGGTTCTTCAAGGGTCTGCCCTCACGAATCGGCCATCTGCTCGACATCTCTTTGCGCGATCTCGAGCGCATCCTCTATTTCGAGTCCTACGTCGTCATCGATCCAGGTGACCTCGACGGAACACTCGACGAGAAGGAACTGCTCACCGAAGAGAAGTACCGCGAGATCCGCGGGCAGTACGGAGATGTCTTCGTCGCCAAGATGGGCGCCGAGGCCATCAAGGAGCTGCTCCGCCGGGTGAACATCGAGGAGCTCTCCGACGAGCTTCGTCTCATCATGAGAACCGAGACCTCGCAGATCAAGAAACTGAAGGCTGCCAAGCGACTCAAAGTCGTCGACGCCTTCCGCAAATCGGGTCATCGCCCGGAGTGGATGATTCTCGATGTGATCCCGGTCATTCCGCCGGAGCTTCGCCCCCTCGTGCCCTTGGACGGCGGACGCTTCGCCACCTCGGATCTCAACGACCTCTATCGCCGCGTCATCAACCGCAACAACCGTCTCAAGAAGCTGCTGGAGCTTCGCGCCCCCGACGTCATCGTCCGCAACGAGAAGCGCATGCTGCAGGAAGCGGTCGACGCTCTCTTCGACAACGGCCGCCGCGGTCGTGTGCTGAAGGGATCGAATAACCGTCCGTTGAAATCGCTCTCCGACACCCTCAAGGGTAAGCAGGGTCGTTTCCGCCAGAACCTGCTCGGCAAGCGCGTCGATTACTCGGGACGTTCCGTCATCGTGGTCGGACCGGAGCTCAAGCTCCATCAGTGCGGTCTGCCCAAGAAAATGGCCCTCGAGCTTTTCAAGCCCTTCATCTACAACCGTCTCGAGCAGAAGGGTCTGGTCGGTACGATCAAGGCCGCCAAAGAGATGGTCGAGCTGCAGCAGGTGGAAGTTTGGGATGCGCTCGAAGAGGTCATCAAAGAGCATCCGGTGCTTCTCAACCGCGCGCCCACGCTCCATCGCCTCGGCATTCAGGCGTTCGAGCCGGTGCTGGTCGAGGGTAAGGCCATCAAGATTCATCCGCTGGTCTGCACGGCCTTCAATGCCGACTTCGACGGCGACCAGATGGCCGTTCACGTCCCGCTGTCGCCCAAGGCTCAGGTCGAGTCGCAGGTGCTCATGCTGGCCGCGAACAACATTCTGTCGCCCGCCAACGGCAAGCCGCTGGCCGTTCCCTCGCAGGATCTCGTCCTCGGTTGTTACTACCTGACCAAGGCCAAGCCCGGCGCGAAGGGTGAAGGCAAGATATTCGGCAGCTTCGATGAAGTCGTCCTGGCATTGCATGGCGGAAGCGTCGAGCTGCTGACGCCTATTCGCTGCCGCGTCAATGGCCGTCTCATCGACCTGACCAATCAGTACGACAACCAGGACATCGTGCACACAAAGATCGAAGAGGTGAAGAATCGCCTCGTCGATACCACGGTCGGCCGCGTCATCTTCAACACACACCTTCCCGATGAGATCCCCTTCATCAATGGTCTTCTCAAGAAGAAGGGCCTCTCCGAGCTGGTCAACTACGCCTTCATCACCTACGGCAACGATCTGACGGTGAGGATGCTGGACGAGCTCAAGGAAGTCGGCTTCTTTTACGCCACGATCTCGGGCGTATCGATCGCCGTCGAAGACATGGTCATCCCGGCCAAGAAGCCGGAGATCGTGGAACGGGCGCGCAAGATGGTGCTCGAAGTCGAGCGCCAGCGCCTCGACGGTGCCATCACCGCCGGTGAGCGCCACAACAAGATCATCGACATCTGGCATCGCGCCACCGAGCAGGTGTCCGACGAGATGTTCTCCGACATGAAGCGCGTCGAGAACGAGCGCGGCGAGTTCAACCCCATCTTCATGATGGCCGACTCCGGCGCCCGTGGATCGAAAGAGCAGGTTCGTCAGCTGGCCGGTATGCGCGGTCTGATGTCCAAGCCTTCCGGTGAGGTCATCGAGACGCCGATCACGGCGAACTTCCGCGAGGGTCTGTCGGTTCTGCAGTACTTCATCTCGACGCACGGCGCCCGTAAGGGTCTGGCCGACACGGCACTCAAGACCGCCGATTCAGGCTATCTGACCCGCCGTCTGGTCGACGTCGCTCAGGACGTCATCGTCACCGAGCAGGATTGCCAGACCTTCGACGGCATCACCGTCGGCGCCATCATGGAGTCGGGCGACATTCTCGAAGCGCTTCGCGATCGCGTTGTCGGTCGTGTCGCGCAGGAAGATGTCTACGATCCGATCACTGCCAAGCTCATCGTCGAGCAGAACGGTGAAGTCACCGAAGAGATCGCCAACGAGATTCAGGAAGCAGGCATCGAGCAGGTCAAGATCCGCTCCGTGCTCACTTGCGAGACTCGTCGCGGAGTCTGCCGTCGCTGCTACGGCCGTAACCTCGCCAGCGGTAAGCTGGTCGAGATCGGTGAGGCAGTCGGCGTCATCGCCGCCGAGTCGATCGGCGAGCCCGGCACGCAGCTCACCATGCGTACGTTCCACGTCGGTGGTACGGCCTCTCGTGTTTCCGAGCAGTCCAAGCACGAGGCCACGAACCCCGGTACCGTGCAGTTCCTCAACGTGGCCACGGTCACGTCGAAGGGCGGCAACCTGGTGGTTATCAACCGTAACGGTAAGCTGCTCATCGTCGACAAGGCCGGTCGTGAGAAGGAGCGTTACGCTCTGGTTTACGGCTCGACCCTGAAGGCGCATGAGGGTGACGTGGTCAAGCCCGGTCAGCCTCTGGTCGAGTGGGATCCCTTCACCTCGGCCATTCTCACCGAGGTCGGTGGCAAGGTCACATTCAAGGACATCGTCGAAGGCGAGAACGTCCGTGAAGAGACCGACAAGGTCACCGGTCTCACGCAGATGGTCATCGTGGAGTCCGCGGCGACCGAGAAGCGTACCCCGACCATCATCATCAAATCCAAAAAGGGAGAAGAGAAGAAGTACCTCCTCCCCACCGGCGCCCATCTCGTGGTCACGAACGGGCAGGACGTTTATCCCGGCGACATTCTCGCCAAGATCCCGCGCGCTACCACCAAGACCAAGGACATCACCGGCGGTCTGCCTCGCGTAGTCGAGCTGTTCGAGGCTCGTCATCCGCGTGAGAAGGCCATCATCACCGAGGTCGACGGAATCATTCATCACGGCTCGATCGTCAAGGGCATGCGTAAAGTCATGGTCGAGACGGACGAGGGAACGCGTCACGAGTATTCGGTGCCGCGTTACACGCACGTCAACGTGCAGGAAGGCGAGCGCGTTCGCGCCGGCGATCCGCTCATCGACGGCTCCATCGATCCGCATGACGTTCTGGCGGTCCTGGGAGTCAAGGAGCTGCAGCGATACCTGGTCGACAAGATTCAGGAGGTCTACCGTTCGCAGTCCGTGGCCATCAACGACAAGCACATCGAGACGATCGTTCGTCAGATGATGCGCAGCGTGCGGGTGTCGCGAGTCGGAGATACCGATTTCCTCATCGACGAACAGGTCGATCGTTTCCGCTTCATGGAAGAGAACGAGAAGGTCATCATGCGCGGCGGCGAGCCGGCCGACGGCACTCCGCTTCTCCTCGGCATCACCAAGGCATCGCTCTCGACCGAGTCCTTCATCTCCGCGGCGTCATTCCAGGAGACGACCAGGGTCCTCACCGAGGCGGCGATTGCCGGACGTGTCGACTACCTTCGCGGCCTGAAGGAAAACGTCATCGTCGGCCGTCTCATCCCGGCCGGAACCGGCATGCCTGTCTACCGCAACGTCTATCTGGAGAAGGAAGAGATATTTCCTCCGACTCTCGAAGAGCCGATGCGTGAGGAAGACGAAGAGGCAATCCCGGTGGGGGATATGGACGACGAGCAGTAGATCTGAAATTTCAGAAGTTTGTCGAAAGGGCGGAACGCAAGTTCCGCCCTTTGTTTTTCTGGCAAAAGATGCGGAAAAGTCACGTAGAGCACCGTCATGGGGTGGAGCCGACGATCACCGCTGCCCGATCCATGGATTGAGCACTGGTACACCCGCCTTCTCGTACTCACTCGTGTCGCGAGAGACGATGGTGAGACCCTGATGGAGTGCGGTCGCCGCGATGATGAGGTCCGGCTCTGAGAATGTATGGCCGATCTTGCGACCGTCCTCCACGAGCAGCCGCCATTTCAGCATGATGTCCTCGGTGACAGCGAGAACGCGATGCTCGAACATCGGACGCAGCCTGTGGGTGAGCCAATCGTTCAGTTCCACGCGGCGGCTCGCGTCCTTGACGAGCTCGATCCCGAACCGAATTTCGGCAAAGGTAACCGCGCTGACATACAGAAGCTCGAGCGGCTGGGCCGATACGAAGCGGACGACTCTCGCGTCCGGCTTTGGCCGGCGCAGCTCCGAAAGCACATTCGTATCGAGGAGCCAGCCCGTCACAGCTCCACGCTGCGCACCCGAGCACGCCTGCGCCGCGGCTCCACGTCGATGTCGCCAAGGGGTGATGCCCGGAGGATGTCCACCAGTGCCTGACCTGTCGGCTGGCCTCTCAGCCGGCGAAACTCTTCCGCCGAGACGACGACGACCTCTTCACGGCCGTGCACCGTCACCCGCTGAGGTCCTTCGGTCTTCACCATCCGGACAAGCTCGCTGAACCTGGCCTTTGCATCCTGAAGCGCCCATTGTCCGCTGCCTGGCGCGCGGGGAAAACGTGATCGTCGAGTACTAGTCATCCTGACTAGTATACGACACCTTGAGATGGTCGCTCGGGAACGATGCACGCCTCTGGGTGTTGCGCGTTCGGTGACACCACTTCCTCATCGACGAACAGGTCATCGTTTCCGCTTCATGGAAGAGAACGAGAAGGTCACTGCATCTCGATAAGGGTTTGGAAGGCCACCTGCGTGCTACGCTCTGGCCTCTTTTCAAAGCAGGCAATTCGGCTACTGAAGCCGGACAGGCCTTCGCGAGAAGGCCTTGTGTGGGCGGCCAACTTCTGCTGCAGAGGACTTCCCGCGCATCAGCGGGTAAAAAAGGGAGAGTCTCAGATATGAAAAACCTGATGACCGTAGCACTCGCAATTCTGTTGGTTTCCGTAGCATGCGCCTCCGATCGTGCGGCGCGGACGCAGGCCCAGCTTAACGCCCCGCGGATTCAGATGGTGAAGCTCGGGCAAACGATGGATACCGTTCGCGAGATCATGAAGCACGACCCCGAGAGCCAGGATTCAGCGCTCGTGAATGGCTCCGAGATGATCACGTGGCACTTCATCACAAAGTACGTCGAGAACGATGACGAACGGGCTGAGGGGGTCAACACGTCAATCACGTTTGACGGTGGGAAGGTTGTAGGGATTAAACAGACCGCGTGGCTGAAAAACGGCGTTTTCACGAAGAAGTAGCCGTGAACCGTGGTCGTCGAGTTCTAGTCATCCTGACTAGTATACGACAGCTTGAGATGATCGCTCGGAACGATGCGCGCCTCTGGGTGTTGCCCGTCGGTGACACCACTTCCTCGTCGACGAACAGGTGACTCTCACTGTCGCTACACAGCACGCAGTGCGCGCGAAACATCCTCACACCCTGTCGCAAAGGGTTAGAATTCCGCGCATGCTTCTTTCTGTGAGATTGTTCCTAATCTCGATCACGATCGTGCTCTCCGCCAGTCATCTCAGTGCGCAGGTGGAGAACACAGAGGTCACACGTTCGCTACCCTCCATCCAGTTCGGCTTCGGGAATCCGGGCGCGCGCTCCCTCGGTATGGGAGGAGCGTTCCTGGCACTCGCTGACGATGCGTCGGCTGCCGAAGCGAATCCGGCGGGACTCACGATTCTTCGGAAGACGGAGTTGTCGTTAGAGTTTCGCGACGCGACACAGGATAGGAGCATTCCCTTGCGTGGCACGTATCCCGGAATCGAATCGGGAAGCTTGACGACCTCGACACGTCTCTCCCAAGTCTCATTTGCGAGCATCGTTTACCCGCTCGAAAAGTACTCGATCGCGGGCTACTACCACCGCGTCGTTGGATTCCGCATCGCTCCCGTTCTGCGGGAGCCGGTGTTTTACAACGTCGACACTGCTGGTGGCGGTCTGGTGAGCTCCGAGGTCTGTGCCCGGCTCGGGTCTCTCTGCAAGAGTGCCTATCTGCAACCGGAAGAGGCGAGTCTGCACGGGGATCTCGAGACTTTCGGTGTCGCCGCGGCCAGAGCGTTCGGCCCCTTTTCGCTGGGTGCAGCGATGCGGTATGAACGATATTCGCAGGGAGGGTTCATCGTTCCCTTCAATCTGGCAGGTGTCGCCTTCGGCAGGTTCTCCCAGACTGCCTCAGGCGGCGACTTCACCTTCAGTGCGGGAGCGAAGTGGACGCCGATCTCGGGCGTGAGTCTGGGGGCAGTATACAAACAGGGCTCCAATTTCCACGCTCCCCTGACTTACGAGCCAATCGGGGGCGGTGCACGTTTCCTCATTGCCGATCTCACCCGCCATTTTCCCTCGATTGCCGGGGTCGGTATCTCCGTGCGTCCCGCGCCATCGCTGACCTTCAACGCCGATGCGATCCGGATCGGTTACCGGAAATTCGGGAAGAGCTCGATTGTGAACGACCAGACGCTCTACCGCCTCAGAGACGGCACGGAGCTCCGTTTCGGCGCCGAGTACTTCATCATCACCAGGGTCCCGATCGCACTCCGGGCAGGTTGGTGGCGGGATCCGGCTCACACGCTCGAATACGTAGGGCCTGTCAACACACTGCAGGGCGGAGCAGCCTCGCTCATCTATCCTCGGGCGTCGCAGGAAGATCACTATTCCCTCGGCGCTGGTTTTTCTTGGGAGCGGTTCCAGGTCGACGCGGCCTATGACACGGCCCGGGACGCGCACACGGCGTCGGTCTCGGTCCTGGCTCGTTTCTGATATCCCGCCTACCAGCCACTGGACCTGACGGCCGAGCAGATCTTCATTGCAGACGAGATCCGCATCAACAGAGATCCGTTTGACGGCCTCCTTTGCGCAGCGGCGCTCTCCCTCGGGCTTCCCCTCGTCACCGGCGATGCCGGCATCCAGGCGTCAGGGAAGGTGAAGGTGATCTGGTAACCGTCGTTGCCGCGCATGATCGCTTCACGGCCAGCCTCGCTCTGGCCCTCGCAAATCGAGTGACGGGCAACGCCGAAGCAGCCGCGATTTTCGCCGAAGTGAGGAAAGAGTACCCGGAATGGGAGCGGGAAGAACTGATCGAGCAGGGGGAGCTTTCGTTCCTGATTGAAGGACAGGGGGACAGGTCAACGCTGCTGCAGTTTTCTCAGTTGTGCGATCTCGGCCAGATCGAGAACGTCCTTCAATCGTCCAGCGGAGCGTTTCGCACTTTCTAGTCCTTCGAGGTCCAGTACGGCGACCGAGCAGTCATAGACATCCATTCGTGTGGAACGGGCGAGAACGGCGGAGAAATCTCCGACTCCCTGGATCTCACCGAGGATGTCGATATCGCCGGCGTCAGTCGCAAAGGTAAAGTTGAGGCCGGAGGCGATTGTCGGGGCGTCAGCGACGAAGGGCAGATCGCGAGGTGCGCCACGCAGTGTCGGATGGAAGGGCGACAGTGCCGCGGCCAGGCGCCCGACATTTTCTCGGTGTCTCGAATAGCAGATGTCGAGGTCCTGCGTCGTTCTGGCCGAGCCGCGGAGGACTCAATCAATGTTCGGAAGTCGGTGATCACGAGGCTCGTTCCGTGCCTGGTCGAGAGCGCGAACGACGGCGATCATTCGTTCGAGGCGCTCCGTAGGCGAAAGCTCGAGGCGCTCCTCGAGGAGCGTGACGTCCACGCCCGAAGGGATAGAACGAAGAATCTGCTCATCCCAGGTCTCGCCAGGATGCGGGACATTCGTGTTGGAGCCCATCAAGCCAAGTATACGTCCGGTCCTGATGGGCTGCCGGAGGATGCCCCAAAGATAGGGACTGTGCCGAGGTAGTTTGAGAGCTAACGCTTCCGGAACAGAAGGACGTCGCGACTCGTGGTGACGTCGATTGTCTTGAGAGCATCTGAGGCTTCGCGCCTGCTTTGGCGGGCACCGCGGTAAGTCGCTGCCAGGAGGTCGCGGAGCAGTTCGGGCGAGAGCCGTTCGCGCCGGGTAATCGTTTGCCGCGCTTCGAGCACAAAGAGGTCGCGCAGATATTCTTCGACCGGTCCGCTGCGATCGCGGAGGATCGGGGTTCCGAGCACGATCTCGCGAAGCTCGATCAGATCATCCGCTGCCGGCACGGCGATTACCACAAGACCCTTCGGACTCAGGACGCGGCTCATCTCCGTGGCATGGCGTGGGCCGGTGATCGAGGCCAGGAGCGAGAATGACTCGCTCGAATAAGGAATGCCGTGGTCGACGTTTGCCACGATCCATGTGCACTGGCCGTAGCGCCGGGCCGCCAACTCGGCGGCCGGTACCGACAGGTCGATACCATGAGCGTCGCAGTCGAACCTCTCGCGAATCAGGTTGAGATGAAATCCTTCGCCTGATCCCAGCTCCAGGGCAGTAGTCACCGACGGCTGGTGCTGGACTATGAGGTCGATGAGGTCACGAGCCAGCGCGGTTCCGTGTCCCGAATCGAGGAACCGTCGTCGCGCTTCGACGGCTAGCCGCGAGTCGCCGGGTTTGAGGGAGCGGCGGTCCTGCGGCTGAAGCAGGTTGCAGTAGCCGCTTCTGGCGAGGTCGAATGAATGACCCGCCGTGCAGATCATCCGCCGCCCATCAACGGTGAGAATCTCTCCGCAGGTTCTCACGGTACAGAGCAGTCTGACCGGTTTTATCCCGACTTCTTGATCGCCTGGTTGCAACGAGCTCGATTGTAAGACTGCCGGGCTCTGGTGCATTTCTTAATTGCAGGGCATAAGCTCGTCGTTGATGAACGACAAAGTGCTGTTGCTCAATGAAGAGCAGGTCCATCATCTTCTCACCCCGGCCGAGTGCATCGAGGCAATGGAATCGGCGCTGATCGCCCTCGCGCGCGGTGAAGTCTACAATCCCCTCCGGCAGCTAATGCGCCCTCCAGGAGCCAGCGGAGTGCTCGGGCTGATGCCTGCGTATCGCTCGGGGAACAAGCCTGTCTTCGCGTTGAAGGAGGTAGCTGTGTTTCCCGGGAACCCGGCCAGGGGACTCGACTCTCATCTCGGTGCCGTACTTCTTCACAGCGGTGAGACGGGACAACTGCTGGGAGTCTTCAATGCCGCGGCCATCACCGCGATCAGGACCGCCGCCGTGAGCGCGCTGGCAACGAGGCTTTTGTCGCGTCAGGAATCGACGACGCTGACCATCATTGGAGCAGGAGTGCAGGCCCGCGCGCATGCCGAATCCATCGCCAGCGTTCGGGCCCTGAAGGGAATTCGTCTCGCATCACGCGGTTCGGAAAAAGCACAAAAGCTCGCCGGGGAGCTCACCTCCCGGCTGGGGATCGAGTGCACATTCGTGGCAGACATCAGAGCCGCGCTCGAGGGGGCCGACATCATCGTCACGGCCACCAGTTCCAACTCCCCGATTCTGAAAAGAGAATGGATCGGTCCCGGAGCTCACATCAATGCCGTTGGTTCGAGCGTGCGGAGCGCTCGGGAAATCGATGGAGCGACCATGGCGGCATCGCGGCTCTTTGTCGATCGCCGCGAGTCGACGCTGAATGAGTCGGGCGACTATCTTTCCGCAGAGGCTGAGGGGCTGATCGGCCCCGGGCACATCGTTGCTGAGATCGGTGAGATTCTCATCGGGACCCACAAGGGAAGAATCTCGGAAGGGGAGATCACACTTTTCAAGTCACTGGGACTCGCCGCCGAGGATCTCGCCGCCGCCGAATTTCTGCTGGAGAAGGCTAAGAGGCTCGAGTTCGGCACGTGGGCTTCGATCTGACACGCCAGGATCGAACGATGCCGTCCTGTTACCTTCTACAGCCCCTGATCGATGGGAATTGGCGGGGTCACCCCAACGAGCTCTCGTCGCGACTCTTCATACTTCCAGAAGGAAACGAATCTCGAGCCTGAGGGGATCTCCCTCCTACGAATTTCGAGGTTCCACAGTCCGGAGTCGTGATCGACCCTCGCGGTGGCGAAGAATGTTTGCCGCTGATCGAAACGAGCGAAAAGGATGGGGATGGAACGATCGCTTACCGAACCGCGAATCCGGATTGCCGCCGCGGAGAATGCCGCCTTCGGCATCCTGTTCTGCGTGCGACTCTCCGTCCCGGCGAAGGCAACGTTCTGCGCTCGTCGCACATTCATTTGTTCGAGGTTCGCCGTGAGTCCATAGAGCCCGGTCGCTTTGTCGTCCGGAAGAAGCAGTTCAAAGCAGTGGTCGGCCGCGGGGCTGGGAAGGTAGTGAATGAGTGAGACACACTGTTTGCCGGCGACGCGTTTCTCCGTGAGTCCCCTGGTCAGTTCCAGAAGGCCGCGCGTGGAGGCTAAGAGGGTCCCGGCCGGGAGAATCAGGATCGCCATCATGACTCGCAGGGGTCGTCTTGCTTCGCGCAGCAGAATCGCTCCGATCTGACTCAAAGCCACGAGGAGGAGTGACGACACGGCAGCGTATCGGGATGCGGTGGCCGCTTCCAGCCCGCGAAAGCCGCGACCATACGTAACTGCCGCCGCGAAGAGAAACACGAACGCCGTGGTAACCAGCCACGGCAGTACCGACTGCTCTCGTTTACGAATGGTGATCGCAAGAGCCAGGATGACTGCCGCGACCAGAGCAAATCCGGCGATGGCGGCTTGCACGGGATCGCCGGTTACACCGTTTCCGATCAGAGTGAGGAAAAAAGACGCTGCTGCACGGGGAGAGGGAATCGGATTGTTCTCCCGGCTGAGTCCCGACAGATAGGCCGCGCCGCAGGCCGCGGCCATGGCCAGCCAGAGGGCGATCAGACGCCATCGCGCCGATGTGAATCGGAGCGAAAACAACAGCGGCAGCAGAGCCAGCCAGGTGAAAGCGCCATGGGCTCCTGAGAACGTGGCGCACGCGCACATCAGGCCTGCCAGAAGGACGTCGCGCGTCGAAGAGGACGTCTCCCGGCTAAGCAGATAGAGCGCGGCCGCGAAAAAGAAGTTGACGGCGAACCAGACCAGAGCGATGCCCCAGATCCAGTTCTCATACTGGCGTAAAGAGAAAAAGAAGATTGCCGAAGCGACGTTCGCGGTCGTTGCCAGGGAGGCCGGGAGTCTGGACCGGCGGGCGATCTTCAGGAAGATAAGGAACGTCGCCACAGCGAGCAAGAAATTGATCACGAGCTGCAGTCGGAGGTTCCAGTGGGAAGCCAGAGCGACGACCGTCAGGACGAGCTTGGGAACCGGATAGCGATGCTCGTTCTGCTGGCCGGTCAGATCGGAAAGATGCGCGGTATGCATCTGAATCGATCTCATCAAAGGAACGATCGCCCAATCGTCCATGAACGGGACATCGACTGCGAAAAAGACGATCAGTAAAAGGATCATCCCCGCTGGAATGGCTGTCAGAACTGAGCCTGGCGAAGGCCTGAAGCGATCCGCCGGCATTGGCTTCGCCATCTCGCCGGTCAGGGCTGCTTCGCCGATCGTCACCTACTCTCCGGAAATGATGCGCGGGACGGGGAGGGGCACGATGAATCTGCCTTTGAATCCCCGTGCCCGGAGCTTCGGGATCAGCTCGTCCGCAATATGCCACGACAATAGAAGTGCGTAGTCGGGTTGTTCGCTGAACAGGAGTGATTCATCCACGACCGGCACGAGGGTTCCGGGGATGTACTTGCCGATTTTGTAGGAGCCCTGGATCTCCAGAACGCAGTCGAGAATGCCGTCGTCCAGCCCCACGTAGTTGATGAGGGTACTTGCTCGCGAAGGGGCGCCGATTCCGAACACTCGTCCGCCTTGCTTCTTGATACTGCCCAACAGTGCGTGAAGGTCGAGTTTTGTCTGCACGACGGCCTGTCGGAATGCTGCCAGCCGCGCTGGCGTCAGCTCGTCAGATTCCTGTTTCAGGATCTTGTCGACCGAGGACTGCACGGGATAGCGTCCCTTCCTCGCGGCATACACGCGAATCGAACCGCCGTGTGTGGGAATCCGTCGTGCGTGAATCACCTCGAGATCATGCATGGCCAGGAGATGGCGCAGGCTTCCAAGCGCGTAGTACCGCAAGTGCTCGTGGTAGATCGTGTCGTACTGCAGGGTCTCCACCAGAGAGAGTAGGTAATGAGATTCGCTGATGAAGATTCCGTCGTCATGCAGCATGGTCAGAATGGCGTCGACGATTCCGTGAATCCCCTCGATGTGGGCGAAGACATTTGTTGCCGTGACGATGCGAGCTTTTCCTTTGCGCTTTAAGGTGTCGGCCGCGGCCAGGTCATTAAAGAAGGAAATCGTCGTTTCGATGCCGCGCTCGTTGGCGAGTTTTCCGGCGTTGGTCGGCTCGATTCCGAATACAGGATTTCCGAGAGCTGCGAAGTTACTGAGGAGCGTCCCGTCGTTGGAGCCGATGTCGACGACGAGGTCCTGCTTTGCGAGAGGGTAGAGTGCCATGACCTCGCGTGAGAGCTCTGCGAAATTTTCTCGAAGGATACTGGTCGTCCCGCTGGTGTATGGATAGCTCGGTGGAAACAGGATTTGGGGGTCGACGATCAGGCCGAGCTGGACGAGCGTGCAGGCGCTGCAGCGAAGCATCTGTGCTGGATAAGCCGGCTGCTCCTCGGGAATGCTTCCGACCGGCAGCATCGCATTGACCGGAGGAAGATAGCCGATGAAAATGACGGGCTCGAGCCGGTCGGATCCGCAGACCTGACAATTTCGCACTGCCACGCTGCCGCCCGTTCCGGCAGCGACCCTCTTCCCGTCGCTCATCGCTCTCTCCTGGCTAGCCAGGCGCGGTCCGAGTCGAGTCGAGATACCACTCGACGGTAGGCCTCAATCCGCTCTGCAGGCTGACGCGCGGAGTGTAGCCGAGCGCGCGCAGTTTAGAAATATCGGGGCAGCGGCGAAGGGTACTGCCAGGCTGAAGCTCCCCGGGCTGCAGTTCGATCTCGATGCCGGCCACTGCCGCGATTTCATGGGCCAGCCGGGCGATGGAGACTTCCTGGTCTGTTCCGATGTTGTAGATCGAGAGATGCGGTGCTTGCTCGATCACCCGCATCAGCCCGTCGACCAGGTCGTCGATGTAAACGAAGGCGCGGGTTTCCTGGCCGGTGCCCTGAATGCGAAGAGGGACTGGAGAGTTTCCTTGCGAGAGGAGGCCGGCAATGCGCAGCGCCAGTTGAGGGATCACGTGCTCACTTCCCATGTCCGGCCCATAAACGTTATGAGGGCGGAAAATGACGACGCGCTCGAAATGCTTGCGGCCAAAGTTGATGGCCATGAGCTCGGAAATGATTTTTCCACCGCCATAGGAATAGCGGGGATTCATCAGGTCCGGAACCGACAGGGGGACATCTTCTGGTGTCGGAATGATCGCCGGTGTCTGGTACACCTCGGAACTGGAGGCGAGAATGATCTCACCGACGCCGCTCTTGATTCCGGCCGCCAGCACGTTGGACATGCCGCGAACAGCCACGTCAAGGACAAGCTCGGGACGACTGTAGAAGAACTCGGTGCCGTTCACGTAGGCGAGGTGGCAGATCGAGTCGATATTTTTCGTCGAACGAACCACGATGTCGAGGTCCCGGATGTCGCCCTCGACGAACTCGACGTCCTGGATCACCTCTCGTAATCGACCTGCTTTTCCGCGTGAGCCGTTATCAAGAACCCTTACACCATGCCCCTCGGTCAGCAGTCGCTTTACCAGAGCGCTTCCCATGAAGCCCGTGCCGCCGGTGACGAGATAGCGTCTGCTCACAAGTACCTCATCGAATCAAAGTGGTCATCGGGATTCGCACAGAGACCTCAGGTTTTCCATTCTGTCGCACCGCCGCCCGCAGACGCATCGCTCCCCATAGGAACCAACGCAAGTACTCGCCAACCCATGGCCCGATACGAAAGGTCGATTGACCACCATAGAGTCGATCGATCGAGACGATCGGGACCTCACCGAGCCGAGCCCCTTTCAACTGTGCCTTGATGGCCATCTCGAATGTTACCGCCCACCCGATGGGACGCGCCTCCAGGTGCAGCTCTTCGAAGAGGCTCCGTCGAAACATCTTGATTCCGGTGGTTGCGTCACTCAATGCGCAGTAGGCCAGGCGGTGAAGCAGGCGGTTGGCCAGGAGAGAGAGAACACCGCCGATCCACGACCCGCCGAGACGCCGGCCTCCATGCGCGTAACGGGTACAGCTGACCAGATCGCATCCTTGGTTCATCAACACCAGCATGTCTTCGATGGCCAGCACTGGTCCCACTTCGTCGGCGGCGAAAATCAGCACATACCGCCCCTGTGCTTCGGCGACGCCGGCCCGGAGTGCGTTGATCACTCCGCGGCCAACGGTGTTGTGAATGCGCCGGACATTCGGGAATCGGGCCGCGATCTCATCGACGACGGGGATGCTGAGGTCGTTGGGGCTGTCATGGACGACCAATACTTCGTGAGGAATCTCCAGCACTGCATTGAGGATCTTCAACATGAGTTTGAGATTCAGCGTCTCATCGCGAACGGGCAGGAGGATCGACAGTTCAGTCATGCCCGCTCAGGTGGCCTCGTAAAATTCGCGAATCCATCGTGAGATGGTCTCGATGTCGGAAGAGGACAACTGAAATGCCGACGGAAGCCACAGCGCCCTCGGGCCCTCCACGCTGCTGACCGGGAACCGATCCGGAGCGGCGAGATACGGGGCTTGAGTGTGTAGCGGAAACCAGAACTTTCGGCACTGCGCTCCACGGCTCAGAAGAAAGGCCTCCAGCTCGTCGCGACGCTCGGCGATGACATCGACCCACTGCGGCGTCTGACCCTCCTCGGGGCGTACATCGAAGATCCGGATCTGGGTTACACCTCGCAGATGATGACAATACTCGCGGTAGATGTCTCTCAAGCGATCCACGCGAGCATCGACATAGCTCAGTTGCGCCAGGCCAACGGCGGCCTGAAGATTCGTCAGCTTGAAGTTGTATCCAATGGCGACGTGAAGATCGGCCCCGCCGGTGCCGCGCGCTGGGCGCCCCTGATCCTTGAGCTCTCGCAAACGATAGTGGAGATCGTCATCGTCGGTGGCGATGGCGCCTCCCTGACCGGTCATGATGGTCTTGTTCGGCGAGAACGAAAAGCAGCCCGCCTGTCCATGAGTACCAAGAAATCTCGGACCCGACCTCGATAGAAAGCCCTCCGCCGCATCTTCGATCACGACCAGGCCGTGCTGAGCCGCCATGGTCTGCACCCCGGGCAGATCGGCCGGGCGGCCGCTGAGATGCACCGGGATGACCGCGCGACAACGGCCTGTAACCTGTCGCTGCGCCGATTCGACATCGATCATGAGGGTGGCCGGATCGACATCGACGAGAACAGGCTTCGCTCCGGCCAGGGTCACGGCATTGGCGGTTGCGATGAACGTGATGTCCGGCACCAGTACCTCGTGACCCGGGCCGACCCCGGCGGCCATGAGTGCAAGGGTGATGGCCGCCGTGCCGCTGGTGACGGCCACTACATGCCTGGCCCCGAGACGTTCGGCGAGACGCAGCTCGAACTCCTGCGTTATATCGCCGTCGTTCAGAAATGCGGAGTCGAGCACCGCCTCCACGAGGCCGAGCTCGAGAGCTCCGACCTCGGGCTTCCAGAATGGATATTGAATCGAGGTCATCAGCGATCCGCGAGCTCCAGCTCCTTTTCGAATCGATCGAGTTGTCTGAGCACCGAGTCGCGATCGCGGCGGCTCACCAGCCGGATCGGTGTACCGGCATAGACAGACCAGGGCTCGAACACGAAGGCCGGAGGAACGTAGCTGAGCGCGCCGACCACAGATCCCTCGGGTATCTCGTTACCCGGCATGACCACGCTGTTCGCACCGACCGCCGTGAGTCGCCCCATGATGACGTCGCCGGCGAGGAAGTTCTCTTTGATCGGAGGGAAGTCCGGCGGGATGATCGTGATCAGATCGCGCTTGAAATCGTCGCTGCCGCACCAGATCTTCACACCTGAGGAGAGGCTGCTGAAATCACCGAGCGTGAACTGAACGGACGGACCACCGGCGATGCTGCAACCCGAGGCGATGTGGCTGTATCGGCCGACCACGACGCGGCTGGACAAGTAACAGAAGTCGTCGATGACCGAGCCCTCTCCTACGGTCAGCAGATCGGGATTCCTCAGTCGAATGTTGGCGGAGATGATCGGGGCTCGCATGAAGACTCAGTCGCCCTCTGTTTTCGAGCTTCCGGCAGCGGCGGCGAGCGGCTCTTGCGGCTCGACCTCGACGCAGCTCCAGACGTCGACGAGTATCTTTCCGGGTCTCAGCCGCAGTTGCCGGTAAGCACGGTGAGGGGCCCCGATGAAAACGACATCGCTCGATGCCACGAGCTCTTCGATGGAGACGAACGAGTTGTCCTTCACGTACGGATCGCTGCACAGCACCCGGTCGGAGGCAAGTAGAAGGAGCTTGCGGAGCTTGTAGCTGAGCGAGTCGCGCGGGTCATCGCTCTCGGCCTTGAAAGCCATTCCCAGAATTCCGACGGTCTTGTCCGAGAGATCGACCTGTCTCCCGGTCATTTCGACGAGATGGGATGGAAGCCCTTCGTTGATCAGCATCGCCGAATGGCCGAGGACGAAATGATTCTGGCTGAAGGCGGCGAGCTGCATGGTGTCTTTCACGAGACATGGTCCTGCTGCAAAGCCGGGCCCGGGCGCGTCGGACATGCGAGGATATTTGAAGCGGCATCCGTGAAGGATTTTGTCGAAATCGAGAGCGTGCTGGGTGGCGATCATGTAGAACTGATTCACGATCGCGAACTGAATGTAGCGCCAGGCGTTGTTCATCAGTTTGCACAGCTCGGCCTCCATCGGAGACATCTCGATGAGGTCGCCGATGAATCGACCGAAGAGCGCGCGAACGCGAGCCAGCGTCGAAGGATCAAAGGCGCTGATGATCTGCGGAATCTCCCGAAACTCCCGGAGGCTATGACCCTGGGTTACCCGTTCCGGGCAGAAGGCGACACCGATGGCGAGACCTCTTTTGCGGAAGTGCTGTTGGATGTGCTCGGAGATCCCTGGGAAGACAGTGCTCCGCAGAATCAGCGTCTGGCCATCGCGAAGGTACTCCGTGCAGGCATCGAGAGCCTTCTCGATGGCGCTGAACCTCGGGTTCAGATGTTCATCTACCGGGGTTCCGATCACGAGCACGAGGAACTCGCATTCGGCGATGAGATCGGGTGAGCTTTCCACGGCGAGAAAACCGCCGGCACGTACCCGTTCCAGCGTCTGCTGGCCGCCCTCCTCGCTGAACGGCATCCGGCCGCTCCGGATCGTTTCGACAGTCTCCTTATTGGTGTCATAAATGACCGTCTGGAGACCGACGTCCGCGAACATCAGGGCCAGAGGAAGACCGACGTGTCCAGCGCCACCGATGATTGCCACATCGCGGACAAACGAGGTTTCGGGCATGGTCGGGAAGTATAAGCGAGGGGCTAAGATAGTTGGCCATGGCAACGATTCTCGTGACCGGCTCGGCGGGTTTGATCGGATCGCAGTCGGTTCACTTCTTCGCCCGGCAGGGTCACCGTGTCGTCGGGATCGACAATGACATGCGATCGTTCTTCTTCGGCGACTCCGCGTCCACGTCCTGGAACGCGGCGCTCCTGAAAGAAAAATATAAAGACCATTACGTCCACTTCCATACGGATGTCCGCGATCGCGATGCAATCGCCCGCATCTTCGAACAGTATGAGTCTTCCCTCGCTCTGGTCATTCACGCAGCCGCGCAGCCTTCTCACGACTGGGCGGCGACCAATCCCGAGGTCGACTTCACCGTCAATGCCAATGGGACGCTGGCTCTTCTCGAGGCCACGCGACGTTACCGGCCGGACATTCCCTTCATCTTTACCTCGACCAATAAAGTCTATGGAGACCAGCCCAATCACCTCCCGCTGCTCGAAACGGAGACCCGATGGGAGATCGACTCCTCTCACCCTTATGTGAACGGAATCGACGAGACCATGTCCATCGATCAGTCAAAACACTCTTTGTTCGGAGTGTCGAAAGTTGCTGCAGATCTGATGGTTCAGGAATACGGGCGTTATTTCGGGATGAAGACGGTCGTCTTTCGAGGAGGATGCCTGACCGGCCCGGCGCACTCTGCGGCGAAGCTGCACGGGTTTCTCGCGTATCTGATGAAATGCTGTATCTCGGGAGAACCGTATACGATCTTCGGTTACCGCGGGAAGCAGGTCAGGGACAACATCCACAGCGTGGACCTCGTGAGCGCCTTCGATCACTTCTTCCGAAGCCCGCGCGCCGGTGGTGAGGTCTATAACATCGGCGGATCGAGACACAGCAACTGCTCGGTTCTCGAGGCCATTGCCCTTTGCGAAGAGATCTCCGGGCGCACGATGAATTACGACTACGACGACAACAATCGATCAGGGGATCACATCTGGTATATCTCGGACGTGGCCAAGTTCAGGCGCCATTTCCCAGACTGGGAATTCAAGTACGACCTGCGGCAGATTCTCGAGGATATCTACAGAGGCCAGATCGCGGGAACGAGGGTTTAGGACCAGCCCCGGGGGCGTTTGAGAATAGCCCAGGACGAAGTCCTGGGAGCACCGGGCGGAGCCCGGTGTGTGAGGCCCGGAGGGCCGCGGAGCTGGTAGCCAGTGGTGAGCGAAGCGAACCACTGGAAGACGTCACGAATCAATCATTTGCTTGAAGTTTCACCGAGCCCCGGCAGGGGCGAAAGCCG
>DASZZV010000208.1:0-21211 GCA_035544835.1 Thermoanaerobaculia bacterium
GCGGCTTTCGCCCCTGCCGGGGCTCGGTGAAACTTCAAGCAAATGATTGATTCGTGACGTCTTCCAGTGGTTCGCTTCGCTCACCACTGGCTACCAGCTCCGCGGCCCTCCGGGCCTCACACACCGGGCTCCGCCCGGTGCATTCCCAGGACTTCGTCCTGGGCAAACGAAAGGGCGGACTCGGGTCCGCCCTTTCGTTTGGTGATGAAATATCCGACCTACTTTACGGGTGCTGCCGGGGCGGGGATCGCTTTTTTGAAGTCCCCTGCCTTGATGATGTTGATCTTCGATGCGTCGAGGTGACGCCGCATTGCAGCCGTGATCTGGTCGGCGGTGAGGGCGCCGATCTTCTTCTCGATGTCGGCATCCCAGGCAAGCGTTCGCGCCAGGAAAAGATCCGCCGCCAGAGTTCTGGCCAGCCCTCCGTCCTGCGCGCGGGAAACCTGCCGCGACTGCAGATAGCCCGACTTCGCTTCAGCGATTTCCTGCTCGGCGAAGCCATCCTTGAGGGCCCGGGCGATCTCTTCTTTGAAGGCCGCCTCGAGCTTGGTGACATTCTGCGGAGCGTAAATGGCGAAGGTCACAAAGGAGCCGTTCTTGTCGAGCGGACTGGCGTTGAACTGTGAGCCGACACCGTAGCTGAGACCTTCCTTCTGGCGGATTCGTGTGGCCAGTCGGGAATTGAGGAAGCCGCCACCCAGCATGTAGTTGCCCAGGACCAGGGCCGGGTAGTCGGGATCATCATCGCGGAGGTTGAGATTCATGCCGGCCAGGAAAAATGCATTCGCCTTGTCCGGAGCTTCCAGCGATTGATTCAGCATCGGCACTTCCTGGTACTGGCGCGCCACCCTCGTGAACGGCTGCGGACTCTTCCAGTTTCCGAAGAGGTCAGCGGCGAGGGAAGAGACTTCTTTGGGATCGAAATCGCCGACGACAGCCAGCTCCCCATTCGAGGCGCCGTAGAAATCGGAATAGAACTTCTTCATTTCCTCGAGAGTCGCCGTCTTCACATCGGTCACGTCTTCGTCCGGTGTGGAGACATAGCGCACGTCGCCCTTCGGATAACGAGTTGTGTGACGGCCGAACGCGACTGAGGCCATGGCCTGAGGATCGCTCTTCTGCTGTTCGATCTGGGCGAGCTCTTCCTGTTTTAGCTGATCGAGCTCGCTGGCGGGGAAGATCGGATCGCGCAGGACCTCGGCGACGAGCTTCATGACTGCCGGAAGATTTTCGCGAACGGTTTCGATGGAGACGTTGACCTGAGTCGGTCCGCCGCTCACATTCACGCGCGCCTTGAGACGGTCGAATTCGTCCTTGATCTGCTGGCGGGTGTGCTTCGACGTTCCACGGGTCAGCATGGAAGCGGCGAGATCGGCGGCGGTAGAGCGATTCATCAGGCTCTTCTCATCGCCATAACGCAGGGTCATGTTGGCAACGACGGTTCCGCCGCGGGTTTTCTTCGGCAGGAGAGCGATCTTGAGGCCGCTGGGCAGTTTCGAGCGCGTCGTCCGTGCCTCGATGTTGGCCGGCGAGGGATCGAAGGTTTCCCCCTGCGCCATTACCGCCTCGCCTTTGTAGTCCTTGACCATGGCCATGACGTCCGGAGTCGGCGGAATCTCGGAGCGTTCTGGTTTGGACGTTGGGATGAAGAGACCAACGGTACGATTCGACGGCTTCAGGTAGGCTCCGGCCACGCGCTGAACGTCGGCCGCTGTGACCTTGCGGACGCGATCGCGGTCGAGAAAGAAAAGGCGCCAGTCGCCGGCGGCGATCGATTCGCTCATGGCCAATCCCAGCCGATCGGACTGATTCAACACCAGGTCGACATTCTTGAGGATTCCGGTCTTGGCCCGTTCGACTTCTTCCTGCGTGGCCGGGGTGGTGGTCATAGCGTCGATGGTCTGCAACATGGTGTTGCGCGCATCGTCGAGCGAGGCATCCTGTCGCACCTCGGCGTTGAAGGCCACGAACCCGGGTTCGCGGGTCGGTTGCATGTAACCGCTGATCGACGATGCCTTCTTGGTCTCCACCAGGGCCTTGTGTAGCCGTCCGGATGGTGTATCGCTCAGCACTTCGACGAGAACCTGCACCGGCGCCCCGTCGGGATCGGCCGCGGCGGGGACATGATAGAGAGCGGTAATCTCCTGGACGTCGCCCACACGGCGAAGGGTCACCGAACGCTCCCCATCCTGGGTCGGCTCGGCGGTATAGGTCTTGTCCAGCACCCGGGTCGGACGCGGAGTCGGACCGAAGTACTTGTTGACCAGGCCGAGCGTCTTCGCCTCATCGATATTTCCGGCGACGAGAAGGACGGCATTGTCGGGCTGGTAGTACGTGCGCCAGAAATTCTGCAGGTGCGGGATCGAGACATTCTCGATGTCGGAGCGAGCGCCGATGGTCGACTTCCCATAGTTGTGCCACAGATAGGCAGTCGAGAGGACCCGCTCCTCGAGAATGCTTCGCGGATCGTTCTCCCCGAGCTCGAACTCGTTGCGGACCACCGTCATCTCGCTGTCGAGATCTTTTCGGGCGATGAAAGAGTGCACCATCCGGTCCGCTTCGAGGTCCAGAGCCCAGTTGAGGTTCTCATCGGTGGCCTTGAACGTTTCGAAGTAGTTGGTGCGGTCGAACCAGGTGCTTCCGTTCGGCCGCGCTCCATGAGAAGTGAGCTCCTGAGGGACGTTGGGATGACGCGGTGTTCCCTTGAACAGCAGATGTTCGAGAAGGTGGGCCATTCCGGTCTCGCCGTAGTTCTCGTTCCGCGATCCGACCAGGTACGTGATGTTGACGGTAATGGTCTGTTTGGAGGGATCGGGAAACAGGAGCACGCGAAGACCGTTGGCGAGTTGATACTCGGTGATTCCCTCGACGCTTGTGACCCGGACCGGCTTTGCCGCGGCCGGTGCTGCCACTTTCGCTGTAGCGCTTTTCTTTGCCGCTACGCTCTTCGTGGTGGTGGTGGCGGCATCGAGAGTCAGGCTGCCCGCGGCGATGAGCAGAGCAACGCCGACATTTGTCAGAATCTTGAGAGGGTGCATAGAGGTTCCTCCAGTTTTGGTGTGAGTGGACGAAATGAAAAGCGACTCATACTAGCTCACATTTCTCACACGGTTTCTTCCGAGGTTTCTTAAAGGGAAGCGGATAGCAGCCTCCTCGCGACGAAACGCTGTTAAAAGCGAGACAATTCGCATCGAATCGGCTAGAATCCGCCGGCCCAAGAGGACGGTGGCCCGCTACTGGTCTGCCGTCCCGCTTCTCGCCGAAGCGGAGTCGCGACCATCCGGTCCCGGCACGCTCAAGGAACATCATTGCAGTTCGTCAGGCCGGCACCGGCTCGGTGGGGAAGATCGGATTCTTGAATCAAACCGATTCGGGCGTTCATGCTGATTGGAGGATTTATGCTTCGTTTTACCCGTTTCTCGCGGGGAGTTGTTTACGCCCTGATCGCTGCGGCGCTCATGCTCGCAGTCACCGGCGGCTTGATGGCCAAAACCACCCCCGCCAGCCGAACGGCCACGGAGACTCAGGCCGCCGCTCCGGCCCACGCCGGTGGCGGAGGAGAGGCCGACCTGATCCTCCCGGATCTGAGCTCAGTTCAGTTCCTCGGTATGAACGGCCGCTCGCTGCTCATGGGCGGCCTCTTCATCTGTGCACTCGGGCTGCTCTTCGGTTTCGTGATGTACGGACAGCTGAAGAACCTGCCGGTACACAGCTCGATGCGCGAGATCTCTGAGCTGATCTACGAGACCTGCAAGACCTACATGGTCACGCAGGGCAAGTTCATTCTCCGGCTCGAGTTGATGATCGGCGCGATCATGGTCTTCTATTTCGGCTGGCTGCGTCACTTCGCCGTCGGCCGCGTGGTCATGATTCTGGCCTTCAGCCTCGTCGGCATCGCCGGCAGCTATGGAGTGGCCTGGTTCGGAATCCGCGTCAACACCTTCGCCAACTCGCGCTCAGCCTTCGCCTCACTGCGGGGAAAGCCGTTTCCGACGTACGCCATTCCTATCAAGGCCGGTATGTCGATCGGCATGCTGCTCATCTCCATCGAGCTGATGCTCATGCTGGCGATTCTGCTCTTCGTGCCGCGCGATTACGCCGGTCCCTGCTTCATCGGCTTCGCCATTGGTGAGTCGCTCTGCGCCGCGGCCCTTCGGATCGCCGGTGGCATCTTCACCAAGATCGCCGACATCGGATCCGATCTGATGAAGATCGTCTTCGACATCAAGGAAGATGACGCCCGCAACCCGGGTGTCATCGCCGACTGCACGGGGGACAACGCCGGTGACTCGGTCGGTCCGACCGCGGACGGCTTCGAGACCTACGGTGTCACGGGCGTCGCCCTCATCACCTTCATTCTTCTGGCCGTGCCGCAGCCGGAGACGCAGGTCAAGCTGCTGGTCTGGATCTTCGCCATGCGCATCCTGATGGTCGTCACCTCGGCCGTCTCCTACTTCATCAACGAAGCGATCGCCCGCGCCAGGTACCTCGACGTTGACGTGATGAACTTCGAAGCGCCGCTGACGTCGCTGGTGTGGCTGACCTCACTGATCTCCGTGGCCGTGACCTACTCGGTCTCGAAGCTCCTCATTCCCGATCTGGCCGGCGACCCATCACTATGGTGGAAGCTCTCCACGATCATCACCTGCGGCACGCTGGCCGGCGCCATCATCCCGGAGCTGGTCAAGGTGTTCACCTCGACCGAGTCCGGCCACGTCAAGGAAGTCGTCATCGCCTCCCGCGAGGGTGGCGCTTCGCTCAACGTTCTGTCGGGTCTCGTGGCTGGTAATTTCAGTGCTTACTGGATGGGAATCACAATTGTTTTTCTGATGGGCATCGCTGCCTGGATCAGCGGCATGTTTCCCCTCGACATCATGATTGCTCCGGCCATCTTCGCTTTCGGTCTGGTGGCCTTCGGATTTCTCGGGATGGGCCCGGTCACGATCGCCGTCGATTCTTACGGCCCGGTCACCGACAACGCCCAGTCGGTGTTCGAGTTGTCGACGATCGAGGCACTGCCGAACATCGCCGAAGAGGTGAACAAGGAATTCGGATTCACGCCGAACTTCGAGAAGGGCAAGCAGTATCTCGAGGCCAACGACGGCGCCGGCAATACGTTCAAGGCCACGGCCAAACCGGTGCTCATCGGAACGGCCGTCGTCGGTTCCACCACGATGATCTTCTCGATCATCGTCATCCTCACCCAGAAGCTCACCATCAACATGGAGAAGCTGTCGTTGATGCACCCGCAGTTTCTTCTCGGGCTGGTCCTCGGTGGCGCGGTGATCTACTGGTTTACCGGCGCTTCCATGCAGGCCGTCTCGACGGGCGCCTATCGCGCCGTCGAATTCATCAAGAAGAATATGAACCTCGACAGCGGCGCCACCAAGGCCTCAGTCGAAGACAGCAAGAAAGTCGTCGCAATCTGTACGCAGTACGCCCAGAAGGGAATGTTCAACATCTTCCTGACCGTGTTCTTCTCCACGCTGGCCTTTGCCTGCTTCGAGCCGTTCTTCTTTATCGGCTATCTGATCTCCATCGCTCTGTTCGGTCTGTATCAGGCCATCTTCATGGCTAACGCCGGTGGTGCCTGGGACAACGCCAAGAAGATCGTCGAAGTCGAGCTCAAGGAAAAGGGCACGCCGCTTCACGCCGCCTGCGTCGTGGGCGACACGGTCGGCGATCCTTTCAAGGACACGTCGTCCGTGGCCATGAACCCCATCATCAAGTTCACGACACTCTTCGGTCTTTTGGCCGTCGAGCTGGCGGTCGAGATGGCCAGGAACGGCCAGCGGAATCTAACGCTGGTGCTGTCGGTGGTTTTCTTCGTGATCTCGATGTTCTTCGTGCACCGCTCGTTCTACGGGATGCGTATTCACTCCGACGACGCGAAGTAAAGGAATCCAACGGTATAAACAGAAAACCCCGGCGCGAGCCGGGGTTTTTCGTTGTGCTGCGTACTGTCAGTCCTCTACGGTGATCCGCCTGCGTGCTCCCGCGCGCCGTTGAAAGAAAAATCAAGGTCTGGCCCCAGCCGTTTCGATCGCCCGGCGCGCCTTCGTCGGCTGTAAATGCTTGTTGAGGCGGCTCTCCAGGTGTTACGCTTTTCCTCATGACCATCAAGGCGCGCGTCCGGGCGGGACGACTGGTCGTTGACGAGCCGACGGATTTACCCGAGGGTACTGAACTGGAACTTTTGCCGCTTGACCCGGGCGATTGGCTCGATGAAACCGACCGCGCGGCGCTCCACAAAGTTCTGCGTGAATCCGACGCTGATGTCGCAGCTGGTCGGCTCGTGGAAGATGAAGAGATTCTGAAGGACCTCAGGTCGCATTGAGGCGTCGCGTTCGATTCACGGCGACGGCGCGGAGACACGTCAAACAGGAGAAGCTCTGGTGGTTTGAGAACCGAGTCCACACGGAGGTTTTCGCAACCGATTTTGAAGAGGCCCTCCGAATCCTGGCAGTGCTACCCGGAGCTGGCACGTCCTACACTCATTCCGGCGTTGCTGGTCTTCGCCGTCTTTACCTTCGTAAAATCGCCTGCCATCTCTACTACACCTTCGACGAAGAGGAAGTGATCGTCCGAGCGCTTTGGGGCGCCCGCCGCCTTCGCGGGCCGCTGGTCCGAACTTAGCGAGGGAATCTTTTCCGCACGAACTTCAAGTCGCATCTCGGCCCAAAAGGAGTCGTACCTGTGTGACCCCCGATTCCCCCCGATATGCTGTCGGTGGTGTTCTTCGTGATCTCGATGTTCTTCGTGCACCGTTCGTTCTACGGGATGCGCATTCACCGACGACGCGAAGTAAACACTGTCTTACGCGCAAAACAAGAAACCCCGGCGCGAGCCGGGGTTTCTTCGTTGAGGAGGTGCGCCATGAATGGCAGGGGCAGGTACCGGCCGCATGCCATGCGGCCCTACAAAAGCAACGGCTGCCTGATTCGCGGTGTAGCCGACACCCTGTTGGCAATGCGAAGCCAGGTATGCCGCGCCGCGCGGTCTACGCACTCCGATTTACCCCTGGTTCGCTTTCACGTGGATCTCGACGCGGCGGTTGAGCTGACGGCCTTCCGGCGTGTTGTTGGACGCCTTCGGCTGTGTCTCTCCGTATCCGTGAGCGATGATTCGCGAGGAGGGAACACCTTCGTTGACGAGGTAGCTCCGAACCGAGCTGGCACGACGCTCCGAGAGGGTCTGGTTCATGTCGTCGGAACCGACCGAGTCGGTATGCCCTTCGACGGTGATGGTTGAATCGGAGTAGCGGTTGAAGACGCGACCCATCTCCGACAGAGTCGAGCGTGATTCAGAGCGTAGGGCATAGGAGCCGGTGTCGAAGAGCACATCATTCTTCAAAACTACGTTGAGCTCGTCATTGGCGGTGCGATTCACCTCCACGCCCTGGATCTGCTGGAGCTCTCGCTGTTGCTGATCCATACGATGTCCGACAGTGCCGCCGATGGCTGCGCCGGCTGCTGCACCAACCACGGCGCCCGTCTCCGGGTTGCCCGACTGATTTCCGACGATCGCTCCCGCGACTGCGCCTGCTGCCGCGCCGACGGCTGCACCACGTTTTGCGCGCATGTTGGGGTCGGTTGCGCAAGCGGAGACTAAGAGAATGAGACCTGATACTGCGAGTTTACGGATCATGAAACCTCCATTCTGTATCGTTGTTGCGGGTCGGCTGACTGCTACACGCAGACTGCCCGCAACCGCAGAGTCGTACGACTTGTTAAGACAGCGCTTCGCAACTTTCAGTCCAAAAGACAAAAGGCGCCCCCGGGGAGCGCCTTTGTTCTGATGCTTGAATCGTTATGCTGCGTTGGCCTTCACGTGAATCTCCACGCGGCGATTGAGCTGGCGGCCGCGGGCGCTAGCATTCGAGGCGCGGGGGTCGGACTCGCCGTAGCCGACAGTGCGGATGCGGCCGCTGCGAACACCGACCTGCTCGAGGTAATTGGCGACGCTGCCTGAGCGGCGCTCGGACAGGCGCTCATTGTAGCTGGCCGATCCCGTGGAATCGGTGTGACCCTGGACTGAGAGCGTCGTGTTGTTGTACTTCTCAAAGACTCTGGCCATCTCACGCAGAGAGTCTCTCGACGCGCCGCGCAACGCGGCTGAGTTGTAGTCGAACAGCACTTCGTTCTTCACTACCACGTTCAGCTCATCGTCAGCCGTGCGCTGGACTTCCACACCATTGATCTGACGAAGCTCGCGCTCCTGCTTGTCGATATAGGCACCCACCGCCGCGCCGGCCACACCACCAGCAACCGTTCCTATGATCGCGCCACGTTTGGCGTTTCCGCCGTGACGGTTGTTTCCGATGACTGCACCCAGGACTCCGCCAGCAACGGCACCGATGACGGCGCCCTTTTTCGTCTTGTCTCGCTCGGTCGCCACATCACCTGCGAATACGGGAACGGCGAGGGTGAGGGTAAGAAAAGTTGCGATGAATCGTTTCATGTGATTTCCTCCTAAGGATTGAGCCATCTGACTCTGGATCATTCGTCCTTGCATGCTTCTCTTATCGCAACGGGGATGCCACCACATTGCAAAGGCGGGCTCATCCGGGGCTTTCCGGCCGGTCTGGATGTGTCGGGCCGTGCGCACGCCAGTTCGGTGAACTTGGAAGAAGTTACTCGCTATGATCATGCAAAATAAAGACTTATCGTTTCGTGATTTTGTGGAGAAGGCGCTCTATGACCCTTCCAATGGGTACTATTCAGCCCTTCGCGATGGCCGGAAACGAGGCACCGATTACGCGACTTCGCACCTCATTTCGCCCGCTTTCGGCTTCGCGCTAGCTCAGCTGTATCGCGAGTTTTTGGTGCGGATAGGCGACGGGGTGTACGGAATAGTGGACATCGGCTGCGGCGATGGCGGGCTCATCCGTCAGATTGAGAACTTCCTGGCCCTTCCCGAGCTGCCTCAGCCCCTTCTTTTTGGAGTGGATCGGACTCTTCGAGATGTGAACCGAGAGGAGACCGCGGTTCGATTTCTCGAGGATTTTTCGGCCGTCCCTGGCGACGTCCCGCTTCTCATCATTAGTAATGAGCTCTTTGATGCCTTTCCTTTCGCGCGGCTGGTGAACAGGGGAGGCTCACTCTCAGAGTTGTGGGTCACCGAGACGGCAGAGGGTAGAGAGTGGTGTGAGCGGAGCGCACCGCAACCGTATGTCGACTATCTCGAAGAGCGAGAGATCCATCTGGAGGAGGGACAGTTTGCCGACATCTCGCTGGATTGGGGCCCTTACTACTCGGCGCTTTGCAAGCGGGTTGAGCGAGCCATGATCGTTACCTTCGACTACGGATATGAATCCTCGAAGCTGTTCGATCCGCGGGTGCGGCGTTTCGGTACCGCGGCGACCTACCGCCGTCATCAGGTCGGGCGTGAGCTCCTGGCCGAACCGGGACAGCAGGACCTGACCTGCCATATCAACTTCTCCGATCTCATCGAGTCGGGGGAGAGGGCTGGACTCGAGACGCTTACTTTCACCCGGCAGGCCAGATTCCTGCTCAGCATCGGGATCACCGGACATCCTCTCTTCATGCCGGCCGGCGATGTCGGCCCTGCCGAGGTCGAATCACTGGCGGCACTTGCCGACGAGCGTGACGCGGCGCGGCGTCTGGTGTTGCCGGCCGGGATCGGCGACGAGATGCGGGTTCTGGTGCAGTCGAAGAACATCCCGCAGAGCGGTTGGTCCTTTCAGCAGAGTCTGTTCTAAACGCTACGATTCGTTATCCTTGACTCCACTTGGACCACGACTACAATACGGGAGCCTCAAGCGAAAACTCATGGCGAATTACTCGGTCTTACTGATCGCAACACTCATCGTAATTTCGCTTCCCATCTTCACGCTCTTCATTTTGACGCCCCTGATTCGTGCGTCAAAAGCGTCGAAAGTGAAGCTGGAACCGTACGAGTGTGGGATGCCGGCGACGACCATGGCATTCGATCACCGCTTTTCCGTTCGCTACTTCCTCGTCGCGGTGCTCTTCATCGTTTTCGACGTCGAAACCATCTTTCTCTTTCCCTGGGCAATTCGCTTCAAGCAGCTGGGCTGGTTCGGCGCGGCTGAGATGGCCGTCTTCATCGCCATTCTTCTCGTTGGATATCTGTACGCCTGGAGGAGAAAGGTGCTTTCATGGGTCTGATCGAGAATCGGTTCGACCCGAACATCCTGACCACCACGGTCGACAAATTCTTCAACTGGGCGCGCAAATCTTCACTCTGGCCGATGCAGTTCGGCCTGGCCTGCTGCGCCATCGAGATGATGGCCGTCCTCGATCCTCGTCATGACATGGCCCGGTTCGGTGCCGAAGTCTTTCGCGCCACACCGCGTCAGTCGGATCTGATGATCGTTGCCGGCACTGTGACCGAGAAGATGGCGCCGATCGTCAAGCGTCTCTGGGATCAGATGCCGGAGCCGAAGTGGGTGATCGCCATGGGGTCGTGCGCGACGTGCGGCGGTCCCTATGACACGTACGCCGTCACGCAGGGTGTCGATCGTCTAGTGCCGGTCGATGTCTATGTCCCCGGTTGTCCTCCTCGCCCCGAGGCGCTGATCTGGGGATTGCTGGAACTGCAGAAGAAGATCGAGAAGATGCACGTTCTCCGCAAGGGTGGTGCCGAATACGATTTCGCGCGTCAATCGGTCCGCGACTCCATCCGCCCCGGTCATGAGGGGCCGGCCCTGCGCGCTGAACAGGCCGCGCAGCTCAAACCGGCTCCGATCTCCGGCATCAAGCGCGATGTCGTTGCCGAGACCAAACCGAAGAAGGCAGTAGTTGCGACGAAGCCGGTGGTTGCGACCGCCGCTGAGGTAGGCGGCGCGGTTGGTGAAGCCCCCGCGATTCAGCAGGCCACCGCCGCTGAAGAAGTGGCCCCGGCGAAGGGCGGGAGCTCGGGAGCATCGCCCGACGCCCCCTTCCACAATGAAGCGCTGACTCTTCCCGAGCGGATGAAGCTCGCCGAGGAGATGCAAGGTAATCTGGAGACCAAGCTGTTCGCCGCCATGGCGCAGACCGACTGCGGCGCCTGCGGTTGGGATTGCCAGGGCTACGCGAACGCGATCTTCACTGGCGAAACGAACGACATATCCCTTTGTGTCCCCGGCGAAGCAGAGACGTTCGACATGCTCGAGCTGCTCATGAAGGAAGCCGGACGCGAATACGAGGGATAGCGGAATCTGAATGGCCGACGAGACCCAGCCACCAGCGACAGCAGCTCCGCAACCGCCGCCTCCAGCTGCGCGGACGGCCGACGATATTCTTCGTGAGCCACTCGTCGCTTCCACGGTGTCGCGCATTCGCGACGCCATCACTACGGCCAAAGAATTCGCCGGAGAAATCACTCTGCACGTATCACGCGATCGCATCCGTGAGGTTTGCCAGGCCTTCAAGAGCGACGGGTTCACCTACCTGGTGGATCTCTCCGGCATCGATTACTCCACCTATCCCAATCATTCCGAGGCTCGGTTCGGAGTCGCCTATCATCTCTATTCGTTTCGAAGCAACGCTCGGGTTCGTCTGAAAGTCTTTGCCGCCGACGGCGAGTCGATCCCGTCGGTGTCGTCAGTCTGGAAGACGGCCAACTGGCACGAGCGCGAGACCTTCGACATGTTTGGTGTGGAGTTCGAAGGGCATCCCAATCTCGAGCGCATTCTCATGTGGGAAGGCTTCAATGGCTTCCCGCTGCGCAAGGACTTTCCGATTCGCGGAATCGATACCGGCGCTGCTATCTATCCGGAAGTCTTCCCGGAAGGTGGCGGTCCGAAACCGGGTTCGACGGGTAAAGACCCTAAGGATGTAAATCTGTGGAAAGGGCCGGTCGTGCCTTATGGTCGAGCACCGGTCGCTCCGCCTGCGGGTCAGAAAACGCCGCTTCTGGAATCAGCGGCCGAAAAAGCGACTGTGGTCGCCGACACGGCCAAGCCGACTGAGGAAGCACCGTTTCACGATCCCGATCTGCCGATGCCGAAGCGGATGGAGATGGCCAAAGAGGGAGACCTCAAGACCAAGCTCTTCGCGGCCATGGCGCAAACCGATTGCACCGCCTGTGGATGGGATTGCGAAGGGTACGCCGCGGCTCTCGCCTCCGGCGAGAGCAAGGACATCACCTTGTGCGTTCCGGGCGAGGCAGAGACGGAAGACATGCTGCGACAACTGATGCAGGAGGCCGGCAAAGCGCACAACTAGCGCGCCGACACCACACATGCTGAACCTGCAGGAAATGGAAGTGAACTTCGGTCCGCAGCATCCATCGACGCATGGCGTCTTGCGAGTTCTCCTGAAGATCGACGGCGAGCGCATCGTCGATGCCAAACCGGTGATCGGCTATCTGCATCGTGGAACCGAGAAGCTGTTCGAGAACATGAATTATCCGCAGTGCGTTCCCCACACCGACCGCATGGATTACGTAGCAGCAGCCACCAACAACCTCGGGTTCGTCGAAGCGGTCGAGAAGCTGATCGGCATCACCGGAAAAATACCGAAGCGCGCTCAGCTGATTCGCGTGATGCTGTCGGAGCTGCAGCGGATCTCTTCGCACCTTCTCTGGCTGGCTACGCATGCCATCGACATCGGCGCCATGACGCCCTTCTTCTACTGCTTCCGCGAGCGCGAGCAGGTCCTCGATCTCTTCGAGGAGTACTGCGGCGCACGGCTGACCCTGAACTGCATGAAGATCGGCGGCCAACCTGAAGACGTGACCCCGCAGTGGCTCGACCATCTCGAGCACTTCACGTCGATCTTCGACGCTGCCGTGGATGAATACGAGAGCCTTCTCACCAACAATCGAATCTGGAAGCGACGCACCATCGGCATCGGCGTCCTTTCACCCGAGGAAGCGATCGAGTGGGGCATCACCGGCCCGCCGCTTCGCGGCTCCGGTGTGAACTGGGATCTTCGCAAGGTGCTTCCGTACGAGTGCTACGACGAGTTGGACTTCGAGGTGCCGGTCGGGAAAAACGGCGACACCTACGACCGCTATCTCTGTCGCATGGAAGAGATGCGTCAGTCCAATCGCATCCTCAAACAATGTATCCCGCTGACCAAGGCAACGCCGGCGGGTGACCTCAAGGCAAAAATCTCCCGCGTCATCCGTCCACCCGAAGGCGAGGTTTACCATTCGATCGAGTCGCCGAAGGGAGAGCTCGGCTACTACATCATCTCCGACGGCAAAGGGCAGAACGCCTACCGCTGTCATGTGCGGCCCCCCTCGTTCGTGAACCTTCAGGCGCTGCCGGCTCTCGCCAAGGGGCATCTCATCTCCGATCTCGTGGCGCTGATCGGAACGATCGACATCGTTCTCGGTGAGGTGGACCGGTGATGAGGAAAGCAGAAGTGGCGGTGAGAGGATGATTCAGCCGATTCTCTTTCTTGCCCAGGAGACGGTGGAGGTTCACCAGAGCGCCTTTGCCAAGGCCTGGGCGGCGATTCCGGAACCGCTGCAGCGCTATCTCATCTGGCCGACTATCAAATTCCTGATCGCCTTCGCCATCGTGCAGGGGATCGTGGCGGCGATGACCTACATCGAGCGCCGGATGCTCGGCTTCATGCAGGCGCGACTCGGCCCGAACCGTGTCGGTCCTTATGGTCTCTTTCAGGCCATCGCCGATCCGGTGAAGCTGATGCTCAAGGAAGACATCGTGCCCTCCAGCGCAGAGCGGGTGACGTACTTCCTCGGGCCAATGCTTCCGCTGATCCCTGCCTTCGTTGTCTTCTGTCTGATTCCTTTCGGCCCGCCGCCGATGTTCGCCATCACCAGGGTCAATGTCGGACTGCTTCTCATCCTGGCGCTTACGTCGACCGGCGTGTACGGAATCATCCTGGGCGGCTGGGCCTCGAACAACAAGTTCTCACTCATCGGCGGTCTCCGTTCCGCGGCGCAGATGGTTTCCTACGAGGTGCCGTTCGGTCTGTCGATCGTCGGTGTGCTGATGTTGTGCGGCAGCTTCGATCTGGTCAAGATCGTCCGCTATCAGGAGACGCACCTCTGGAACGTCATCCCTCAGTTCCTCGGGTGCTTTATCTTCCTGGTGGCGATGATCGCTGAGACCAACCGGGCTCCCTTCGATCTACCCGAGGCCGAGTCGGAGCTCGTGGCCGGATTCCACACCGAATACTCTGGGATGAAGTTCGCCTTCTTCATGCTCGCCGAGTACGCTGCCATGCTCGTCAACTCCTGCCTGATCGTCAGCCTGTACTTTGGAGGCTGGACTCTGGGCGGAGTCATTCGCGGCCATCACATCGGCTTTACGACTCGTAATCTTCTGCACATGACTCCGGGCGGATTCCCGCTCGGCGGCCTGATCGGCGTCGGGATATTCGTAACGAAGGTCATGTGCTTCATGCTGTTCTACATCTGGCTCCGTGGAACGTTCCCGCGTTTCCGGTTCGACCAGCTCATGGATCTGGGCTGGAAGTGGATGATCCCTCTGGCTCTGGTCAATATCGTGGTTACCGGTATCGTCGTCCTGTCTCTGCAATCGATGGGGATTTAATGCAAGTCACGGCATCCAAAACGAAGTGGACTGACAAGATTCTGCTGCTTGATCTCTTCGAGGGATTGAAGACGACATGGAAAGAGCTGTTCAAGCCCAAGGTGACCATCCGTTATCCGGAAGAGCGGCTCGAGCCTGCGGATCGTTTTCGAGGCATGTTCCGTTTCTCCTTCGACCGCTGCATCGCCTGCAAGCTGTGCGCGGTGGCCTGTCCGATCGACATCATCTATATCGACGTGCACGATGAGACTCGTGAAGTCGATGGTAAGAACAAGAAGATCAAGGTTCTCGACCGCTACGACATCGACGTGAAGCGCTGCATGTTCTGCTCGCTCTGCGAGGAAGCCTGCCCCACCAAGCCGAAGTCGATCTGGCTGACGACGAAGACCTACGAGCTGGCGACTTACGACCGCAACGACCTGTACTTCAACATGCAGGAGCTCGAGTACTGGGACGATCGGCCGCGCTTCCCGACCATCGAAGAGTCGGCCCAGGCCCAGGGCGTCAAGTCACTCCCCGGAGGGAAGGACTGATGGACAGTCAGCAGCTCCTCAGCGGGATCCCGATGCTGGTCTTTTTCGTGATCGGGACGGTAGCTGTGGCCTCGTCGATTCTGGTCGTGGCTATGAGAAATCCCGTTCACTCGGCGCTCTTTCTTCTGGTGACGTTTATGTGCGTGGCCGCACTCTTCATCATGCAGGGCGCGGAGTTTGTCGGGGCGGTGCAGGTGCTGGTCTACGCCGGCGGCATCATGGTGCTGTTTCTATTCGTGGTCATGCTCATCAACGTCCGGCATCTCTCGGACGAGAAGATGCTCTCGCCGTACGGTCTGGCCGGCATCGGAATCGCTCTGGTCATCTTCATTCTCTTCGCGTCGATGGTTCGCCCGGGCGCTTACCACGACGAGGTTCTGCGCCCCGACAATCTGCAGAGATACGGGATCCACAAGCATCGCAAAGTGACGACGGCGGACGGACGGGTCGTGCGCAGGAACGTCGTCAAGCGCAGCAAGCGAGTAGGAAATTCCGAGGCCATCGGAATGCTGTTGTATGGGGATTACGTGGTGCCCTTCGAGATCGCCTCACTCTTTCTGCTGGTGGGCATGGTTGGCGCCATCGTCATCGGCAAGCGTCAGCTGGAAGGCAATCAGGAAGAAGCGATTCCGGCCTTTATGGCCAAAGTGGTCGCGGAAGAAAAGGAAGTGAAGGAGGCGATGAGTGCCTAGCACGAGCGCATTCCTCATGCTTTCGGGAACCATCTTCTGCATCGGTCTGGCCGGGGTGGTGATGCGGCGGAACATGATCACGGTTCTGATGTGCATCGAGCTGATGATGAACGCCGTGAACATCAACTTCATAGCCTTCTCCTACCGGCTCTCATCGCTGGAGGGACAGGTCTTCACCATCTTCATCATCACCGTGGCGGCAGGGGAGGCGGCAGTCGGATTGGCCATCATCATCCAGATGTATCGCCTCAAGAACAGTATCAACGTGGACGACTCGCGCGAGTTGAACGGTTAACACGAGATGAATATCGGATCCATTCTCTGGCTCGTTCCTCTCATTCCCGCGCTCGGCGCGCTGGTCAATGGTTTACGCGCTGCGGCTGATCCGTACGGCGAGAAAAACAAGGGAATCACCAACGCCATCGCGGTAGGGTCGACGGGGCTGTCGGCGATTCTGGCGACGATCGTCCTCTTTCTCTACGTCAGCAGCGGAAGCCGCGTCCCCTACAAGGTCCTCTATTACGACTGGATCCCCGCCGGCATCGGACACGTGGCCGGAAATCTCCTCTCGAATTTCAACGTCGAGATGGCCTTCCAGATCGATCCGCTGTCGGGAACGATGCTGATGATCGTGACGTGGGTCGGGTTTCTGATTCACATCTACGCCACCGGTTACATGGCCCACGAGAAGGGTTACACGCGTTTCTTCACGTATCTGAATCTCTTCATGTTCATGATGTTGGTGCTCGTTCTCGGCGCGAACTACGGAGTGATGTTCGTCGGCTGGGAGGGTGTCGGCCTCTGCTCGTACCTGCTGATCGGCTTCTACTACGACAAGAACTTCGCCGCCGACGCCGGAAAGAAAGCGTTTCTTGTCAACCGCATCGGTGACTTCGGATTCGTTCTCGGGCTGTTCATGATCTTCAACTATTTCGGAACGGCCGACTATCAGAAGGTCTTTAGTCTGGCAGCATCGGACCCGGGGCGATTCGCCGGACCGGCTACGGCCATCTGCCTGCTGCTCTTCGTCGGCGCTTGCGGGAAGTCAGCGCAGATTCCACTCTATATCTGGCTTCCTGACGCCATGGCCGGTCCGACGCCCGTTTCGGCGTTGATCCACGCTGCCACCATGGTCACGGCCGGTGTGTACATGGTCGTGCGATCGAATGTTCTGTTCCGGCTATCGCCTGACGCCATGTTCGTAGTGGCCTGCGTGGGAGCGGCCACGGCGATCTTCGCCGCGACCATCGGTGTTGCTCAGAACGACATCAAGAAAGTGCTCGCCTACTCGACTGTCTCCCAACTCGGTTTTATGTTCCTCGCCGCCGGCGTCGGAGCCTTCACGGCGGCCATCTTCCACGTCATGACTCACGCCTTCTTCAAGGCCTGCCTCTTCCTCGGGGCTGGTTCGGTGATTCACGGTTGCAGCGGCGAGCAGGACATGCGGAAGATGGGCGGACTGCGGAAGTTCATGCCCAGTACTGCGAAGACGATGTTCATCGCCACGCTGGCGATCGCGGGGATCCCGGGGCTGGCCGGCTTCTTCTCCAAAGACGAGATTCTCGGCAATGCCTGGGGAGGATCGCCCCTGCTATGGCTGGTCGGAATCATCGCCGCGAGCTTCACCGCCTTCTATATGTTCCGGCTGTACTACATGACCTTCAGGGGTGAGTATCGGGGGCATGCCGGTTTGGGGATCGAGGAATCCGAGCCGGCGCATAAGGGCGAAGATCTCATCGGCGATCACACCCATCTCGACTCAGGGGATCAGCACGCCGCGGCCGGGCATGGACATCACGCCGCCCACGGTCACGATCCACACGAGTCGCCTGGCTCGATGACGGGAGTGCTGTGGATCCTCGCCGCCTTGGCGGTTGTCGGTGGTTACGTCGGGTTCCCGGTCGGATTGTTCGGGGGAGGGGAGACGCCTTTCCAGCGCTGGCTGAGCCCGATCCTGCTCCCCATCGGTGCGAATCATTATCACTTTCACGAAGCCTCAAAACTTCTCGAGATCACCCTGATGCTGATCTCCATCGCCGTCGGTTTTGGTGGCTGGTACCTTGCGAAACGCTGGTACAGCGAAGACGATGCGAAGTCGACCTATCCGGCCACCTTCGTCCAGCGTTTCCCGTTCCTTCATCAAACGGTCTTCAACAAGTATTACGTCGATGAGTTTTACAGCGCCACGGTCATCAGGCTGGTCATGGTGGTTAGTCTCATCCTGAGCTGGATCGACAAGTACATCGTCGACGGGATCGTGAATCTGGTGCGGCACATCACAGTCATCCTCGGTGGCGAGGGCTCGAACCTCTTCGATAAGTACGTAGTCGACGGTGCCGTCAACGGTGTGGCCTGGACGGCCAGTCGCGGCTCCGCTGCCCTGCGAAAAGCGCAGAGTGGCCTGGTGCAGAACTACGCGCTGGTCATGGCCAGCGGCATCGTTCTTCTGGCAGTCGTTTATCTGTTTCTGAAACCAGCGTAAGCAACGGAGACCATCCACGATGGGGATTTACAGCGGCGGATTTCCAATACTCTCCCTGATCACGTATCTCCCACTGATCGGGGCGTTCCTGCTTTTCTTCTTCAAGAAGGAGAGCGTCGGAGCCATCAAATGGTTCGCCACGATCGTGGCCGGAGTCGACCTCCTCATCACCATCCCGCTCTGGTGGGCCTTCCATCGCGGCGGATCTGGAACGGGGCTCTTCCAGTTCCGCGAGACCTGGAGCTGGATCCCGTCGATCGGGGTCAACTACTCCTTCGGCATCGACGGCATCGCTCTTCTTCTGATCCTGCTCACGAACCTCATCAGCTTCATCTCGGTCTACTCATCGTTCGAGGCGATCCAGCAGCGTCAGAAGGAGTACTACATTCTCCTGCTCATGCTCCAGACCGGGATGCTGGGCGTCTTCTGCTCGCTGGATTTCTTCCTCTTCTATGTGTTCTGGGAAGTCATGCTCGTGCCGATGTACTTCCTCATCGGTGTCTGGGGCGGCGCGCGCAGACTCTATGCCGCCATCAAGTTCTTCCTTTACACGCTGGCCGGCTCGGTGCTGATGCTGGTGTCAATTCTGGCGCTGTACTTCTTCAACAGCGGCGGCATCCCCTTCCTCAACATCAAGGGACTCGGCAATCCGATCTCCTTCGACATCCTGCACTATCACGAGATCGGCCACCTGATTCCGCCCGGTCTCCAGTTCTGGATCTTTCTCGGTTTCTTCTTCGCCTTCGCCATCAAGGTGCCGATGTTCCCGTTCCATACCTGGTTGCCTGACGCGCACGTCGAGGCGCCGACGGCCGGCTCGGTCATCCTGGCGGCAGTTCTCCTGAAGATGGGAACCTATGGCTTCATTCGATTCGCGCTTCCGATTCTTCCGGACGCATCGACGTCGCGAGTGATCCTCGTGCCGATCGTGGTGCTGTCCATAATCGGCATCATCTACGGCGCGCTGGTGGCCATGGTGCAGAAGGACATGAAGAAGCTCGTGGCGTATTCATCGGTCTCGCATCTCGGCTTCGTCATGCTGGGCATGTTCGCGATGAATCCGATGGGCATCAACGGCTCGGTGCTGCAGATGATCAATCACGGACTGTCGACCGGCGCGCTCTTCCTTCTCGTGGGCATCATCTACGAGCGCCGCCATACCCGCCTGATCTCGGAGTACGGCGGTCTCGCCAAACAGATGCCGCGCTACGCAGTCTTCTTCCTGATCGCTACACTTTCTTCCATCGGTCTGCCTGCCCTGAATGGCTTTATCGGCGAGTTCACGATCCTCATGGGCGCAGCCAATAAAAGCATGGTCTGGGCGTCCTTCGCCGCCACCGGAATCGTCCTCGGTGCCGCCTACATGCTCTGGCTCTATCAGCGCGTCTTCTGGGGTCCGCTCGATAACCCGGAGAATCAGTCACTGCTCGACTTGAGCACGCGCGAAACCTTGACGTTGCTCCCTCTGGTCGCCTGCATGATCTGGATCGGAATCGCGCCGAGACCCTTCTTCGAGATTCTCGACAAGCCGGTCACGTACATCGTTCAGAAAGTCGACCCGACCTACTTCCAGCGCAATCCGGTCGTCTATCCCGCCGCCCCGGCGGTGGAAGCAACGCTGCACTCGCCCGGGGCTACTCGATGAGTTGGAGCGATATGCTCTTTCTCCTTCCCGAGCTGGTGCTCACCATAGGTGCGTCGATTCTTCTGGTGCTGCCACTCTTTGGAAATCGTGATCGAAACGTCTCCGCGGCGAAGTGGTCGACGCTCCTTCTGCTGGCCGCGACTGCGGCAGCGGTTCTCTACTCATCGCACGCCGTCGAGACGCTGCATTCCGGCACGGCCCTTCGCTCGATGTTCGCGCTCGATGGCTTCGCCATCTTCTTCAAGCTCCTCTTCGTCGGAATCATGGCCATGGTGATCCTGCTCTCCTCGCACTTCCTCGAGGAGTCGGGCTACTCGCCGTGGGAGTACCACGCGCTTCTGATGTTCGCGCTGACGGGCATGTTCTTCATGTGCTCGGGAATTCACCTGATCTCCATCTACATCGGCCTGGAGTTGATGTCGCTGTCCAGTTATGTGCTGGCCGGCTATTACAAGAACGAGTCGAAGTCGACCGAGGCGGCGATGAAGTACTTCGTGCTCGGTGCGGTAAGCTCGGGGATCCTGTTGTACGGGATCTCGATCATCTATGGCGTCTGCGGGTCGATGCGCCTCGATGCCATCGCCGCCACTGTCGATCGGACGCTGGCCAACGACGCCTTCGTGTTCGGGATCATGATGATGGGCGCGGGACTCTGCTTCAAGGTCGCCGCCGTTCCTTTCCACGTCTGGACGCCGGACGTTTACGTCGGAGCGCCGACGCCCATCACGGCTTTTCTCTCCACCGCTTCCAAAGCAGCGGCCTTTTCGATCTTCGCGCGGATCTTCTATTTTGCGCTGGCGGATTTTCATACCGACTGGGGTGGCATCATCGCCGCCGTGGCGGCGTTGTCGATGGTCGTTGGAAACCTCGCTGCCATCACCCAGGACAACGTGAAGAGGATGCTGGCCTACTCGTCGATCGCTCATGCCGGCTATGGGCTGATGGGAATCCTGGCCATGAGCGGCGATGGTCTGTTCAGCGTACTGGTTTACATGCTCGTCTACGCCTTCACGAATCTCGGCATCTGGGCGACGGTCCTGATGATGAGAAAACATGCTTACGCCGGAGAGAGCGTGCAGGACTTTGAAGGGCTGCACCGCCGCGCGCCCTGGCTCGCCTTCGCCATGGTCATTTTTCTGCTCTCGCTGGGCGGTGTGCCGCCAACCGCGGGCTTCATCGGAAAGTATTTTCTCTTCGCCGCCGCGGTCAAGGCCGGCTACGGATGGCTGGCAGTTCTGGCCGTGCTGATGTCCGCTCTGTCGATGGTCTACTACCTCCGGCTGGTCATGGCCATGTACCTCAAGGACAGCGGCGAGGCCGAGCTGGCCCGCGACCGGCAGCTCGGCTTTGCGGTGGTGG
>DASZZV010000209.1:0-9420 GCA_035544835.1 Thermoanaerobaculia bacterium
CAATCGTAAGAGAGCTCCAAGACTCCACACCGCAAGGCCCCCTCCCAGATCCCTCGCTCGACGCTCGGGATGACACCCTGGTTTCTTTCACTCAGACGCCGCGCTCCGCGGTCAATCGCTCAGGATGACAAGCTCGGGAAAGCCGCGTAAATACTGGAAGTTTCTTAGAAGCCGAGGTTGGGGTGAGGGGTCTCGATGATGAAGTGGAAGTGGTTGGTCATCAGCACATACGCCGTGATGATCCACCGGTAGCGCCGTGCCACTTGTTCCACAGCTCGAGGAAGTGCTCACGATCGCGGTCATCGAGAAGGGAAGAGAAAGCGCGTGAGCCAGTCTGGTCTGCCCGGTTGGAATCGAACCAACGACCCACAGCTTAGAAGGCTGTTGCTCTATCCGACTGAGCTACGGGCAGAGAGCCGCTGACGCGGAATTGAAAATGAAAAATTGAAAATTGAAAAAGGAGGCCAGCGCTTTTCAATTTTACATTTTCAATTTTCAATTCCTGATAAGGAATGGGGTGGGTAGTGGGGTTCGAACCCACGACCTTCGGAGCCACAATCCGACGTTCTGACCAGCTGAACTATACCCACCGTGATGAAACAATTGAGAATTGAGAATTGGGAATTGAGAAAGTAAAAAAGAGGCTTGCGCAATTCTCTTTCTCAATTCTCAATTCTCAATTCGCTTCATCTTCTTGGTCGGGGCGAGAGGATTCGAACCTCCGACCCCCTGCTCCCAAAGCAGGTGCGCTACCAGGCTGCGCCACACCCCGATTGAAGACGCGTAAAATAACGGCGCTATGCGCGTCTGTCAAGGAACAGGCATCGCGCAACGCTCATTCCGACGAGCTCAGCGGACCATGGCCTCTTCACCCAGGCGGTGCGGCGGAAAGGCGCTGATCCATCGCTCTACGTCGGTTTTATCGAGAATGAACTCGAAGGCCTGACCGTGTGTCCGCAGGCGTAAGACCTTACTCTGTTCGACGTCTTTGCCCGTGGCCAGCTCGGTGTCGTATTCGACTTCGTCAATACGCGCGATCTCAATGAAGGCCTTCATGTCGCTGTTCTCGTAATGAAACATCGAGTCGTCGAGCGCCAGCGCCACTTGAATGTGCTCCATGCCGTCCACGTAATCACCTTTTGTAACGACCTTCGAGGCGCCACGGCGCGAATTCATGATGGCCGCGAGCATGTCGTCGCCGTGCCGTTTTCTGAGAAAGATCAGAAGTACCGCAACAACCGCGAGACCACTGAGAGTGATGATACCGAGCATGGTTGTTGGCATGACGTCCTCCGTTGGATCCGGTCTGGTTACGGATATGTTAACTGATAGTCGTCCATCCTGAATCTGGAAGCTCGAATTCGGCGAGTACAATGACTTCATGGCGCTGACGAAGAAGACTCGACGCGAGCATTCCTCGGGCGGCGTTGTTATCTCAGTACGAGACGGCAGGCCCTTTGTTGCGATGATTGCTACCCGCAACCGGACCCGCTGGGGGCTGCCCAAGGGCGCCGTCACCGAAAACGAGACTTCCCCGGATGCCGCTCTCCGCGAAGTGCAGGAAGAGACAGGGCTTCGGGCCCGCGTTGTTCAAACCCTCGAAACGATCGAGTACTTTTTTCGAGCCGGTGACACAATGATCCAGAAGCGGGTGGACTTCTATCTGATGCAATACATCGACGGCGACATTCAGCCACAGCTCAGCGAGGTCGATGACGCCGTCTGGGTCGATCTCGACGAGTCGATCTCCCGAGCCAGTTTCGACTCCGAAAAGAAGCTGCTCGAGCAGGCCAGGCGGGGACTGAGAGAGTTGAAAATTGAGAATTGAGAGTTGAAAAAGTGAATGGGAGAGGGTCGTCGACTCGCTCAGAATGACGGCTCCGATCGGACTATTTTTTCTTCGACGGGGGCTGCCGCTTGAGCGAAGACTTTCTGCCCGAAGGCCTGGAGCGGAGAGTCGCTGCTGTCTTTTTATCCTTTCTGCGAAGCGCGTCGGCGACGGTTGGAGCCTTCCGAGGTAAGGCTTGCCTGTTGCTCTGCCACTGATTCTCCGGGCCGATCTCTTCGATGTCTTTTCCGGAGACGACAGAATTCGGTGCCACCTCCGTGACGTCGAGCTTCTCGGTTGCATAGCCGTCACGATGTTTCAGAAGCAGCCACTCGTTCCCTTTGGGTGATTTCCCCCGAATCCGCACCAGAGCCCATTCGCCTTTCATCTTGTAACCGTCCAGCTGGAAGGTGAGCTTGCCACCTTTCAGCGCCTTGACCGGGTCGTCTCCGGGCTCGATGAACTTCCACGTGCCGTGATCCCAGATGATGACCTTGCCGGCGCCGTAGTTGCCCTCCGGGATCACTCCCTCGAACGAGGCATAGTCGAAGGGATGATCCTCAGTCATCATGGCCAGACGTTTCACGGCTGGATCGTAGGAAGGCCCTTTTGGTACTGCCCACGACTTCAAAACGCCCTCCATCTCCAGGCGAAAGTCATAGTGTAGATGTGAAGCCTGGTGCTTCTGAATGACGAAAATGGGCGCCCTGGCTTTCTTTCGCGACCTGCTCTTTCCCGACGGCTCCGGAGTCTCTCCGAAGTCGCGCATCTGCTGGTACTTCTTCAGATGTTCAGCCATGAGTCACCCTTAAGGACCTTCAGGAAGCGCGACGTTTGGTCGCGCTACGCTTGCTTGGGGTGGCTGCGCGAGTCACGGCTTTTCGCGATGATTTCCGAGGCGGCTTTCGCGACCCTTTTGAGCGCGAGGAACGGGAGCCTTCCAGGCTTCGTCGCAGCGCCTCCATGATGTCGATGACCTCGCCGCCTTTCTCGTCTTCTTCCTCCGCCACGATGATGTCTTTGCCCTTCGCCTTTGCTTTGATGCGGGTCAGTACTCGAGCGCGGTACTCATCTTTGAAGTGAAGAGGATCAAACTTTTTCTCGGTCAATTCGTCGATCAGCATCTCGGCGAGCCGCACCTCCTTCTCGCGCAACTCGCCGCCCTCCATGTCGATAGCGCCGAAGTCGCGAACCTCATCGGCGTAAAACATGGTGTGAAGAACCAGCCCTTTCTCATAGGGTCGGATGACTACCAGATGATCTCGATTCGCAGAAACCCAGCTTGCCAGCGCCACTTTCTTCTGTTTTTTCAGGGCTGAGGCCAGGAGTTTGTATGTCTTCCCGCCGCCCGAGCCCGGTCCCAGAAAATATGCCTTCTCGAAGTAGACCGGGTCGATCTGCTCGAGCTCGACGAATTCGCCGATCTCCAGGGCTCGGTTGTCGTCCGTCTCGAGGGCATCGATCTCTTCGTCGGTGAGGGTGACGTACTTACCCTTGCGGACCTCGTAGCCACGGATCAATTCGTCAGCGGAAATGATCTTCTCATGCTCGGGACACCACCATTTGCGATTGACGCGTGAACCGCACGATGCGTGCAGAAGGTGGAAGTGAACGTCCTCCGAGCTGGTGGCGGTGTAAAACTTCACCGGAATCGACACCAGACCGAAGGTGATGGTGGCAGAGCGGATCGCACGTAGAGCCATAGTCCCTCCCGGTCAAGCCTCGTGCATTGAGCATTCCACTCCAGGTTCCGGGGCGGAGCATCAACGGCACGTCGGATTCGAAATTGCATCGACCTAAACGGCACTGGCATCTGGGAATGATTCTTTCAAGCAGACGGAGTTTGTGGGCCGCCTTCGGTGGGCTATTCGCGCTCGTGTTCATCACCGCGGCCATGAACGTCTATCTCCTTCGAAAAGAGAAGCGGCAGCAGGTCCGCCTGGTTCAGGTCGTGACGCCAATGGTCGAGTCGATCATGTCGATGGACGGCTCGATCAGCGCCATGCTCGCTGCAGCGCGCGGTTACACCGTCACCCGGCGAACGGAGTTTCTGGCCCAGTACGATCAGGCCAATCGCGACTTTGATTCGACTGCTTATGCCGCCGGTCACATCGGCAGGGAGGATCGGGATCGCCGTGTCATCCAGAAGCTGCGCGAGCATCACGTTCTGCTTCGCAAACTCTCCGATCAGCAGATTCAGCAGACCGACCGTGGTGAAGCCGATGCTGCTGTCCAGACCATGCTGGAGGCGGCTCGTCTGAGGCGTACTGCCTCCGACGTCTCTGGCGAGTTCAGTAAGACTGAGGGTCTGGAGCGCTCTCGAGACATGGCTGAGCTGAACAATCTTCCTTCGCTGATCCTGCTGCTCGTGATTGCCAGCGTCATGGTGCTCCTCTTTGGTGCTTACGCCATCACTCGAACCGAGCGGGGACTCGAGGAGTCTCTCAACAGGCAGGTCAGGCGAACCGAGGCGATGATCGCCGGTATGGCCGACGGCGTGATGCTCGTCGATTCGTCGGGCAGGACCGTGTTCGTCAATCCGGCCGGCATAGAGATTCTTGGGAATACCGTCACCGAGATCAGCCTCGAGAAGCCAGCTGAGTACCCTGGATATCAGGGCGAAGACGGAAGTCCGCTCGATGCCCGTGAGACTCCGGCCGCCCTCGCTCTCAGCACGGGAAAGGCAGTCAAGGACGTCACCCTGGTGGTGCCCCGAGGTCCTCGCCCGGTCACAATCTCCATGAGTGCAGTGCCGCTCTATGAAGGAACGGCGATCGGCGGGGTCATCGTCAGTTTTCGCGACATCACCGAACGCCGGCGCTTGGAAGGAGAGCTTCAGTTGCAGGCCGAGCGCAGTCAGATCCTGGCCGACGCCGGAGCCTTCTTCGCCAGTCATATCGATCCGGTCTGGGTCACACAGGCTGTCGCCGAGCGTCTTGCCGACGTTCTCGGCGACTGGGCCGCGGTCATCCTCAAGGCCCCCGGCTCCAACGAGCTCCAGGTCGCCGCGATGCACCATCGCGATATGACTTCTCTCGGACTGGCCCGGTCCTTCGTATACCAGCAGCCTCTGACTGTCGGAGAGGGGCTTTTCGGTCAGGTCATCAGCACCGGTTCTTCCGCGCTGCTGTCGAATCTCGAAAGCGGCGTATCGAAGGAAGCCGGGAGCGCGTCTCACGCCGGACCGATCAAGCTCGCGTCTCTGCTCATCCTCCCGCTCCGCACGCGCGGCGAGACCATCGGCGCGCTGGTGATTGCCAGCAACAATGACGACCGGCAGATGAGTGATCAGAAACTTCCGCTGGCTGAGATGCTGGCGGAGCGGGCCGCCCTTGCGATCGAGAACGCCCGGCTCTATATCGATCAGGTCGAAGCACGGCGCAAGGTCGAAGATCTCTCCCGGCTCAAAGACGAGTTCCTCTCCATCGCTTCCCACGAGCTGCGCACACCGGTGACGTCGATCAAAGGCTATACCCAGCTCGCAAGAACCCTCATTCAGGAGAACGATCTCGCAACATCTGTCGAGTATCTCGACGTCGCCATCGATCAGATCGACCGCATGTCGCGGCTCATTCTCGAGTTACTCGATGTCTCGAGGATCGAGACCGGCCGGCTCGAGATACGGCGTGAGCCGATTGAATGGAGAAGTCTCATCCGGCAGGTCGTGGAGCGAAATCACGCGGCAGAACCGGATCGCAAGTTTCTAGAGCACCTTCCGGAGAAAACCCAGATCGTTCATGGCGATCGTGATCGCCTCGAGCAGGTGCTCGGAAACCTGATGGAGAACGCCATCAAGTACTCTTCGGATGGGACGGAGATCACCGTCCGGGTGAAGGATGAAGGCGATCGCGTCGTTACTTCGATCTCTGATCAGGGTATTGGGATTCCTGCCGACGAGCTCGGTCAGGTTTTCGAGAGGTTCCATCGCGGCCGCCACGTCTCTTCCTCGAATTACGGCGGTCTGGGCCTCGGGCTCTACATCGCCAAGCAGATTGTGGAACGTCACGGCGGTGTCATCTGGGTGGAGAGCCGTGAAGGACAGGGAACGACGTTTTCATTCCGAATGCCATCGCAGGCGGCGAAGGAGGGATCACCGTCTGGCAGTGAGCGGGAGACTCCGGTCTAAGCGTTAGGCGTCGGCGCCGGTTCGCCGGCTCTTTCTTTTCGCCCGCGGAATACTCTGGCCAGGCCCAACTCCACGATTTTCTCGATCAGGTCGGGATAGCTGAGCTCCGGTTTTCTTCGCCTCGCCGCCATTGCAAACTCTGCCTTCGAGTCGAGCCATGGGTTCGGGTTCACCTCGATGATGTACGGAATCCCCTCGGCGCTCAGACGTAGATCAATCCGGGCATAGTCGCGAATCAGGAGCGCTTTGGCCGCACCGAGTACAGCGGTCCGGATCCGTTCCATGATTTCGGGATCGTTGACGATATCCTGGGGAACGAACTCGCGGGCCGCTTTGAATTGGGGGTTCTTGTCCTCTTCCCACTTCGCTTCGGTCCCGGCAATGCGAGGCATGTCGGGTGGCAGCTTGGAGAGATCCCATTCAATCGGAGGAAGAATCTCCAGATTCTCGTTTCCGAGGACCCCGACGTAGATCTCGCGTCCGTCGATGTACTGCTCGATGAGAGCCGGTGTATGGAACGTATCGGCGATGTAGAAAACACGGGTCATCAGCTCTTCCACACTGTGCACCACCGACTTTGCGTCGATACCGATGGAAGCGTCCGTGGCGATCGGCTTCACGATGAGCGGAAAATTCTTGAGCCCACCGCTCCCCTCGATGTGGCCAGGAGCGGCGATGGTGAAATCGGGGGACTCGATCCCGTGAAACTTGAATAGTTTCTTGGAAAGCGATTTGTCGCCGGCCAGCGTCAGAGCAAGCGAGCCCGAACCGGTGAATTTCTTGTCCAGGAGCTCGAGCACCGATGCAATGCGCCGCTCTTCTTCTCCAGCGCCACCGAGGGACTCACAGACGTTGAAGATGATGTCACTGGAGTCTTCTTCGAGCTGGCGCACGAGGCGCTTGATGGGAAGCTCAGCGGCGAGCCGTTTGACGGTGTAGCCGCGCTTCGTCAGCGCTTCTTCCACCTGCTGCACCACGAGGGTGGGGAATTTATCTCCCTGGGCGAGAGCCTTTGCTCGCTCGATTTCTTCGTGCGCGTCGTAGAGGATCGTGACGGTAGCTTTCGGTTCATTCGGCAAGCCCATCAGGAGAGGTAATGAAACTGTGGTGCCAAGTGGGGCCGCCGGATGCCTTGCCTGTGCATCTCAGGCCTGGACTTTCTCCAACACCGCCGGCCGATCCGAATTCGCGATCTTCTCAATCTCCGCTAGAGCCAGCCCGGCCTGGGCGATCCGCTTTTCCACTTTCTTGCGGCGTCCGATCTTGTCTTCGATGATGGCCCAGGTGATGTTGGACGGCTGGTAGCGATCGGGATTTGACTCGCTGACATGACGTCCGAGTCCTCCCAGCGCGGTGTGAAAAGGCAGCGGAGTGGCCGAGCCGTTTGTGTTCAGGGCGTCGAGGTAGCGGGCGACGAGTAGTCCCGTCGCCGCCGATTCCAGGTAGCCCTCGACGCCGGTGATCTGTCCGGCGAAGAAGACTCGCGGGTCGGTTTTCAGTTGAAACGTCGAGGTGAGATGGCGCGGCCCGTTGATGAAGGTGTTGCGGTGCATCGAGCCCCAGCGCGCGAAGGCGCATTTCTCGAGGCCCGGAATCATCTGGAAAACCCGTTTCTGCTCGGCGACTTTCATCTTCGTCTGGAAGCCGACGAGGTTGAAGTACTCGTCCGAGAGGTCTTCCTTGCGCAACTGAACGACGGCGTGGGGAATTTCGCCCGTCACGGGATGCTCCAGGCCGACCGGTTTCATCGGGCCGAAACGGAGCGTTTCGATGCCGCGGGACGCGATCTCCTCGATGGGCAGGCAGCCCTCGAAATGAGCCGCCTTCTCGAAGTCGTGCAACGGATAAAGCTCGGCAGTGAGGAGGGCCTCGATGAAGGCGCGATACTCGGGCTCCGTCATCGCGGCGTTCAGGTAGTCGGAGCTCGAGCCCTTGTCATATCGCGATTTCCAATACAGTCGCGACATGTCGAGTGACTCCGCGGCGATGATCGGGGCGATGGCGTCGTAGAAATAAAGGCCATCGCGACCGAGCGCCTCATTGATCGACTCAAAGAGAGCGCTGCTCGTGAGCGGCCCGGTGGCCACGACCAGAAAATCGAAGCCGTCGCGGTCGAGCGAGAGCACCTCTTCACGGACCACTCGAATGCCCGTCGCGGCTTCGACGGCGGCGGTCATTTCCAACGAGAACTCGTCCCGGTCGACGGCGAAGGCATCTCCGGCCGGGACTCTCGCTTTCGCAGCGGCCGTCATCACCAGCGACCCGAGGATCTCCATCTCACGTTTGAGCAGGCCGACTGCGTTGGAGGGAGAGTCGGAACGAAAGGAGTTCGAACAGACCAGCTCGGCCAGATTGGAAGTCTGATGGGCGGCGGTCATTCGCACCGGCCGCATCTCGTAGAGCGTGACGTCGTGACCGCGCCTGGCAAGCTGCCACGCGCACTCCGATCCGGCCAGACCCGCCCCGATGATCTTGATTCGGGCCACGGTCAGTTCGACTTCGGCTCGGGGTCCGAAGCGGTGTAACCGGCAACCTGATCGAGCCGGATCTCACCGTACTTCTCTTCGAAGATGGCCAGGTTCTGCGCCAGCGCGGAGAGCAGTTGTTTGGTGTGCAGCGGCGTCATGATGATGCGGCTGAATACCTTGACGTCGGTGCGTCCGGGAACCATGCGCCCGAGGTCGATGATGAATTCGCTGGGTGAGTGAATGATGTTGGCGAAGTTGATGTATTCGCCCTGCGCCACGGCATCGTCGAGAACGATGCGAAGCGTGGGAGTGGTTTCTTCCAAGTGTGACCTCCTGTGGCGTCCCGAGCCCGCGCACGACGAGCGGATTCTACGTTCGAATCCGTGGCGGAGACGAATGGTTCGCTCAAGCTCCAACAAAAAGCCGACCCTCGCGAGTCGGCTGAGCGATTGAAATATTGGTCGGGCAGGGGAGATTTGAACTCCCGACCACCTGAACCCCATTCAGGTGCGCTACCAGGCTGCGCTACTGCCCGACATTTCGACGGCGCGCGATGCTATCACGGCCGCTGCTTCGGTGAAAATTCGCATATTGGGAAACCGGGAGTGTGGTGCATACCTTCCCGGGCTGCTCCAGGCGGCTTTCGCAAAACACCGTCATCGTGAGCCGCAGCGAAGGATCTCCCGTGGCAGGATCGCAATTCCGAACGTCCTATCTTGAGATCCTTCGCTGCGGCTTCTAAGAAACTTCCAGTATTTACGCGGGTTCCCTGATGTGTCATCCCTCGCTGCGGCTCGGGATGACACCCACTCAGTTTCTTTTCTCAGTGGCAGCGCGCACGCTGTCCCTTGCTCAGGATGACACTCCGTTCTGCCGCGCAGGCTCCTTGCCGCGGTCTGTGTTCACGGAAAGTAGCCGCGCGGAGTGCGGATCTCGCCTTTCTTCGACCATTGCAGGGCCAGAGGATGCCAGACGTCGCGACCGTCGGACTCGGATTG
>DASZZV010000210.1:0-1654 GCA_035544835.1 Thermoanaerobaculia bacterium
TCCGGTGGCGGCTTTCGCCCCTGCCGGGGCTCGGTGAAACTTCAAGCAAATGATTGATTCGTGACGTCTTCCAGTGGTTCGCTTCGCTCACCACTGGCTACCAGCTTACTGGCCCTCCGGGCCGCCCACGAATGGCCAAACTCCACGCGCAGTTGCGCGTCGGGTAACCGTTGGGCACCACCTAGCGCGTTGTTGCTCGCCGGAGTGCCGGACGGCAGCTGCCCGTCCCTACCCCTTCCTTTTCCCAGCTGCGGAAGCTCTTGACCCAGAAGTATCTGCGGGTCGCGAGGCTTCGAAGGAATTCCTGGTTATCAATCGGCTTATAGCGTGTCCACACATCAGCAATGCCCGATAATCGTGACCCCGCTCACTGACGTGGGAAAGAAAGTACGCAACCATGAGCGGTCAACGAACGTATTAGACCAAGGAGCCGACGAAGCATGAAGAGCAAGTCCCGCCCCTTCTTTTTTGCGAGCACTCTGATCGCAGCCGTCCTGTTTGCATGGACGGTGCAGCATGTGTTTGGGACATTCCTCTTGTTCCGCTCGGACGTTCCGCAGGTGAGGGATCTGGCACTAGCACAGCTGGGCATCGAGGCTGTGGAGTTGTTCCTCTGCTCGGTGGTGATGTTTTTCTCCATTCGCCAACTTCTCGGAAAACGTCCCAGCCGGAGCGAATCGGAGTTGTCACGCCGGCTTCGCGAACAAGATCTCGATATGGGACCGTCTCTTCGGTCATAATTGCATCATGAGAAACGTCCAGAAAGCTACGGCATCTCTGCTGCTATGCGCGCTGGTCACCTCCTGTGCCACAGTATCGAGCGGCCGTTACGAACGCATCCCGGTCACGTCGAATCCCGAGGGCGCATCGGTGGCTGTCGATTGCGGCAAAGCGGCGCGCCATGCCGCGAATAGAACGCCGACGACGATCACCGTTCCTCGCAACGCCACCCCCTGCCGAGTATTGCTCAGACTCGACGGCTACGAAACGCAGTCGGTCGCTCTGCGGAGACAATCGGCTGCCGATCTGCGGAACTTCAATGTAGCCGCGGCCGGAGTGGTGTTTTTGGATTCCGGCGGAGGCGACGATGACCTCGGGGTCGCCATTGGCCTGGTCACGATGGTCGGTGGTGTGGTGTGGGGCGGGGTAGGCCTGGCTGTCGATCGCGCCACCGGGGCGATGTTCCATCACACACCGGAAAAGATTCGCGTCGCCCTGCAGCCCGAGGCCGAAGCACCCGAGGTCCCTTGACCTGCCCGGCTACGGAATGCTTTGATTCACCCTTGAGGATTTCCAACATGAAAACGATCACGAGACTGAGCAGCGTAGCTCTGGCGCTGCTGGCCACGAGCCTTACGGGATGTAGTAGAGAACAGACCACGTCAACCACCGAGACGGTGGCCTCCTCGCCGCAGGTGACACCCTCCACGAGCGGATCGTTCCCGGAGCAGGCTCCTGTATCCACTGCACCGGCACCACCCGTGTCGGCGACGGCCGCCCAGACACCTCCTTTCACGTTGAAGGCCGTCAATACAAATTCGAAAACCGCCCCGGCTGTTTCGACGCCAGAGGACCTCGTCACGGCGCTGGCAAAAGTCCCGCGAGTTTCGCCAGCAGAGCTGAAGAGTGAAGTGGACGCGGGGAAAGTACTCGT
>DASZZV010000211.1:0-5521 GCA_035544835.1 Thermoanaerobaculia bacterium
CAATCGTAAGAGAGCTCCAAGACTCCACACCGCAAGGCCCCCTCCCAGATCCCTCGCTCGACGCTCGGGATGACACCCTGGTTTCTTTCACTCAGACGCCGCGCTCCGCGGTCAATCGCTCAGGATGACAAGCTCGGGAAACCTGCGCAGACGTTGGAGGTTCCTTAGCAGCCGCAGCAAGGGATGAAACGCCGGATGTGACGGGCGCCACAAGAAAATCGTCTTTCCGCGTGACTCTCCTCACCGCCCCGGGGGCCTGGGACGATCTATCTTGTCTTCATCCAACAAGGAGCTCCTCAGATGCCCCGATTAGTCTGGTTCGTTCTTAAAGATGGCCGCTCTTTGATCGCCGCCTGCGATTCCGTTACGAATGAGCGTCTGGCGGAAGCTCTGGCCACTACGTCGATCCTGACGCTTACCGGGGATGACTCGGTCGAAGTGCTTCGCACGGCGGAGATTCGTGAATTCGTTTCCTTCGATGTAGCGATGAATGTTCCCCAGCGCGCCGCCATCTTCAATTTTGTTCAGTTCGCCAATTAAGGGAGGTTGACCGGCCGACTCCACGAGCTTGCGTCCGCTTGGGCGTCCCTTCCAAGCGTGTAAGATACGTGTCCGGCGTTTTTGCGTGCTCGCCTTCGCTCTGGGACGCAAACCGCCATCCAGACTGATGCTGCCAGATTCCAGTGTTGCAGAGCGGGATAACCTCCTCCGAGGCGAGAGAGATCGCCTTTCCACGCTGAACGACGAACTGCACCGGCAGGCCCGTAACGAGGCTGCGAGAGTGCGCGCCATCCTCGACCAGATTTCCGACTCGGCTGCTGTTTGCGACCAGTCAGGATCAATCGAAAGGATCAACGCCGCCGCGGAGAATGAATCGTACCTGTTCGTCTCCGATCCGCCCACGCGGCTGGCCTCGGCAAAGCCCAGGGACATCAGCGGGAGGCTGCTCAAGGAAGACGAGCTTCCCTCGATTCGTGCACTCAGGGGTGAGGTCGTAAACGCCGATTACATCGTGTTCGAGCAGCGAAGATCCGAGGATCGCGTCATCCATGTGAAGGCTGCGCCGATTCGTGATGACGACGGTGTCATCATCGGATCGTTCATCCTGACACGCGACGTGACCGATGACCGCCAGAACGATCAGGTGCGGGTCAGGAGGGAGATCGAGGCCCTCGCCCAACTCATGGATGAGCGCAGCGCGCGGCTCGACTCGATTCTGGGGTCGATGACCGACGGCCTGTGGGTGTACGACCCGACGGGAATTGCCATTGACGTCAATCGGGCTGCGCTCGAGATGTTCGGCATCGGCTCTCGGAGTGAGGCCGTCGCCCGCAGCTCTTTCTCGACGATGAATCTGCGTTATCCCGATGGACGCCCGATTCCCAATGACGATCTGCCGCAGAGCCGGGCTCTCCGCGGCCTGGTCGTTCCCGATTACCTGGCCATCGGGCAGCACCTGCTCACCAACCAGGATCTCGATCTGTCGATCGCCTGCGCTCCCATCGAGAGCGGCGGCGCGATCGTCGGTGCCGTTCTGGTCATTCGCGACATTACGGCCTTGCAGGAACTGGATCGAAAGAAAGATGAATTCCTCTCCGTTGCTTCTCACGAGCTGCGTACTCCCTTGACGACCATCAAGGGCTATACCCAACTCCTCACCCAGACCATCGACGATCCACAATCCACCGAACGCGGCACGTATCTGCGAGCGGTGCTTGGGGAGATCGAACGGATGATGGGGCTTATCTCCGAGCTCCTGGATGTGTCGAGGATCGAGACCAACCGACTTCAGATTTATCCGCAGCCGATCAGGTGGATCGACTTCCTGGAGCAGCAAGCCTCTACTTTCCGCGTGCGACATCCCAGAGGCAGAATTCTCTTTGACTCCGACATTGCCGACACGATCGTCAACGTCGATCGTGACCGGATGCGTCAGGTGATCGACAACCTGTTGTCGAATGCCTTGAAGTATTCATCCGACGGCTCGGACATTCATGTGGTCATCCGGTCGCTGGACGGTTTTGTGAGAACGTCCGTCGTCGATCGCGGCATCGGAATTCCCGAGGATGAGCTCTCGCAGCTGTTCGAGCGATTCCATCGTGCCCGCAACGTCTCCAGTCGTTACTACGGCGGCCTGGGACTCGGCTTATATATTGCCCGGGCCATCGTCGAGGCGCACGGCGGAAAGATCGCCGTGGAGAGCCAGGAAGGGCAGGGCTCGACCTTCACGGTTGCCCTTCCTCTGCCATGAAACAAAGCAGAAGGCAGAAGGTAAAAAGCAGAAGTGCTCGAGCCGCTGGTGTTTCTGAAAGGAGGGTGCGTTTTGACACAACCCGGTAATGGAGAAGAAGCAGAGCAGGACGAAGGGAAAAGCGGCGATCGATTCGTCGTACTGATGCGCCATGGCATTGCCGAGGATCGAACCGACGCTAAACCTGACGAGGAGCGTGCTCTCACCGACGAAGGCAACGACAAGATGAAGGGTATTGGACGGGGGCTTGCTCAGCTCTTTCCGAAGGCAGAGGTAATTTACTCGAGCCCTCTGGTCAGGTGCGTGCAGACTTCACTGTGGCTGAGCAAGAGTTACGGCGATCGGATTGGAGTCAAGACCACCCACGCACTCGTTCCCTCGGCCAGTCCCGATGACCTCCGGCAGTTGCTCGATCAGCTCAAAGAGCACCGTCGCATCGTGGTGGTTGGCCATGAGCCGACCCTGAGTCGCGACATGGCCTCGCTGACCGGCATGGTCGGCATGTACCCGTTCGAGCTGAAGAAGGGTGGTTGTTACGGTCTCAGAATTCCGGCGGGATCGTCGGCCATGCTCGAGTGGGTTCTGACGCCGAGAGTTTTGCGCCGACTGCGGTAGCTATGCGGCAACTTGGATTTCACCTGCACACAAACAGACGCGAGACGTTTGCCTCTTGTGTGGCACAGGCACTCTTGCCTGTGTGTCGGCCGTCGAGGCCGACGTTCCTGTAGCTGATTCACAGAAAAGTCACGGCTCGACGCCGTGGCACACAGGCAAGAGTGCCTGTGCCACACAAAAGGCATTGCTCCGCAAATGTGAACTTGCGCGAAGGCTGGTAAGGATCCTTACGATTTTTTCTTTTTCGCCTTCTTGGCTTTTCTGCGAAGTGCGGCAGGCTTGCTGAGCGCTTCTTCGTAGTTGCCTACGCGGACTGAGTTGGCCCGCGCGAGCTCGATGAAACGATCCTGGCTGCGGAGGGCCGGCTTGTCATCGATGGAGCGACGGCGGTAGGAGCCGTCTGGGTGTAGGCGCCAGGCCTTCACACGATCGCCGAGCGTCGTGGCGAGAATCTCGTCCTCGATGCGGCGCTTCAGGGGTTCCGCCAGAATCGGAAAGACGAGCTCGATCCGGCGGAAGAAATTGCGCGGCATCCAGTCTCCGCTGGTCACGAAGATCTCAGTCTCTCCGCCGTTACGGAACAGGATAATGCGTGAGTGCTCGAGGAAGCGATCGATCACCGACATCACCTTGATGTTCTCGCTCAGCCCGGGCACGCCGGGCACCAGCGAACAGATTCCACGGATGATCAGATCGATTTTCACGCCGGCCTGGCTCGCTTTGTAGAGCGCCTGAATCGCCGTCGGATCGACCAGGGCATTGAGCTTGGCGATGATCTGGGCGGGCCGTCCAGCGCTGGCGTGCTCGATCTCCCGCTCGATCTTCAACAGCAGCCAACGGTGGTAGTCGATGGGCGCAACGACGAGTCGCTTCCATTGGAGATACGACACCTGACGCTCGAAGATCTCCTGCACGCTGGCCAGAGAGAAACCGGTGAGGAGGTTCATCAGCTGCGACGCATCCTCGCCAAAGGTCTCCTCATGGGTGAACAGGTCAATGTCGGTGTAGATGGCGGAGGTGCGGGCGTTGTAGTTTCCCGTCGAAAGGTGAACGTAGCGTCTCAGCTCTCCCCCTTCGCGGCGAACCACGAGGCAGAGCTTGCAATGGGTCTTGATCCCGAGCAGGCCGTAGACGACCTGCACACCGGCCTGTTCCAGCCGCCGCGCCCACTCGATGTTTTTCGATTCGTCGAAGCGAGCCTGCAGCTCCACGACCGCGGTGACCTGCTTGCCGCGCACGGCCGCGGCAGCGAGAGCATCGATGATGACCGATCCACGATCCGTTCGATACAGCGTCTGCTTGATGGCAACGACATCGGGATCCTCGGCCGCGGTCTGGATGAACTCGACCACGGCGGCGAAAGAATCGTAAGGGCGGTGAAGAAGGATGTCCCCCTTGCGGATGATCGAGAAGATGTCCTCGCTGGTGGCCAGTTGGGCCGGCAGTCGCGGATTGAAAGGAGCGTCATGCAGGGAGGATTTTCCCGGAGCCTGAGAGATCTGAATCAGATCGAACATCTTGAGGAAGCTCGGTGCGTAATAGACGTCGTCGGGTGAGACGCGAAGGGCAGCCGTCAACAGGCCGGCGATCGACTCGGCCTGTTCAGCGGCAATCTCGATCCAGACCACATCCCTTCGCTCGCGGCGCTTGAGCTCGCTCTCGACGGAGACGAGCAGGTCCTGCACCTCGTCCTCACGGAGGGCGGTGTCGCCATTCCGAATGAGCCGGAAGGGGACATGACGCCTGACAGCCAGGCCGGGGAAAAACATCGAGAGGTGCGCGCCGATCAGGTTCTCGATGCGAACGTATGACGAAATCTCGGGGATGGTGATGAGTCGAGGGAGTGTCGAGGGTACCTTGAGGATCGCGATGTGCTCCTCGCCGCGGTCACTCTCCAATACGACGCCGAGGTTCATCTCCAGGTTCGACAGGAAGGGGAAGGGATGGCTGGGGTCGATGGCCAGCGCGGTCAGAATCGGAGCGATCTGTTTCTCGAAGTGTACCTGGAGGAGTTGCTGCTCCTTTTTTGGCAGATCCTGAACGCGGTCGATCTTGATTCCATGCGCGCCCAGCTGCGGGACGATGGTCTCGTTGAGACAGCGGTACATGTCGTTGAGCAGACGGGTAATGCCCTCACGGAGGGCTTTGAGCTGCTGCTTGGGGGTAAGCCCGTCCGGCGATCGTTCGGTGATGTTGGCCCGGATCATCTCGTGGATGCTGCCGACCCGAACCATGAGAAACTCGTCGAGGTTGTTCGCGGTAATGGCCAGAAACTTCAATCGCTCCAGCAGAGGGACTTCTGGATTCTCTGCTTCAGCCAGCACGCGACGATTGAACTCCAGCCAGCTGAGCTCGCGATTCAGAAGCTTGACCGGCTCGCTGGCCAGCGCGATTGCCGGAACCTTCAGACTACCGGGTGAAGTCGCCGGTGGAAACTCGCCCTCCGGGGTGATCACCTTTGCAAGCTCACTCTCAGCCGCAGCATCATTCATTTCGACCTCGACCCCCATACAGGACTCTGCGCAAGGGAAACCCCTATTCTAACCAATCTCAGTATGGGCGCGCAGAGAGAGCCGACACCCGTCGCGTGGCCGCTGACTCGGGGATGGAGCAACATCAAGGTCAAAGGCGAATTTTGAATTTTGAATTCGTGGT
>DASZZV010000212.1:0-23762 GCA_035544835.1 Thermoanaerobaculia bacterium
GAATTGCAGCAGGAACGCCACGGCTCGACGCCGCGGCACACAGGCAAGAGTGCCTGTGCCACACAAGGACCCCGACACATCGTATGATGCGCGGCGGTTATCTGAATTTCTCCTGAATGGCCGCTAAGCGAAATCTCTTCCTGCTCCTTTTCTTCGCCTATCTAACCGGGTTCTACCTGTTCATCGCCTGGAATCCCATCAATGACAAGGTGATCGTTCCCTATACCCGTTCCCTGGCACGCGTCGCCGCAGCGGTCCTGAGCTCGATCGGCACTCCGTCGGTATGCAACGGAACCACAATCACTTCTGCTCGTTTCGCCGTCGACGTCAACAATGGCTGCAATGGAGTTGAGGCACTGCTGATTCTGGTGGCTTCGATCCTGGCCTTCCCGGCGTCAGCGAAGGCGCGGGCTCTCGGAATCGTCGCCGGTTCGATTCTGATCGAGGTGCTCAACGAGATCCGCATCGTGACGCTCGTACTGATGGGAATCTACAACCCTCGCCTCTTCCAGATTTTCCATACGGCGGTCTGGCAGATTCTGCTGATTCTCGTGACGGTCGCTTTCTTCATCGTATGGAGTGGGAAGCTTGCCCGCCCTGAACTGGCGCACAGCGATTAAGGGCGCGGCCGGCGCCGGCGCCGGCCTGTTCCTCTGGCTCGTGCTCTCGCCGATCTACGCCGGCTTTCTGGCCTGGTCCGCAGAGCCCCTTCTGCGTGCCTTCGAGCGACCAGCGGTGACGCGGCTCAATACCGATAACACCTACATCAGAATCGATCGCTCCGATTTTGGCGTTCGCATCAATCACCCCGAGATTCCCTCGGATGACCTGACCTTCAACGTCATCCTTCTCTGTGCATTGTTCGCGGGAGCGACGCGACCCCTTCGCGACCGGAACATCTTCAGTTTCCTGTTGGCCTCACTTCTTCTCGCCATTACTCACGTCCTCGCGACCATCGTGACGGTGATGAGCACCTGCGCCACGAAAATGGGAACCTGGAGCCTCGAGCACTACGGGAAAGTAGCGCGCAATGTCTGGGGGCTTTCCTACCACTTCTATCGGCTCGTCCTGATGTACGCCATCGCCTTTGCCATCTGGTGGATCGTGCGCCCAGCCGAGAACGAAGAGGTTGAACCGGCACGCCTGCGAAAGAAGGCCCGCGGCAGAAAATAAGGCGCGGTGAATGAGAAAAGGGTCACCACGCGGTGACCCTTTCAGGGGGATTTCAGGAGTGGCTCCGGCAGTAAGACTCGAACTTACGACCCACGGATTAACAGTCCGTTGCTCTACCAACTGAGCTATGCCGGAACAAGGGGACGCAACATAACAGCGGACGGAACTTCCCGTCAAGATTTGCAAGCGTAGGGAACCGGCCCGTTTGAGATTTTATTCGCCAGAGGGGAAGAATCGTGTTCCAGCCGAATTGACGTCCCTCAGGATGCCTTCTCTCCAGGCGAACTTCGAGGAAAAGCGCGTCGTGTAGAATCTCGCCGTGCCGCAAGAAATCGTCATCAATGCCACCAAACATGAATCCCGCATCGCCGTTCTCGACGAAGGGCAGGTCGCCGAGCTCTGGGTTGAGCGCGACCGCCAGCGAACCGTTGTCGGGAACATCTACAAGGGACGCGTAACCAAGGTTCTCCCCGGAATGCAGTCGGCGTTCGTCGACCTGGGCCTGGAGCGCGACGCCTTTCTTTACGTCTCGGACGTACTCGAAGACCTCGAGGAGTACGCGTCGGAACACACCGAGGAGATTCACTTCGACGACGTCGCTCCGGTCCGCCCCGAGGCCTCCATCGCCGATCTGCTCCGTGAGGGGCAGGAGATTCTCGTTCAGGTCTCCAAAGAAAGCATCGCCGGAAAGGGTGCGCGCATCACCACGCACATCACACTCCCGGGTCGCTTCCTGGTCTTCATGCCGACCGTCGGGCACATCGGGATCTCGCGCCGCATCGAGAACGAGGAAGAGAGGACGCGGCTGAAAGGCATCCTCGACCGCATCCGCACCGGAAGCGGCGGCTTCATCGTACGCACGGCCGGTGAGGGACGCGAGGAAGAGGAGTTTGCCGCCGACCTGAAGTACCTCACCGAGCTCTGGGAGTCGATCCGCCGTCGCGGCGAGAAAGCCTCGGCGCCAACAGCCATCCATCATGATCTCGACCTCGTTCTCCGTACGATCCGCGACGTCCTGTCGCCGGAGTTCAAGACTGTCTGGGTCGATAGTGTCGATCAGTATCAGAGGATTGTGGAGTTCCTCGACCAGATTCAGCCCAACCTCGTATCGCGCGTTCGCCTGTTTCGCCGTGACGAGCCGATCTTCGATGAATTCGGTATCGAGACCGAGATCGCCAAGGCGCTCAAGTCAAAGGTCTGGCTGAAGTCCGGCGGCTACATCGTCATCAATCAAACCGAGGCGCTCGTAGCTATCGACGTCAACACCGGCAAGTACGTCGGCAAGAAAAACCTGGAGGAGACCGTCTTCAAGACCAACCTCGAGGCCATCCGCGAGATTGTGCGACAAGTGCGGCTCCGTGATCTGGGCGGCATCATCGTCGTCGACTTCATCGACATGGAGGATCTCGACAATCGAGGCAAGGTCTTCGGGGCTCTCGAAACGGAAATCAAGAAGGATCGTTCCAAGACCAAGATTCTCCAGATCTCTGAGTTCGGTCTCGTGGAGATGACGCGGAAAAGGGTTCGCCAGAGTCTCGAGCGCTCGTTGACTCAGGCCTGTCCGCAGTGTGGCGGAAGCGGTCGCGTGAAGTCCAATACGACCGTGCTGTTCGAGATCTGGCGTGAGCTCATGAAGCTTCGGGACGTGCACGAGAACCAGGAGATCATCGTCAGAGTAAACCCGGACGTCTACTCCGCCGCCCGAGGAGAGTCGCAGGGGATGTTCGACGAAGTCGAGAACGCACTGGGAATCCACCTCGTCTTCAAGCCCGACGAGAAGCTCCATCACGAGCAGTACGACGTGATGAAGGTATGAAGTCCATGGCATGTGCTATGCAGCCGGGCCTCTAGGAACAAACCCATGGCCTCACTCGAAGAAGCCTTCGATAACCTAAGCGAATTTCTCAATGGCCTCGACGAAGAGGGTGAGCAGAATTTCGAGCTTTCGCATTCGCTGGTGATCATCTGTCCCGACTGTGGGAAGAACATCGCTTTCCGCAACCGGTGCCCGAAATGTGGCGGAGACAGCTGGATACCGGCCGGCCATGCCGGCGGCATTTTCGAGCGGATGAAGGCGCAGCACTGGCGATCGGATGTGAACGATGCCGATAACGTCGACGACATCCAGTCGCTGGGCGCGCCTGCTGAAGCAGAGCCCTCGGCGTAGGGACGCGCAGCTGCGGGTCCGGTACCCTGCGCGTGACGCGACTCAGGGCGCACAATTCCCGGAGTGCCGGACGGGCAGCTGCCCGTCCCTACGCGTTGTTCGCCGCCGGCTAGTCTGGCTCGAGTCCGGCCGTGTCGTACTCCTCGTCCAGAAAATGGCGGTAGGCTGCGTCCCATTCTTTGCTTCCGCCGGGAGGAGGATCGCTCATCGTTCCGATCTTGCCCATCACTCGACGGTGGTGCTCTTCATCATGCTTGAGCTCATCCAGCAGGGCGTGGGCCACGCCCTGACGAACCAGCTCCGGGTCCTTCACGAGACGGACCGAACCATGACGATGCATCTCGTCGACGATTTGCCGTGCGAGGAAGGCGATCCTGTCTTTGGAAACCTTCAGCATTGGCGAAAGGCTAGTGTATAGGATCTGAATCCGGCGGTTCGGGCTCCGTGATCGACTCCTCTTCCGGAACTACCTGATCGTCATCAGGAAGCTCTTCCTCGCCATTTTCCTTCTCGACCAGTTTCACCGCAGAGACTACGGCATCTTCTTTCTCGAGCTGGATGAGCTTGACGCCCTGAGTCGAACGTCCTACCGAGCGAATGGTGGAACAGGCCACGCGGATCATCTTCCCGTACTTGGTGATGAGCAGAACCTCGTCATCCGGTGCCACACACGTGATGGCGACAACCTTACCGTTCTTCTCCGTCGTCTTGATGTTGATGACCCCCGTGCCGCCGCGGGTCTGGAGGCGATACTCGTCAACCGAGGTCCTCTTGCCGAAGCCGCACTCGGTGATGGTCAGAATCTCGCCCGGGTCCTTTCCGAGAACATCCATCTCCACGACTTTGTCGCCGTCTCGGAGACCGATTCCTTTGACGCCAGCAGCGCCTCTTCCCATAGGGCGGACATCGGACTCTTTGAAGCGGATGGCCATGCCGTCATGAGTACCGATAAAGACCTCAGAGTCGCCGTCACTCAGTTCGACGCTCAGCAGATCATCGCCTTCGTTGATATCGACGGCAATGATGCCGGCCGAACGGGGATTGGAGAATGCCGCCAGCTCGGTCTTCTTGATCTTGCCAGTCCGAGTGAGCATGACCACATACTTTCCCTCGGTGAAGTTCTTCACCGAGAGCAGAGCGCGAACGCTCTCATCGGGTTGGATGTCGAGAAGATTTACGAGCGCTTTGCCGCGGGCTGCCGAGCCGATCTCGGGAATCGTATGCACCTTCAGCCAATACAAACGCCCGCGACTGGTGAAGACCAGAATGTAGGAATGGGTGGAGGCGACGAACAGATGCTCGACGATGTCCTCTTCCTTGGGAACCATTCCCAGCTTGCCCTTCCCGCCACGTCGCTGGGCCCGATAGAGACTGAGCGGTGAGCGCTTGATGTAGCCGCCCCTGGACACGGTGATGACCATGTCTTCCTCGACGATCATGTCGAGGATTCCGATCTCGTTCTCCTCGGCGATGATCTCGGTGCGACGCGGATTCGAGTAGAGGCGTTTGATCTCGTCCAGCTCGTTCCGGATGATGTCGAGCACAAGTCGCTCCGAGGCCAGGATTTCTTTCAGGCGAACGATGGTCGCCTGGATCTCGCGGTACTCCTCCATGATCTTGTCGCGCTCCAGACCGGTGAGACGCTGCAGGCGCATTTCGAGAATGGCCTGGGCCTGCACCTGCGAGAACGAGAACTGCGACATGAGTCCGACCCGCGCTTCATCGGGACCGGCACTACTCCGGATCAGGGAGATGACCTCATCGAGATGATCGAGGGCACGAACGAGCCCCTCGAGAATGTGAGCCCGCTCCTCGGCTTTGCGCAACTCGAACCGTGTCCGGCGGATGACGATCTCTTTGCGGTGGTCGAGGAAGTGGCGGAGCAGTGTCGGCAGGTTCATGACCTGCGGCTGGTTGTTGACGATGGCCAGGAAAATGATTCCGAACGTCGTCTGCATCTGGGTGTTCTTGTACAGATTGTTGAGAACGATCTCCGGCACTTCGCCGCGCTTGAGCTCGACGACGATGCGGATTCCGTCGCGATCGGACTCGTCGCGAAGGTCCGAGATGCCATCGATGCGCTTGTCGCGGACCAGGTCGGCGATCTTCTCGATCAGCCGGGCCTTGTTGGTCTGGTAGGGGATTTCAGTGATGACGATCGACTGGCGCTCGGCGTTTTTCTTCTGGGTCTCGAAGACGGCTCTGGCGCGCATCTGGATGATTCCGCGGCCGGTGCTGTAAGCCTGGTGGATTCCGGTGATGCCGTGAATGAATGCCGCGGTCGGGAAGTCGGGACCAGGCATGTGCTGCATCAATTGTTCGGTGGTGGCGGCGGGGTTCTCGATCATCAGGATGCAGGCGTCGATGACCTCGCCGAGGTTATGCGGAGGAATGTTGGTGGCCATGCCGACGGCGATTCCCGAGGAGCCGTTGACGAGAAGATTCGGATACTTAGCCGGAAGCACGGCCGGCTCGCGCTCTGTGCCGTCGTAGTTCGGCACGAAGTCGACGGTTTCCTTATCGATGTCATCGCGAAGAAGCTCTTCGGCGAGCCTGGTCAGCCGGATCTCGGTGTAGCGCATGGCCGCGGCGTTGTCACCGTCGATCGAGCCGAAGTTGCCCTGGCCATCGACGAGTGGATAGCGCATCGAGAAATCCTGGGCCAGCCGAACGACTGCATCGTAGATGGCGCTGTCGCCATGCGGGTGAAACTTACCCATGACATCACCGACGATGCGAGCGGATTTCTTGTAGGCCCGGGTGGAGGTGTTGCCGGCCTCGTACATACCGTAGAGTACGCGGCGATGAACCGGCTTCAGACCATCACGGACATCGGGTAGAGCGCGGCCGATGATGACCGACATCGCGTAGTCGAGATAAGACTTCTTCATCTCGTCTTCGATGTTGACGGGCACCCTCTGATCGTTGGTGTATGGAGTTTCCGACATTCTTTTCCTTCTGGTGAAAACGGGATCGCCAGGCTGCTAGATATCGAGGTTGGAGACCTCGAGGGCGTTCCGTTGGATGAAATCACGACGGGGCTCGACTTGATCGCCCATGAGAATGGTAAACATCTGCTCGGCAGCGACTCCGTCTTCGATACGCACCTGAAGCAGACTGCGCGTCTCCGGATTCATGGTGGTACTCCAGAGCTGCTCGGAGTTCATCTCCCCGAGACCTTTGTAGCGCTGAACAGACGTTCCTTTCTTGGCAAGCTCGTAGATCTGATCGATCAACGCATCGACGGTGTTCACCACAAAGCTGGTGTCACCGTGACGCAAGGTGTAGGGAGGCAGTCCAGCGGCGGAGATCTGCTGAAACAGGTTAACGGCCTGACGGAGCTCGTACTGTCCGAGAAGGTCAAAGTCGATCGTAACGGTCCTGGCGGCTCCGCGGCGCGGCGTGATCTTCAGAGTCGTGGCATCGTGCTCTTCGTCGCGGATGGCGAGAACGTCCCCAAATCCAGTCTTCTCGATTGCCGCCTTCAGAACCTCGACTCGTTGCGGATCAGACAGGGTGCTTCGGTCGGCGGCATTTTCAACCAGAAGCAGATCGAGGATCTCGCGGGGCAGCCCCTTCGCTCCGAGCCGTCGGGCGTGAGCTCGGAACTCCTCGAGCTTCCCGAGGAAATCGATCACGGCCGCTCCAACGAGGGTCTCGCCGGCCTGCAGATCCACCTGAAGCGATTCGCCGACACGATTCAATAGAAAGCCGGAGAGCTCTCCCTCGTTCTTGAGGTACTTGTCCTTCTTGCCCACGGCCACCTTGTACAGCGGCGGCTGAGCGATGAATAAATGCCCGCGGTCGATGACCTCCTTCATGTGGCGGAAGAAGAAGGTCAGGATGAGAGTCCTGATGTGCGAACCGTCGACATCGGCGTCCGTCATGATGATGATCTTGTGGTAGCGGAGCTTTTCGATCGCGAACTCGTCAGCGCCGATGCCCGTTCCGAGAGCAGTGATCATGATGCGGATCTCTTCGGAGTTGAGCATCTTGTCCAGACGTGCCTTCTCGACGTTGAGGATCTTTCCCTTCAGCGGAAGGATTGCCTGAAACCTGCGATCACGGCCCTGTTTGGCGGTGCCGCCAGCGGAATCTCCCTCGACGAAGTAGATCTCACAAAAACGGGGATCCCGTTCCTGGCAGTCCGCCAGCTTTCCGGGCAGAGAGGCCGAGTCGAGTGCTCCCTTGCGCCGCGTGAGATCGCGCGCCTTGCGAGCTGCTTCACGCGCACGAGCGGCCTCGATGGCCTTTTCCAGGATCCGTTTTGCTTCCCGCGGATTCTCTTCGAAGTATTCGCTCAACCGGTCGTTGACGACCTGCTCGACCCACGTTTTTACGTGCGAGGAGACGAGCTTGTCCTTGGTCTGCGAAGAAAATTTCGGGTCGCGGATCTTGACCGAGACGACGGCCGACAACCCTTCGCGGATGTCGTCGCCCTCCAGATTGATCTTATGTTTCGTGAGGAGACCGTTTTCTTCAGCGTACTTGTTGACGGTTCTGGTGAGCGCAGCCCGGAAGCCGGCGATGTGCGCGCCGCCATCGGAGTTCTTGATCGTATTGGTGAAGGCGTAGGTGTTTTCGGTGTAGCCCTCGTTCCACTGCAGCGCAACTTCGACACCCTCTCCGTCGCGCTCTTCCTTCACCAGGATCGGCGGCTGATGAATAGCCACTTTATTGAGGTTCAGATCTTCGACGAAAGAGACGATTCCGCCCTGGTAGCAGAAGCTGTGCTCTTTCTCGGAACGCTCGTCGCGAATCTCGATCTGGACTCCGGAGTTCAGGAAAGCCAACTCACGGAGGCGCTGCGACAAGATATCGAAGCTCATCTCCTTGACGCTGAAGATCGTCGAATCGGCCTTGAAAGAAACCGTCGTTCCCGTCGATGTCGTCTTGCCCTGCTTGGCAATCGGTTGGACCGGCACTCCCTGGCGATAGCTCTGCGTCCAGATGAAGCCATCGCGATGAATTTCCAGCTCCAGCCATTCGGAGAGAAAATTGACGACCGAAACACCAACGCCGTGGAGTCCACCCGACACTTTGTAGGAGTTGTTGTCGAACTTTCCGCCGGCGTGCAGCTCGGTCATGATGACCTCGGCCGCGGATCGCCCCTCCTCTTTGTGCAGGTCCACGGGGATGCCGCGACCGTTGTCGTTCACGGTGATGGAATTGTCGGCGTGGATGGCCACGGTCACGCGGTTCGCGTACCCGGCCAGCGCCTCGTCAATTGCGTTGTCGACGACCTCGTACACCATGTGGTGAAGACCGGTGTAGTCATCGGTGTCCCCGATATACATCCCGGGGCGTTTTCGAACGGCGTCGAGTCCTTTGAGGACCTTGATATCTTCGGCTGTGTAGTTACTTGCCATGCACTCTTTCTTGGTCGTGGAAGCTGTAGTCAGACGGGGCAGGAAGTCGTTTTGTGACGGTCATTTCCCCGGACGGTTGGCTCGGTCTGAATAAACACTGCCGAGCATTAATCGAGAACGCTAAATTGTATCAGAAAATTCTTAGGTTCGGCTGCCCAAAACGGCTTCAGCCGGCTGCCCGCCGCCGCTCCTGACCGAGCCGGTTACCACCTCGAAAATGCCGCTGGGACCGAGTTTCAAACTGTCAAAAATGGACTGCTTTGCCGAGGTGATGAACATCTGGGTCGAGCCGGCAACAGCACCCAGGAAACGCTGAAGAACCGAGAGGTCCAACTCGGCGTCCAGGTCGTCCAGAAGAAGAACGGCTGCTTCGCCTATTCGCTGCTGGTGAAGGTCGAGCTTGGCCAGCTTCAACAGCAGCACACACATCTTCAATTCGCCACTGGAGAGCACCTCCGCGGCGTCGTAACCATGCACTGAAAATTCGACACGATCGCGATGCGGTCCCTGCAGGGAAAAACCGCTACGGACCTCAGCGCGGCGCTCCCCTTTCAACAGCCGAATGGCCTGGTCGATGTCGATTCCGGGCTCGAAGGCCGGAGACGGTACATATCGGATCGATAGATCGTGAACGCGATAGCTGTGACGACGGGCAAGATCATCGAATGATCGCGCCAGTAAAGAGGCGTATTCGACGCGTCTGTCGACGACGGACCGCCCCGCGGCCAGAAACTCGGCATCCCAGGCGTCGAGGGCCGAGGAGATTCTCCCTTTGACACGAGCCTCGTCGAGAAGGGCGTTGCGTTGCTTGAGAAGCCGCGCGTACTCGCCGAGTCTCGCAACGTGTGCGGCGTCGACGCCGCTGATTCCGCGGTCGAGAAACCGCCGCCGCTCTTCAGGAGCTCCCCGCAGAATTTCCAGCCGCGCCGCCGAATAGGCCACTACGTGGAGCTCGTCCAGGTACACGGCCAGGGTGGCGCGCTGGCGGTTCACGAGCGTCTCCCGCTTCCGGGCGGGGACGAGCTCGAGACCTACCGAGAGGATTTTCTCCATGGCCTTGCGCTCCACGACACCGGAGGCGAACAGTCCGGCTGCATCAAATCGCAGGAGGCTACTCAGATGATTGGTTCGAAATGATTTCGTCGTAGCGAGAAAGTAGATGGCCTCGAGCAGGTTCGTCTTGCCCTGACCGTTCTGTCCGACGATTAGATTCGTGGAGGGATGAAACTCGATTTCTGCAGCTTCGAGATTTCGAAAGTCCCGCGGCGCGATCGACTTGAGAATCACAACTCCCTTCTCCCGAGGGAGAAGGTGGCCGCTGCAGCGGCCGGATGAGGGCTGAGCGTCGAAAGAACGCGTCTCGTGCCGATCACGCCGACTACGCGATCCGCATCGGCATTACCACGTACAGGTAATCGTACGCGAGAGCGTCGCTCGACATGGGACGGCCAATGCACTGGCTGTTCTCGTCCTTGAGCTCGAGGGACACACCGTCGGTCTCGACGGCATTGAGAAAGTCACTCACATATGCGCCGTTCAGGCCGACGAAAAATGGGGCGCCGGCGTAGTCGACGGGAACAGTCTCGCGCGCATCGCCCAGCTCAGGGTTGGTCGAGGAAACGGTCAGCTTGCCGGGAGCGAAGTCGAATCGAATGGCACGGGTACGCTCGTTGGCTACCAGCGAAACGCGTCGGATCGTCGACAACAGCCGCTCGCGATCGACCATCACTTTCCTGTCGTTATCCCGCGAGATGACATCCATGTAATTCGGGAAATTGACATCGATCATGCGCGCCATGAGGCGCCGGTCACCAACTTCGAAGAATAGGTGATTTTCGGAAGTACCGAAACGAACCTTGGCGTCTTCTCCAGACTCCAGCCGCAGGATTTCGTGAAGCGCTTTGCGCGGCACCAGGATCGTCAGGTCCTCGCGTCCCTTGGTCGCTTCAACCGGCTTTGGCACGTTCACCAGCGCCATCCGATGTCCATCCGTGGCAACCATTTCCATTTTGTTGCCAACGACTTTGAGCAATGCCCCGTTGAGTTGGAACCGCGTCTCTTCGTGGGTGATGGCGAAGATTACTTTCTCGACCATCGTTTTGAGATCTTCGAAATCAACGCTGAAGGCATTGGTTACGTCGACTTTCGGCAAGGTTGGGTAATCCTCGGGCGCCAGCCCGAGGAGACGGAATTTCGCGGTTCCTGACTCGATCTGAATCGAAAAATTCCCGTCGACGACCAAGCGCACATCTTCATCGGGGAGAGAGCGGATGACGTCGAAGAATCTCCGTGCTTCCACGGTCACGGCGCCGGGCGTCTTGACCTGGGCTGGGCAAGAGCTGAGAAGAGTGACATCGAGATCGGTGGCCGCAATGTCCAGAGTCTTTCCGGCAGCGCGAAGCAGAACATTCGAGAGGATCGGGATCGTCGATCGTTTCTCCACGACGCCCTGACAGAGCTGGAGCTCCTTCTGCAGATCCGCTTTTGCGATCGTAATCTCCATTCGGTTATCCCTTAATCAGAGTCGTGCGTAGATAGTAGTAGTGGTAGTACCTGCGTGCGGAAAACTAGCGACCTCGGTGTAACTGTATGCAAAGTATAGCAGTGATCGCTCGCTCAAAGTGTGGAGGACGCCGCGGAAAAGCAGAGGATAAGACTGATGGTTTTCCGCAGGCTGCCTCGCCCCATTTCCGAGCTCATTTTTTTCCGCAGCTTTTGCGGAGTCATTCCGCAGACGCCCGCGGAATTCATCATCGGAAGTGTTTCGTCAACATTTGTAGCGTATTCGCCAGGGACGAATCCTCTTCCTTTAGCTTCTCGATTTTCTCGACGGAGTAGATGACCGTCGAGTGGTGCTTGTTGTTGAAGATCTTTCCGATCTCGGGGTACGACAGGTCAGTGAGGCTCTTGCACAGGAACATCGCCACCTGCCGGGGGTAGGCGATGGGTCTGGCGTTCGACTTGGACTTGAGGTCGACGATTTTGATGCCGTAATGGTTCGCCACGACCTTGAGGATCTCGGCGGCTGTGATTGGTTTGTTCTCTTTGGCCAGCAGGTCGCGCAATGCTTCCTTGGTGAGGTCTATCGTGATGGGATGGCCGGTCAGGGATGCGTATGCAGCAACACGATTGAGATGCCCTTCCAGCTCGCGGATGTTCGAGCGCACCCTCTCAGCGATGAAGAGCGAAACGTCATTCGGAACGTCCATCCGCCTCTCCTCAGCCTTCTTTCGGATGATGGCGACTTTGGTCTCCAGGTCCGGTGGCTGAATGTCGGCGATGAGACCCCACTCGAAGCGGGAGCGAAGACGTTCTTCCAGCGTTGGAATCTCTCGGGGCGGAGCATCGGAGGTGAAGACGATCTGTTTCTGGGCCTCATAAAGAGCGTTGAATGTATGGAAGAACTCTTCCTGCGTCCGCTCCTTACCGGCCAGGAACTGAATATCGTCCAGTAACAGCGCGTCAATGCCCCGATAGCGGTCCCGGAAGGCGCTCATCTTGTCGTAACGGATCGAGGTGATGAGCTCGGTGACAAAGTTATCAGCAGACATATAAATAACTTTACGAGCTGGATTTGCCATCCGGATCTGATGACCGATGGCTTGGATCAGGTGCGTCTTGCCGAGGCCTGCCCCACCATAGATGAAGAGGGGATTGAAGGAGCCACTGGGGTTTTCGGCAACAGAAAGCGACGCGGCGTAGGCGAGCTGATTGGAGTTTCCGACTACGAACGTGGAGAAGGTGTACCGCGAGTTGAAATGCGCAGGGATCATCTCCAGGGGAGGCGATGATGGGGCGCGGGACTCACTGGACCCTGTCGGGAAGGAGGTGCCGGTGTCGGGAACAAAGTGCACTTTAGTGCGTTCGGCTCCGATTGAGGTCAGAATGTCGCGAATCCGGCCGCCATAGCGCTCAGAGATCACATCAACGAAGCGGCCGTTGGGGACTCCGACGTCGATCGTTTCGCCCTTGGCGCCGAGGAATGAGGTGCTACGAAACCAGGCTTCGAATTCCGGCGGATCGATTACCTGGCTGAGCTTATCAAGGACCTGATTCCATAGGTTCATGTCGGTGCGTGGTCGAGCAATGGTCGAGCTATCTATATGATATTCCACAGGATTTCCACAATTGTGGAAAATGATCGTGAAGGAAAAGGCGGCGAGTCTAGCACAGGGTTGGGGGTGCCGCAACAGCCTCACCCCTGCCCCAAACGCATGGAATAGGGGGGGATGCAACGTGGTTTGGCCGGGTTGCGCGGAGGCATCCATTTGACCCGGGTCAGGGTGCCGAATATACTGCCCGCTTTCTTTTCAGCAAGATAGACAATAGGACTCACAATGAAGCGTACATTTCAGCCAAACAATCGTCGACGTAAGCGTACTCACGGTTTCCTCGAGAGAATGAGCAGCAAGGATGGACGAGCTGTGCTCTCGCGCCGCCGCAGAAAAGGTCGCAAGCGTCTTACAGTCTGAGCCGGCGTCGCGTGGCATGTCGGAAGTCGAGCGTCCCCCGGCTCGATCGCAGCGTCTGCAAAAGCGCGAGCGAATCGCCAGCCGTCGCGATTTCCTGAAAGTCTACGAGAAAGGCATAAAGGTGTTCGGCAAGTTCGTCGTCGCGTTCAGTATGCCGAACGAGCTCACCTACTCCCGCCTCGGTATCACCGCCACACGAAAACTCGGCAAAGCCAATCAACGGAACCTGGCGAAGCGTTGGATTCGCGAGGTCTACCGAAAGGAAAAGGAGCAGGTGGGACTCACGGCAGTCTCCGCTGACATAGTCGTCAACGTGAAGCCGAACGCAGCCACAGCCTCTTTTGAAGAGTTTCGCACCGACCTTTTGCGATGTCTCACCAGGACCGCCGCATCGCATCGCGCGAGGCAGGTCTGATGTGCGGACGCTTTCCCTTTTCCTGCTCCGCGTTTACAAGCGTTTCATCTCCCCTCTGTTGCCACCTATGTGCAGATTCGAGCCGACGTGCTCGATCTACGCCATGGATGCCATTTCCAAATACGGTTTCCTTCGAGGCGTCTGGCTTGCTGTCCGGCGCCTCTTCCGGTGCCATCCGCTGAACCCTGGAGGTTGGGACCCCGTTCCCTGATCATGGAAAAACGTGTCTTCGTCGCTGTCCTCTTGTCCTTTGGCTTCCTCTTTTTCTGGGCAGCAGCGCTCCCGCGTCTGTTTCCGTCGCTGGTAAAAGAGAAACCAAAAGCGCCGGTGACTGCTCGGGCAACCACGCCTCGGCAGACCATTCCGGCGACTTCCTCTGAGGCGTCGGCAAGCCCCGCTGCTGCCGCCAACATTCCGGCGGTTTCCGTGGCGACCGTGCCTCCCGAGTCGGCCGAGAGTGCGCGTGAGATCGTCGTCGACACGCCTCTATATGTGGCACGCCTGAGTAACCGCGGTGCCCAACTCGTCTCGTTTGCCCTGAAGAACTATGGCGAGAAAGGGGGCGCTGCGGTCGAGCTCGTCCGCGTGCGTCCGGCCGGAAACTCCGACTACCCCTTTTCGGTGGAAGCGAATGACCAGGCGGCGGCCCGCCAACTGAACGAGGCTCTTTATACTTCCACCGACGTGCAAAGCGGAGCCAGACGCACGATCGAATTTCGCTATGTTGGCGCCAACGGTCTGGGCTTGACCAAGACCTTCGTGTTCAACGGCGAGTATCAATTCGACTTCGCCGTAGAGATGCTGGGGCGCACCATTCCCTTCCGGGTGATGATGGGTCCTGGAATCAAGACGCTCCGCGCCGATGAAGAGGAGAGCCGGTTCGTCATTACCGGCAATGGTCTGTGGCAGCAGCAGGGATCTCTCAAGGTTTTCACAAGAGAGAAAACCCCGGAGCTGCAGGTCTCAGAAGGCAAGCCTGATTACGTCGGCGTCGAAGACAACTACTTCCTGGCGGTCTTCAAAGCGGTTAAAGCTTCTTCTGGTGTGATCCGCAGCAACACCGACACGAAAAAAGCAAAACAAGTCTACGCCGGCTTGAGCTCGGAGGGCCCGATCGTTTCCGGTCAGGCTTACTTCGGTCCGAAGGAAGCCACCCTGCTCGAGCGTTACGGCCTCGAGAAAGCGCTGCAGTTCGGAGTGTTCAGCTTCTTCGCCCGCATCCTTCTGTGGGCCCTGATCAAGATTTATGGCGTCGTCGGGAACTACGGCTGGGCCATCATCGTGCTGACCGTCATCATCAAACTCCTGCTCTATCCACTGCAGCACAAAAGCATCGTCTCGATGAAGAAGATGCAGAAGCTGCAGCCGAAGGTGAACGCGCTTCGCGACAAGTACAAGAAGGCCAAGAGCGACGCCGAGCAGCGACAGAAACTAAACACGGAGATGATGAAGTTGTATCAGGTCGAAGGCGTAAGTCCCATGGGGGGCTGCCTGCCGCTGCTGATGCAGCTGCCGATTTTGTGGGCCTTTTACGGACTGCTCTCGCACGCCATCGAGTTGCGCGGCGCGCCTTTCGTCGGCTGGATCCATGATCTTTCCGCGAAGGACCCGACGTTTCTTCTGCCGATCCTGATGACGATCACCACATTCATTCAGCAGAAGATGATGCCCGCTACCGGCGATGCGGCGCAGCGGCGGATGTTCATGTTCATGCCGCTGGTGCTCGGTTTCATCTTCAAGGATTTTCCGAGCGGACTTGTTCTTTACTGGCTTGTTCAGAACATACTTACCATCGCGCAGCAGGCCATCATGAATAAATACTGGGACCATGATGGGACCGACCGGGGCGGGAAGCATCCTCTCGCCCTGGGCGAGACACAAGGTGCGAGATGAGTCAGAGATTCGAAGGCAAGAACGTGGACGAAGCCATCGATACAGCAGCCTCGGCGCTAGGCGTTGATCGAGCCGTCGTCGACTACAGCGTGGTCGTCGAAAAACGGGGTTTTCTCGGAGGTACGAAACGCATCGTCATCGAAGCAAAAATCCGCGACACAGCTTCGACTGAGATCGACGGCCCTTCCAATGCTTCAGCCCTTTCTGTGGAAACGGCAGCGAGGGAGCAGCCCGCAGAGCCGCGTGCAAGCAGCAGAAGCCGGCGCCGCGAAGCACCGTCCCGGGTAATCGACGAGACGCCTCAGGAACCCTCTGCTCCCTTGTCGGAGAACGGAGCGGCTCTGGATCGGTGGTGCCGCGAGCTCTTCGAAAAAGCCTCATTGACTCTCCGTGCCCGCGTAACGGAGAGCGAAGAGACGTTCAATGTCGTGCTCTCCGGCGTCGATGCTCCCCTGTTGATCGACAAGGGAGGTGAGCTGCTCGATTCGATTCAGGTGCTCACCAACAAGACCGCCTTCGCCAGGAATTCTGGAAAGAGAATCGAATTCGACTGCAGCAGCTTCAAGGAAAAGCGCTCGCTCGAGTTAGGAGAGCAGGCTCACAGCATGGCCGAGAAGGTCCGGGGCGATGGGTCCGAGCGACTCCTGCCAGCCATGGGTCCGGCAGAGCGGCGCATCATTCATCTCGCCTTGCAGGATGACACGGATGTCGAGACCGAATCTCGGGGTGAGGGCTTCTTCAAGAGAGTGGCAGTCATTCCTCGAAAATCGCGCGCCACTGAACCCGCGGAGTCGTGAGCACTCCGGCGCTCGACACCATCGTCGCCCCAGCGACGCCTCTCGCCACCAGCGCCCTGGCGATTGTTCGCATCGACGGCCCATTGGCACATTCCATTATCAAGGGTCTCGGTGCCCCCAAAGACCTCGCCGAACGTCGAGCCGTCTTTGTTCGCCTGGAAACGGCCGAGGGTCCCCTTGATGAGGTGATCGTGATTTCATATGTTGCTCCTAAGTCATTCACAGGAAACGACTTAATTGAAATAACCTGCCATGGGAGTCCTCTGATCGTTGGAACTCTGGTGAAGGAAGTGATCGACCGTGGTGCTCGCATGGCTGAGCCCGGTGAGTTTACCGAACGTGCCGTTCTCAACGGGAAACTAGATCTGGTGCAGGCAGAAGCCATTGGTGACCTGATCAACTCCCGAACGACCCTGCAGGCCCAGCTCTCCCTTTCCAACCTGGGTGGAACCCTCAGCCGCTGGGCCGGGGAGATCCGAGCCGACCTTCTTTTTCTGATCGCTCGACTGGAAGGTGCGCTCGATTTCGCCGACGAGGGGTACACCTTTATTACCGACGAAGAGGCGATGCGTCACCTCGACGAGGATCTCGCACGGATTCGAAGTCTGGCGGAGACGGCTCGGCGAGGCCGGGGTCTCAGGGATGGTCTTACGGCGGTGATTCTTGGCCGGCCCAATGCTGGAAAATCAACTCTCCTGAACCATCTGTGCGGAAGTGAGCGGGCCATTGTTACGCCCACGCCGGGAACGACCCGCGACCTGATTCGGGAGACGGTGATCGTGGGGGGGCTGCCGGTAACCTTCATCGACACGGCTGGGCTGCGAACCGGAGGTGAGCTGGTTGAGGAAATCGGTCAATTCCGAGCGCTGGAGGCTGCGTCAAAGGCAGATCTGGTTATCTGGCTGGAAGATTCGTCTGATCCGGATTTGACCGATGTTCCGTCCGAAGCACGGGACGCGATTCTGGTTTTCTCCAAGGTCGACCAGAAAGCTGCTCCCCCGGAAGGGCTGGGAATCTCAGCGAGGACGGGAGCCGGGATGACGGTGCTGTGGGAACGTCTGGACCGGGAGGTCCGCGACAGGTTTCGCCCGCCCGAGGGGAGTCCTCTGATCGTGAACGCGCGGCAGGAGCGGGAGATCAACGAGGCCGGCGACGCGCTGAGGCAGGCCCGCCTTGGTGTGAGTGAGGGTCTCTCCGAAGAGATGATTCTGGTCGATCTGTATGCCGCCTCGTCCGCCATCGGCCGGCTCACCGGGGCGATCTCGTCCAGCGAGATCCAGAATGAGATCTTCTCGAATTTTTGCATCGGCAAGTGATGTTCCACGTGGAACGATGCGATTCGATGTAGTGGTCATTGGCGGCGGCCACGCCGGAGCGGAGGCGTCACGCGCCGCGTCACGCGCAGGATTTTCTGTTGCCATGATCACTCTGCTGGCCGATTCCGTCGGCCGCATGTCGTGCAATCCAGCGATCGGCGGTCTGGCCAAAGGCCATCTGGTCAAGGAAATCGACGCCCTCGGTGGTCTCATGGGGGAGGCGACCGATCGCGCCGGAATCCAGTTCAAGGTGCTGAACCGGTCCAAAGGTCCAGCCGTTCAGGGGCCTCGAGCTCAGTGCGACCGCGATCTCTACGCTGCCGCCGTTCAGGACATCCTCAACAGAGAGCCGAATTTCTCGTTGATCGAAGGATGCGTTGCCAGAGTCTCTCTCGAGGGAGTCCGCGTGACCGGAGTGATTCTCGAAGACGGAACCGCTATCTCCTGTCGCGCCGTAATCGCGACGACCGGTACCTTTCTGCGATCACTGATGCATTCCGGAGAGCATAAAGTCGTCGGTGGCCGCTTCGGCGAGCCCTCTGCCGAAGGGCTTTCCGGCTCATTTCGAGAACTTGGACTCTCGCTGGGCAGGCTCAAAACCGGGACCCCGCCTCGCGTCCTGGCGAACTCGGCTGATTACTCGAAGATGGCCCCACAGCCCGGCGACGACCGGCCGCGACCTTTCTCCATCCTGACGGATCGGATCGAACTGCCCCAGATCCTCTGCTACATGACTCATACCGGTGAGTTTGCCCACGACCTCATTCGACAGAACCTCCATCGCGCGCCCATGTACTCGGGACAGATTCAGGCCGCCGGCCCCCGCTATTGTCCCTCGATTGAAGACAAGGTGGTTCGCTTTGCCGACAAGGCGCAACACCATGTCTTTGTCGAGCCGGAAGGGTTGAATCATCCCTGGCTCTACCTCAACGGCGTGTCCACCTCGCTTCCTGCCGATATTCAGGATGCGGTGGTTCACTCCATTCCGGGCCTGGTGTCGGCCGTCATTGCGCGATATGGATATGCGGTCGAGTACGACTTTGTCGAGCCGCAGCAGCTCGACCCCTCTCTGCAGGTCCGGGGGGTCGAGGGGCTCTTCCTGGCCGGTCAGATCAACGGCACCTCCGGTTACGAAGAAGCAGCCGGGCAGGGACTGATGGCTGGAATGAATGCCGTGCAACTGCTCCGCGGCGAAGAGCCGGTTGTGCTTCGGCGGGATCAGGCCTATCTCGGCGTCATGATTGACGACCTGGTGACGCAAGGCACGCTGGAGCCCTATCGAATGTTCACCTCCCGAGCCGAGCATCGGCTCCTGCTCGGTTGCGACTCGGTTTACGAGCGCCTCTCACCTCTTGCCAGGAATCTTGGTTTTCTCGATCACGAACGCTCACGCCGAACCGCTTTGCGGAAAGAAAGGAGCAAAGCCCTCAGTCAGGCTCTGGACGAAGTCACATTGAACCCGGATCGTGAGACCAACCAGAGACTCGAACCGCTGGGGATCTCTCTGAACGGGCCGGGGAGTCTGTCCCGTCTGATTCAGCGACCCGCCTTCTCGCTACCCGCATTTACGGAGGCTTTGGCGGGATGGACTGTCCTGGAAAGGGTCACGTCGATTATGGCCGAGGCGTCTGAGGAAGAAATTGACGGCGTGGTGAACAGGATCCGCTACGCCGGCTACGTAGAGAAAGGGGAGCGGGAAGCGGCGCGGCTGCAGTCCGAGGAGGGAGTTCGTATACCTGTTGATTTCCGGTTCGAGCGGCCCGGCTTGTCTCGTGAGGTGGTCGAGAAACTGAATCGCATCCGGCCGCATTCGCTGGGACAGGCCTCCAGGATTCCCGGAGTGACCCCGGCGGCCGTGTCACTGATCCGGATGTTTCTCCGCCAACAGAGCCGGTCCTTAGAACGTGCTGTCTAAAGAGCAGAGATTTGCTGTCTACCAGGAGAAGCTTCTCTCCTGGAATGACAAGATCAACCTGATCGGCCCCGAGGCAAAGGCAAACCTGGGGGAGCACATCGGAGAAGCACTCGCCGCGGCGGAGTACTTAAAGCCTCGAGGGCGCGTTCTCGATTTTGGATCCGGGGGTGGCTTGCCGGCGATTCCCATGGCCATCGTCGCTCCGGAGGCTTTCTTTGTGCTGGTAGAGGCCGATCAGCGCAAGTGGGCCTTTCTCAAGCACGTGATCCGGGAGTGCGAATTGAACTGCGAGGCCTGGGGTGATAGATTGCACCGCCTTCTGGGGGAGCGGTTTCTGAAGCCGGAGTTCAGCCTGGTCACTTCACGGGCTGTCGGCTATCCGGAAGAGTGGTTTCCCGGAATCAGGGATATTCTTCTACCCGAGGGTCGGGTTGCGCTTTTCGGGGATTCGGTGGGCCGCCAGACCATCGGCGACTTTCACAAAATCGCTGAGATTGCCCTTCCAAGAGGGGTCGCCAATATCCTGGGTATCTACGCTGTTCCACGTGAAACAACATGAGCAAGATCATCGCCGTCGCGAACCAGAAGGGGGGAGTCGGGAAAACGACGACCTCGATCAACCTCGCTGCAGCACTCGCTGCCGGCGAGCGCCGAGTGCTGCTCGTCGATCTCGATCCCCAGGCCAATGCCACTTCGGGAATGGGGGTAGGGAAGTACGAGGACCCGTCAATCTACCAGGTCTTGACGGACGACCGCCCTGCCAGTGAGGCCATTCGCGATACGGAGCTTTCGTCCCTCAAACTCCTTCCCGCTTCCATCGATCTCGTCGGCGCCGAGCTCGAGCTTTCCGGTATGGAGAGGCGCGAGTTTGTGCTGAAGGATCGGCTAGCGCCGATCCGGGATGCTTTCGATTACATTTTCATCGACTGCCCGCCATCGCTGAGTCTGCTGACCGTAAATGCCCTTACCGCGGCGGATACGGTTCTGGTTCCCCTTCAATGCGAGTACTACGCGCTGGAAGGTCTATCCCAATTGACAGCGACCATCGAGCGGATTCAGAGCGGACTGAACCCCGCGCTCGAGCTCGAAGGGGTCGTGCTGACCATGTACGACGAACGGGTGAACCTTGCTCGTCAGGTCGCCGAAGAAGTGCGCCGCCACTTCGGCTCCAGGACCTTTGACGTCGTCGTGCCCCGCAACGTTCGCCTCGGGGAAGCGCCCTCCTACGGGAAGCCTATTATTCTTTACGACATAAAATCAAAAGGTAGCGAGGCGTATCTTCAATTGGCTCAAGAGTTTATAAGCAGAAACGAGCCCCTCGCCGAAGGCGAAGCAAGCGCATGACATCAAAGAAGGCATTGGGACGTGGACTGGGAGCGCTCATCCCTCCCGGCGACAAGAAGGTAACCGTTTCCCCTCGAACCCACGAGTTGCCCATCAGCCAGATCATCCCCAACCCGCGCCAACCGCGAGTAACGTTTCGGGACGAAGCGATGGAAGAGCTGGCGACGAGTATTCGCGAGCACGGCATTCTTCAGCCCCTGCTGGTGTCGCGGATGGGGGCTGACCGTTATCGTCTCATTGCCGGTGAGCGCCGCTTCCGCGCCGCGCAGAAGGCTGGGCTGAAAGCGGTACCGGTCATGATCAAGGAAGTGCTAACTGACCAGAATGCTCTCGAGATCGCCCTGATCGAGAACATTCAGCGCGAAGATCTCAACCCCATTGAAGAAGCGCTCGCCTATCAGCAGTTGCATAAGCAATTCGGGCTCACTCAGGAAGAAATCGCGAAACGCGTCGGGAAAGAGCGCTCCTCGGTTGCCAACATCCTGCGCTTGCTCAAATTGCCCGATGATCTGCGGGGCCTGGTGGCGGAGAGTCAACTGTCGATGGGTCACGCTCGCGCGCTACTGAGTGTCGAGGACCGTAAACGGCAGAGCCTTCTGGCAAAGCGGATTATCGACGAGGGACTCAGCGTCCGCCAGACCGAGCAGCTCACCGCGGAACCTATTGCTGCGAAACCGGTCAAGAAAGACTCGAAGCCGAAGGACGTCTTCACGGCCGACGCGGAAGAAAAGCTTCAACGCGCTCTGCGGACGAAAGTCGAAATCATGAGAATGAAAAAGGGAGGGACGATTCAGATTCGCTTCGGAAGCGAGGACGAGCTGATTCGCCTCTTCGAAGATCTTGTACACGGGAGGAATCGATGAAGGGAAAAATGGGCGATCTCAATGGATTTCTCGACCGCGGTTCTTCTTTCGCCGGTGAGCTGGAATTCGAAGACACGATGCGGATCGACGGTCGCTTCAATGGGAAAATCCATTCCAAGAACGAGTTGATCGTCGGCGAGAGCGCCTCGATCGAAGGCGACATCCACGTCGGTCGCGTCGCCATCAGCGGCACAGTCCGCGGGACGATCAAAGCGGATCAGCGTATCGAGATTCACAGAAGCGGCAAGGTCTACAGCGACATCGATACGCCCACGCTGATCATCGAAGAGGGTGCCCTGTTCCAGGGTCGTTGCATCATGGGTGACGTGCAGAAGCCGGTGGCCGTGGACGCGCGCAAAACCGCAAGTTAGCTCGCCGGGCCGGCCACCCTTGGGGTTTCGCAGAGTGGTGGAATGGCATGGCCGGGAGTGATACTGTAGTATCACTTCATGCGAACAGAGCTCGTAACTACTCTCAAACGTAAGGCCACCGAACTGCTTTCTGAGTTGGAGCGGAGTAGAGAGCCCATCCTGATCACGCAGCACGGATTGCCCGGTGCCTACCTGGTTGACGTCGAGACTTTTGAAGCCCTGCAGCAGCGCATGGGCCTGCTGGAAGGAATCGCGCGTGGGGAGAAAGCGATTGAGCAAGGGCGCACCTTGTCCCACGCCCGAGCCAGGACGCGAATGTCTCGATGGTTGAAGTAGTCTGGACCGAGCCGGCGCTCAGTGATCTCGATGCCATCGCTGACTACATAGCGCTCGATAATCCGGAGGCGGCACGCAAACTCGTTCAGAAGATATTCACGCATGTTGAGCGGCTTGCCCAACACCCGAAGTCTGGATCCAAGCCCCCTGAGCTGGTGGGTTGGCGGTATCGGCAAATCGTTGAGCGACCCTGTCGGCTGTTCTATCGCCTTGATGGAAAGCGGGTGTTTATCCTGTATGTCATGCGGGCCGAGCAACTCTTTCGGTATGCCCGCCTAACCGGCCGGGACCGAAGCAGGAAGAAGTGACACTCATGTTTCTCGACGACGCCTACCGCCTCCTCGACTGCGCCGCGAGGACGATGGCCTGCGGGACGGTGTACTGATCGTCCGAGCCGACGACGTCTTCCCATTGGAGGTTCCACGCTGCCGACTGGAGCTCTCCGGGAGCAGCCTCCTGAAAATTCAGCTCGCATACCTCGTCGTGGGTTTGGTCGCCGTCTCGTAACGGCAATCCGAAGGTGCGACAAACCAGCGGCCGGCTCTCGTAGATTTCGCAGCAGCCGTCATCACCGAGCGCGGGGCAGGGAACGACCGCCGTCTGGTCAAAGAAGGCTTCTTTGTCTTCTTCGGAGATCGAGCCGATGGCGGGGTGGGCGGTATCCTTGACGATCTTCCGGGCCTTCCGTACCAGGCGTGACCGGGTCCTGGGGTCGAGCGTGTCCAGGGCGTCGCCAATCACGACGACATCGGCGGCGCTGATCTCGAAGAGACCGTAGCAGCAGAACGAGCAGCCGCTCCCGCAGGTCACGTTTACCGGCTGGGCCGCCGCGACCTTCCTGAAGTGCTCGTCAGCGCGTGCCAGCAGGCGCTTGTAAGATCCGCTCACGGGAGTCCCAACAGAGGGGCGCTGCGCTTCCTTCCGCGGTTGATTCCCCTTCGTTTCCTGTGCTATACACGCGCACCGGCTCCGGCATGCGGACCAAGGCCGCCGAGTCTCCACGAAATCGTATGCAGATCAACCTGACGCCCGACTCTTCTCTGCTCTGGATCATGGCGATCTTCCTGGCCAACTACCTGGTCGTGAGGAAGTATTTTCTCAAGCCGGTGAACGATATTCTCGTGTTCCGCGATCGTGAAGCTCAGGACGCGCAGAGCCTCTACGAATCTTCGCTGGCCTCCTTCCAGGCGGCAACGAGCGAAGTCGAGACCAAGCTCCATGAGGCCAAGCGCAAGGGAGCCGAGGTTCGCGAGGGCCTGCGCGCCGAGGCCATGCAGCAGCGCACCAAGACTGTCGAACAGACGCGATCCGAGGCGGAGAGTATGCTCAAG
>DASZZV010000213.1:0-2787 GCA_035544835.1 Thermoanaerobaculia bacterium
CCATGCCGATGCGCGCCACGGTCGTGCTGGCGGCGGTGGCCGGTGAAGAGCAGGGTCTGCTCGGCTCGAAGGGACTCTCGGAGCTCGCGGAGAGTCAGGGGTGGAACGTCGAGGGGATGATCACCAACGACATCGTCGGCGGGATCGAAGGCGGCGATGGATCGATCGACAACCGCACCATTCGAATCTTCGCCGGTACTCAGAAACCGATCGGCGAAACCTCGGCCCGTCACTGGGGGCGTTTCGTGCGCGATGTGACCCGGGACAATCTGCCGCAGGTAAAACCGCGGCTGATTTATCGACTCGATCGCTTTGGACGCGGCGGCGATCACATTCCTTTCTTTCAGAAGGGGATTCCGGCCATCCGTTTCACGGAGGCGCACGAGAATTACCGGCGCCAGCACCAGAACGTCAGGACCGAGAACGGAGTGGAGTACGGCGACCTTGCGAAATACGTTTCACCTGACTACATGAGGCTCGTGGCATCAGTGAATCTCGCCGCCGTCTACAGTGCGGCTGCGGCGCCGGCCGCGCCCAGGGACGTAAAAGTCTCCGGTGCCGTCACCGATGACACGACGCTCACGTGGAACGTGGGCGGCGATGACGTCGCAGGTTACGAAATGGTCGTTCGGGACACGACCGATGACGAATGGCGGCGAGTCATCGACCTCGGGAAGGTTGCGACCTACACCTTGAAAGGCGTGCCGATCGACAACTACTTCTTCGGGGTCAGGTCGATGGACAGCGCCGGACACCGGTCACCCGTTCGAACGCCCGAGGAGAAGTGAGCACGCCGGTCATTCGGAGTGGAGGCATCCTGTCGCCTGACTCGGCGCCATCCCGCCCGTTGGTCTCCCAGGGAGAGTAAAGCAATCAGACGCTGCGGTGTGCCCTAACGCTTCACGACAGCCAGCACGACGGCCATCGTGAGCCCGACGAAGATCACGAAGCGGCGTACAAAGGTCCTCCCGAGGCGGCGCGCCAGCCTCGGTCCGACAAGACCACCGAAAACCGATCCCACGGCCATGAGCAGCACGTCGGACCAGAGCACCGCACCGCACAGGATGAAATAGATCGCGGCGATCCCATTGATGAAGATGGCCATCAGGTTCTTCAAGCCGTTCATCTGGTGAATGTCAGCCAGGCCGAGAAGCCCCAATGCGGCCAGCATGAGAATGCCCATGCCGGCCCCGAAGTAACCGCCGTAGATTCCCACGCAGGTCTGAAAAATGAGGATGCCGGCGAGACGTCCGCCAGTCGGCGTACTGGCATGCCCGGCCGGATACAACTTGAGTTTCCGTTGCACGACTTCCTGACTGGCCAGCAGGATCGTGGCCATCAAAATCAGAAAAGGCACCATGTGCGCGAAAGTCTTCGAGGAAGTGTGGAGGAGCAGAATTGCGCCGAGAATGCCGCCGAGCAGTGAAGGGATGGTGAGCAACGCAATCCAGTGGCGGCTCGCCTGCAGCTCCTTTCGAAAGCCGGCAGCCCCGGCGGCCGAGCCGGGCAACAGCGCAATGGCGTTGGTGGCATTGGCGAGGATCGGATCCCGTCCCGCCCACAACAGCACAGGGAAGGAGATCAGCGTGCCGCCGCCGGCGATGGAGTTGACCAGCCCCGCCGCAACCGACGCGCCAAAGATTGCCGCGGAGGACCAGAATGCCACGGCCGGCGATTATGGCAGACGAACACGCCGCACCGCAGATTTCGGATTTCGAATTTCGAATTTAAAAGAATCTGATTGCGAAACTCCGCAGACATCCTGCTTCTTTTAAATTCGAAATTCGAAATCCGAAATCGTCACGCCTTCGAGTCGCCCCTACGAACGGTTCTTTCGAACGGTAGGCTTCGCAGACGCCGCTGCCGATTTCCTTTTCTTCTCCGCTGGCCGGCCACTTCTGAGCATACCGTGGCGGAGGATCCGGGAAATCTCGGCCACCGCTTCATTGGTCCCTTTTCCGAAGTGATCCTTGACCCCGAAGAGAACCTCGACAGAGAAATAGGTGAAGAAGACGCGCGTGGCGAGCATCACCGCGGAAGTCGCCGATAGTCCTTCGGCCAGACGGTCCTGCAGCTCCTTCTCCATCCCGTGCGATTTGATGAAGGAGTCGAAGCGCGTGGCCATCTGCTGGTAGAACTTCCGAACGTGCGAGGCGTCGAACTCGACGACATCGACGTAGATCAAGGCGACATACTCACGGTAGTCGCGAACGACTTCCCGCGTGGCATGCCCGAGTTGCTCCAGATTGTCGGGGAAAGCGCCCGAAGCGAGCGCGCGATTGAAAGGAAAATCGGGCTGGGCCATGGCCAGAAAGTATCGGTCGATCAAGGCCCGGAAGATCGACTCCTTGTCCTCGAAATGATGGTAGACGTTTCCTTTGGAAACGCCCGCCGCCTCGGCGATGTCCTGAACGCTCGTGGCGCCATACCCGTGATGGGAGAACAGCTTCAACGCCGAGTTGAGGATCTGACTGCGACTCCGTTCCGACTTCTCTACCTGCTGCATGGCGGGCGCAGTTTACCGTGACTGTAGGCGCTAGGAATTGCAAAGTGGAAATTGCTGTCACCCCGAGCAAGGGCGGGTGTGCGGGAGGGGCGAGGGACCTCCGATATCGACGAACGATGTGAAATCAATCCGCTTTCATTAATGATCAGGGCCAAAAAACTTGCATCGTTCGTCGTTCCCAAGGTCCCTCGCCCCTCCCACCCGCCCCCCATGCTGCTAATGAACCTCTCGGGGGTTCTTGTGTGGCACAGGCACTCTTGCCTGTGTGCCACGGCGTCGAG
>DASZZV010000214.1:0-15495 GCA_035544835.1 Thermoanaerobaculia bacterium
TGGCGCGGCGAGCAATCGCCATTCTTCAGTCGGTCTAACTGATCCCGCGGTCTCGCCCCACCTGAAACTGCCCAGTGCAGGATGGCCAAGGTGTGTCCGGATGGATTACCGAGCCGGCGAAAGCTGTGCGCGGCCGCCCAATTTTTGGCACCAGGAGCCGTCGCCGGGCCTTCCACCACGCAACCCAGCCAAACAAACCTGATCTGGGGACTCTAAATTGAGACGTTCTTGCGAGAAGAAAAAGCCTGGCACCTTCCGGTAACAAGAAGAAGGGGCCTGGCCCCTTGTTTCACAGCCTCATAGCAAGAAGAGGAGGCCTGGCCCTTGTTTCACAGCCTTAACGAGAAGAGGAGGCCTGGCCCCTTTGTAAACTCTGGAAGGCTCAGGTCTCGATGGGCTCGCGCTGAATCATGATTCCGAAGACCTGGGTGTTGTTCTTCTGGTCTGTAAACAACCGTACCACCGCCCGGAAGGAGGAAGCATTTCGTCCTTCGGTCAAGGTCAAAGGAGCAACTCCCACCTGATCTCTGCGTGAATCCGTGATCGCCTGGACCAGCTGCTTGGACTGAATGTTGGTCAGCCCTCCCTCGAAAATCGAGGCACCCATCGAAGCGCGCGCAAACTCGGTGAGGTTGCGAAACTCGTCGTTCATGTCGAGTACTTTGAAGTCGGCGCTGACGAAGCAGTAGGGCACTCGCGCCGAATCCGCGAGATCGGAAACGAAACGGTCGAAGTCGGACGATCCCTTCTTCCCCCCCTTCACATCCCGGCCCGCCGCTCCGGCCATTACCGCGCGCGCCGACTTCTCCAGCTCATCGGCCAGCTCGTTCAGCTCGGGAACGTTGGGGCTGTTCGGTAGAGATTCGACAAAGCCGTTCAGCAGCGGAGAAACCCGGGTACGAATCGCCGTAATCTGACTCACCACCGCGCTAACTACCGGCCGCATGGCGAAGTAAAGCACCAGGAGAGAAATGGCCGCCGAAACGAAAAGAAGGGTTAGGATGAATGGCAGCGGCGACTCTTCATCCTCGCCTGGCCGCGCCATCACGAAGCCTAAAAGATTCCCGCCAGCATGAATGGGATAGCTTTTTCCCCTTACCGCTTTTTCGCTCCCGACTCCAGGCAGCGTGAGATCGTACATTCCGTTCTTCAGTTCGTCGTAGACGGCCTTGGTCTTGGGGTTGATCAGCGGCGACTTGATCGGCTGCACTGTGCCATCCGGAAGCGTGACGGATTTTGGATAAAGAATCTTCCCCTCGGCGTTGGCGATCATCACCGGATCGCGAAGCGAAGTGTCGTGGACCGGAGGGGGGATGTCGCCCTCCTGCGTAGTCTTCAGGACCTGCCAGTACTGCGACGCCAGGCCCTGATAGTGCGTGCGCATCCGCCCAGCCGAGGCCACCGAGTCCGAGTACAGCAGCGTGAGAAAGAAGAGCATGAGGAGAAAGACGATGGCTTCCGCGCCCGCGATCCAGGCTCGCAGCGACCAAGGCAGTTTCGCCGCTGCTTTTCGGGCTGCTTGAATCTGAACTTTCGGCTGAACGCCAGCTGAGGACTTCGGCTGCGGGGCCTGGACCTCCTCCGGGAACTCGACGGCCATCTTCACGCTGCCGAGCTTGATCTCATCCCCCGGCTTGACTACGGTCGAGACGCGAATCTGCTCGCCATTCACGAAGGTGCCGTTTCGGCTTCCCAGATCACGAAGACGGCAGGTCGTTCCCTCCACCTGCAGCTCAGCGTGTTTCGCCGAAATCGTTCCGTCCGGCACCACGACGTCAGCAGGCTTCTCACGTCCCAGACGGTAGACGCCATCCTTTAGTTCGAGCCCGAGCCGTTGATCGTTTTGAAAAAGGACCAGTCTCACCATTCGACGATATCTCCGACCGCAACCCCGCGCATCTCCAGAAATCCAGCCGGGGCCTCCAGCACTCCACTACCCGATCCGACCAGCATCCGCCAGGGCTTGACCGCCTTATGCGTACTCACCACCTGCCGGCTCTCGTTTAGAAATGCAACGTCAATGGGCCCCCGCATGAAACAGGTATGGATCGAACTGCACCGCGGAATCCACAGCAACATCGACGACAGATCCCGCCTCCCCATCAAGCCCACGACCCGGCTGCGATAGGAGTCCGCCACCTTCACGTCCGAGAGCTGGTGGCGCTGGCTCACAGGCCTCCGCTGTGATAGACGAACTGCACGAGGAGCGGCCCGACGATCACCAGCAACACCGCCGGCACGATGAAGATGACCATTGGCAGCAGCATCTTCTGCGAAGCCTCCGCTCCTTTTTTCTCCGCGTCCGTGAAACGCTCGGCGTTCATGATCTCGGTCTGCGTTCGCAGGGCCGAGCCCACGCTGGCACCCATCTCCGAGGCTTGAATCAAGGCCGATACCATGGAGTTCATCTGCGGAAGATCGGACCGCTCTGCCATCGCTTTGAGCGCGTCACGACGGCTCATCCCCAACTGCATCTGTCGCAGGAAAATCGTCAACTCCTCCCTGAGCGCCGTGGGCTCGAGTTTCGCCACGATCTTGTTGATTGCCGCCGTGAACTCGAGGCCGGCCTCGACCGAGAGCGTGAGCATGTCCAGAACGAACGGCAGTTGCATCTTGATCTGTTTCTTGCGCTGCTTGATTTTGTCTTTGAGCCAGATGTCGACGTAAATCCACCCGAAGAAAGGAATGAAGAGACAGAAAAAGAGCGGCATGACCACGGTCAGAAGAACCGAGTAGATGAGGGAGATGACGAAGATTGTCAGCCAAAGCGCCATCAGCTGATCGACGGTCACCACCTTCTCCAGCCCCAGCCTCTGCAGGTCGCGTTGATAGCGTTCACGCCGGCCCACCATCTTCAGGTCGACGGCAAGCTCGGAGAACATCAGGATGGGCAGGCGGAACAGGTTGATCAGACCAGGCGGCTTTCTCCCCGCTCCCAGCTCATCGGTGAATTTCTTCGACATGTTCAACTTCTGAAAGTCGGGAAGGAGATTGAAGATCAGCATTGCACTGCCGATCAAGAGGAACAGAAACGTACCAAGCAGCAGCATCCCGCCGAGGAAGTCGGAGCTGACCATGAATGCGATGAGGATCCCGTTTCCCATGTTTACACCTCGATGGCAATGACTTTCTGGATGATGAGCCAGCCCAGACTGACCAGCATGACGACGACGGTGAGAATGACCCACCCCAGGGCCGTATTCAGAAGCGGGGTAACGTAGTCGCGATTGAGAAAATAAAGTATGAAGAGCATGGCGAAGGGCATGACGCAAAGGATGATGCCCTGCATGCGTCCTTGCGCGGTGAGGCTCTTGATCTTCCCTTCTACCCGCTTCCGATTCTTCAGCGTCTCGGCAAGGGTCTCGAAGGTCTCCACCATGTTGCCGCCGGTCTGGCGAAGGATCTCGATGGCATTGACCATGATGTTCAGCTCGATATTCGGCATGCGCTCCTGAAGGTGAGCGAGAGCCTCTTCGATCGAAGCGCCGAGATGAATCTCACGCAGCGCGACTTTGAATTCCTCCGACGCCGGAGCGCTGAACTCGTTGGCAATGAGGTGCATGGCCTGCTGCAGCGTCATCCCGGCTTTCAACGAATTCTTGAAGGCAAATGTGATGTCCAACATCTGCGAGTCGAACTTCTCGATCTCGCGCATGTGCAGGAGCTTGGCAATGTACCGAATGGTGAAAAGAGCAAAGCCCACACCCCAGAATCCGAAGAAGATATGTCCGGCCATCAGAGTTCCCGCCACAAAAGCAACGACCTGACCCGTAACCATGATCCGTTTCATGCGCGCAGGATTCGCCACGCCACCCTCGGGCTTGAAGTAGTTCGCCAGCTCCACCGAGTACTTCTGGTTGTAGCGAACCAGCCAGAGATAGAGGGGATCCATGAAGAAAAACAGAAGCAGCAGAAGGGTGACACTCAGAAAGATGGTGAAGAACATAGCTCCTCAAATTCTCTGCTGAAGAAAAATCTCGCGGTTGACGCCGATTCCTTTCGACGTCAGCTCCTCGAGGAACGTTGGGATGTTTCCACTCGGCGCGAAGAAGCCGTTGACCTTTCCATTGTGATCCACGCCGCGCTGCTCGTAGCGGAAGAGGTCCTGCATGATCACGACCTCTCCCTCCATACCGGTGACTTCCGTGATGTAGGTGACTTTACGACTTCCATCCTGAAGGCGGCTCTGCTGGATGATGATCTGCACGGCCGAGGCGATCTGCTCGCGGATGGCGCGAACGGGAAGATCCATTCCCGCCATCAGACACATCGTCTCCAGACGGGCCAGCGCGTCGCGTGGCGTATTGGCGTGAGCCGTGGTCAGCGAGCCATCGTGACCGGTGTTCATGGCTTGCAGCATGTCGAGGGCCTCGCCGCCGCGGCACTCCCCGATGATGATGCGATCGGGCCGCATGCGCAGCGAGTTGCGCACCAGATCGCGAATGGTGATCTCCCCTTTCCCCTCGATGTTGGGAGGGCGGGTCTCCAGCCGCGCGACATGCTCCTGGGGAAGTTGCAATTCGGCGGAGTCTTCGATGGTGACGATCCGCTCATCATCGGGGACATAAGACGAGAGGATATTGAGAAGCGTGGTTTTTCCCGAGCCCGTGCCTCCGGAGATGATGATGTTCTTCCGCGCCAGAATCGAGGCCTGGAGAAACTGCGCCATCTGCCTGGTCATGCTGTCGAACTTAATGAGATCGTCGACCACCAGTTTCTTCTTGGAGAATTTGCGGATGGTCAGCTTCGAGCCATCGAGGGCCACCGGCGGAATGACGGCGTTGACACGTGAGCCGTCGAGCAGCCGCGCGTCGACCAGAGGTGACTGCTCATCGATGCGCCTTCCGACCTGAATGACGATCCGCTCGATGATCCGCCGCAGCTGGTCCTCCGAGGTAAAACGCTCCTCGGCCAGAACGATCTTTCCGTTTCGTTCGATGTAGATCTGCTCGGGCCCGTTGACCATGATCTCGCTGACTTTCGGATCGGAGAGAAACCGCTCCAGGGGCCCGAGACCCAGTGCCTCCTCCACGATTTCTTTCGCGATCTTGCGCTTGAGGTCGATGGTCGGAAGAACCTCCCCTGCCTCTTCATCGAGGATCCGGGAGACGACTGCCTCGGTTTTCATCTGCATCTCGACGAGGTCCTTGCCCGAGGGCACCTTGTTCGAGACATTGAATTCCTGCATGGCCATCTCGCGCACGAGGCGCTGATGCACGAGGATCTTCATGTCGAGAACAGCGCGGGCACTGACCGACGCCGTCGCGGCGGCCGACGCTGGCGATTCAGTCGCGGCATCGAGGTAGTCGTTGGAGATACCGTGCTCGCGCTGTCTACTGAGGCGATCGAGAAAATACAGGATGCGCTGCGCAAGATCCTCGATGGCCAGCGAGATCGGCAGTTTCTTGTTGCGCTGAACGGGCTGGCCCGACATGAGGGCCTCGGTCACGTTCAGTACGTCGTTGGGGATGATTCCCAGAAAGGCCTTGTCGACGTTGGCCTGCAGAATCTCGCCCGTGATCGGCGAATCGGGGATGAATTTGTTGACCGCGTAATGGACGCGTTCGGTGGGATAGTGAATGGCACGGAGGAAGTCGGCTAACTTGCGGGTCTGATTGATCGCCAGCAGGTCCTGATTGAGCAACAGCAACGACAGAGTGTTGCGATCGAGGACCGCCAGGGTCTGATCGTTCAGCTCCGGACCGTGATCGACGACGATGTAGGGATAGTCTTCCTGCAGCACGTCGAGGAACTTGCGAATGATTTCGCCGGTCACCAGCCGCGAGAGCTCGACCTTGATGCAGGCCGGCAGTATCTTGATTCCCATGGGATGCTCGCTGAGCCTTCCCTCCAGCACGGCGGGAGAGAGGAAATCGATCTTCGCTGCGTAGTCGGTCATGGCGCTGGCACTGCCCAGACCGAGCTGCATCAGGCAGTCGCCAGCATAGGGTAAATTGAGATCGATCAGCAGCACGGGGCGACTGGTGATTCGCCGCATGGCCAGCGCCACATTGACGGCGATGAAAGAGCGCCCCGTGCCCCCTTTGCGCGAGAGAATGCTGACGATCGCTGATTCTTTCACCTTTTTTCCTGGCGCGCGCCAGCCTGAAACTCCGACGGCGGCTGGACGGCGAAATTCTCGAAGAGCTGCTTGTCGGAGGCGAGTGAGAGAAGCTGATACGAACGCGCCAGATCCGCGGCGGCTCCGTTGCGGTCGAACTTCGAGTCGATCTGGACGCTCTTCTCGTAGAGCTCAAGAAGATCGTTGCGCCCCGAAGGAGGGAGGGTCTTGAGCGGCCGCTGCGCCAGCTCATATAGACGGAAGGAGTCCTGCAGAATCGCGCACCACCACCACAGAAGGCGATCGATCCCCCCACTGCTCCGATTCGCTGCGGCCTGCACTTCATCGGCGGAGAGCTCGACCAGCTTGTCGCCTCGCGTTCCCTGATCGAATTTCCACTGAATGCCGATGACGAATTTTCCGCCGTTCTGATACGTCGTGAAGGCCGTGGGATAGACCGTTCCGCGGTCGGTGCGAGTCTTCCAGTCGCCGACCGCTGCGTTCAACCGCTTGACGAAATCGCCGGCCTCTCCCACCACCAGGGAGCGGTTCGTCGAGCCGAGCGTCATGACCGGCACGTCGCCAAAACGAACCAGCACCGTCCACATCGACGCCCCCTCCACTCCCTCCGTCGAACTGCTGGTCACCTTCGGTGCATCCTCGGAAATCTCGGCACTGGCGGAAGGCACATAAGGTTGATCGGGAAAGACCACCGAGGCAGCACTGCTGAGCCGGACACCACAGACTACCTGTGCGCCCCGCTGCTGTTCCATACTCCGGCATTTCTCCAGGTCGCTCGCCGAGTAGACGTTGCCTGTGATCAACACACGATTGCCGGCCACCTGGATCGCCTCGACGTTGATTCCATCGATCCCGGTGAGGCCGCCTGTCACGCGGCGGTAAATCTCCCAGGTCGGTTTGTCGATCACCACCACATTGGCGACCTCGCTGACTCGCGAGGAGGTGTCTTCGAACAGGAGCTTAATCTCTCCCGGCCGCAAGGCTTCCAGCGCGACGTTCTGCCCATACTGCTGAAAGGTATTGCGGACGACTTGCGCGCTTCCGGGAGGAGAGGTGATCGTGATGATCGGGCTGCTCGTGCTGTACATCAGCTTCTGCCCCTGATAGAGCACGAGCGAATGCCGGTTGGGCTCCACAGCTGACACTGCGATACAGGCGAGAAGAAGGAGGCCGATACAAAAGGAGGCGCGCCCCATGACCTAACGCTTCCCGAACGAGCTCAGCGCGTCCATCTGCTGCTGGTTGGCGGAACCGGCGCGCCAGAGTCGGTAGGGCGACTGCAGGAGACGCTCGTTGTTCCACACTTCGTAGTGATGCTCGGTCTTGTCCCCGGGAGCCCGCAACACGAGCCAGATGTCCCCCAGCTGCTGGGCCAGAATGACCTGCTGTGCGGCGGCCGGGGCAAGCGCCAGGGTCACGTTGCGCACGTCGTCCCGCTGTTCCTCTCCGGTCTTTGGGGGCCCGGCAATGATGTTCGAGACGGTCTTGAGATTCACGGCGATGATGGGGATGTCGTAGAGCAGCGGGCGGATCTCGGTGAACTCTTCATCCTTGCTCTTCTCGAACTTGAAGGAGGCCAGGACGTCGGCGTGATCGCCCGGCATCACGTTGCCGCCCACCGCACTGGGGAGCTGGCGGACATTGACGCCCACTCCCACCATGCCCAGATATTGCTTCAGATCAGCCGAGAGCGCGGGCGGCGCGCCGAGATAGAGTTTGGTCTTGACGATCTGCTCGCCGCTTTTGATGGGCACGATCGGGATTCCGGTAATGCTCCGCGCGTTGGGAATCTCGGCGGTCAGAATGCTGTCGGGCTGGAGATAGTTGCGGGGCACCATCTTCACGCCGATCTTTTCAGGGTCCATGGGGCGGTTGGGCGCGAAGTCGGCGTTGGCGACATACACGCCGATCAGCTCATTATTGCCTTCGATCTCAGCCTTCTTTCCGCTGATGTAGATCATCCCAGTGAAAGCGGCGAGAAGGCCGAGAATCAGCGAGATGAGGATCTTTGCCCTCTTTGACATTCCGAGTTCCTTTTTCGTCAGAGTGAACCGTTTACTGAGTGTCGATTCTATGGCCCAAAGCGACTGGCCTCATCCTAACCGGTTTTGGCTATGACCATTTTCAAAAACTGAGTGCGCTGAAGAAGCTGCCGATGTTTCCCGCCGCGTCCTCCTCGTGATCCACAATCAGAATCCCGGCGAATACGAAAGCCGAGTGGAGACTCTCCAGCGGATCCGAATACTTCGTGCCCCGCAGCATTCGGTACTGGCGCGGACCGAAATGAAGTGACCCGATCTCTCCGGTCGGTTGCCAGAGAACTCTGAAAGATGTCACATCGCTCAGGTCCTTGCCCTGAATGGTGTTAGAGATCTGGGAGAGTTTGGTATCGGCTTCGTTCTGCCGCGCCTGCCGAAAGAGATCGCGCCTCGCCTCCAGACTCTTGTTGAAGACGTCGAGCTCGAAGTGAAGCGCCTGAAACAGAACGCAGGCCAGCCCGGCGATGAAGGTGAACGCCAGAACGAACTCGACGGCGGCCTGTCCCTGCTCACTCCGGCGGCGCACTCTCTTGAACCGTGTCGGGCTCAATGCAGGACCCACCATTTCGGATTGGAAAGGTCCGCCCCGAAGGTCGTGATGAATCCCGCGCGCTCGCCCGCATTGATCGGAACCAGCTTGGCTTTGTAGGTGTAGGCGATCTCCTTGTCACCCTGAATGCTGGCGACAACGGGAGCCTGACTGATTCCGGCAAAATACTTGAACTCGTCGCCGAGGTAACCGCCATACGGTTTCGCGGCGGCAACGACGGTGATCTCAGGCACGTCATTGAGAACGTTGCGCCCGAAGATCGCCGGCGTGTTCTTGACCTTGAGGTAATAGGCGAATCTCACCTCGCTCTGATTGTTCTTGTAAAAGCGGCCCAGCTTGAATTTGATCTGATCGACAAAGGGACGAATCGTGAAGTAGTAGAAGTCCGTGATGCCATATGCAGCGAGAAGCTGGCAGCACGGGTAGGTGATGGGGATGATGGTGCAGGGGCAGGTGTCGACCGCGGGAAACGTGGGATAGAACAGGTAGTTGTAGCCGCCGACTCCATACTCCTGCGGATCCGTCAGCTCCACTAGTTCCGTGAGATGGGAGAACAAGCTGGCACTCTTGATCATCCCGTAGTCTGCCGGGTCCTCGTTGCGAAAGAGCGTGTCGCTGCCGCTGAAATTCGCCAGCACCGTTTCCTTCGCCGCCGCCCCGGGGCTCTTGAAAAGAAAGTTCAAATTTGCCAGCGACGCCCCCGGAGAATAGGCAAAATTCACGGCCTTGATGTACGAGTTCATAGCCCCGAAGATGTTCTGGTAATCCTCGATCACAGTTCCCGCCCAATCGCTCACCAGTGGCGGGAGAATTGGCGAGACGAGGATGGCGAAATAACGCTCTGCCGTGATGGTGAAGTTGTCCACGTAGGGAACCGCCATCGACAACTCGATACCCTGGAGAAGATGAAGCTCCTTTTCGTTCATTCGGGCAATCGTGTTCATTCCCCTGGCCTGGCTGGAAGCTCCCGCGAAAGCCGCGGCATCGACGATCATCTGTGCGTGCTGGCGCCGGACCAGCGTCTGCCCCACGGCAACCGCGACCACGCCGATGAGGACCATGGTGATGAGAATCAACAAAAAGAGAACCAGCACCTGTCCCTCCTCGGAGGGCCGGCCTCTTGCCTTTCCGCGAGGCCTGATCGTCAGCTCAGCGTTCGTTGTCATTGCACGGATTCGAACAATCATTATCGTACTTGTCTGGATCCTCATCCGGCTCGTGATCCATGGGAATCGAGGTCTGAAAACGAATGAGACCGGACGAGAGGAGACTCCCGGAAATGCCGGAGCTTACCCCGGGAGGAATGGAGAGCCCAGCCAGCGTGTCGCCGAAGAAAGGCTTGAAGAGCGGGAAAATCGGCCCGATTCCGTTGTAGGTGATCTTCCCGTCGCTCTGGTTCTCGGCCCACATGATCTTCACGTAACTGGTCGAGGCCAGCTTCCAGCGCACCGTGCCGACGCCCAGGACTTTGATCAGCGAGGACTCAGGACTCTCGTTGCTCTTGTTGACCGTCCACACCCGAGCCGCATATGCCGCAAAGTGATTGAACTGCCATTTTTGAATTCCGATAAACGCCAACTGCACCAGGAGAACGATGCAGAGAACCAGAAAATAGACGAAGATCGTGAACTCGACAGTCCCCTGGCCGCGCTCCGAGCTCTGCGCGTTCCCTTTTCCATGCTCAGAACCACTCGTGTCCGAGCCGTTCCGCCACGATGGCTGCCAGCGTTCCCGCCGCGATGATGACCGCATACGGAATCCTGTGTCCCTTCCCTTCCACGACAGGCTCACTCGGCGTCAGCCGGAGAAAAACGATCTCGTAACCTGCCTTGGCCAACCGCCGCAGAAACGGGATGAGCGCCCGCTTCCAAGCCAGCAACACCAGGGCAACTACCCCACCCACCATCGCCATCCACACCAGCGCCTCGGTCAGAAATGCCCAGCCCCGTAACGCCGCAATCGCGGCGATCAGCTTGGCATCTCCGCCACCGAATACGCCGACAGCGTATAAAACGAATCCCACTCCCAGAACAACCATGACTGCGGCCAGCGAGGCCAGAAACGCCCGCCAACCCTCCCCCGCCGCCAGAAGCAGACCCGCCAGAATCAGGGGCAAGCTCAGCGCATTTGGAATCCGACCTTTCCTCAGGTCCCAGACCGCCCCGAAAGTCAGCCCAAGCGCCAGCAGAACGTTCTGAATTGATGAGAGCAGGCCCTCAGCCCCGCGTGAAGGAGTTGATCACCCGGGAGATGAACTCCTTTAAGAAATTCTGCATCAGTACCTTGAACAACGCAAAGATCGGCACTGAGATCAACCCGATGATCAGGATGTACTCCGTCAGAGACTGCCCCGAGTCATCGAGAAGATACCCAGCCAGGGCCTGTCTCCATGCGAGCTTCATCATGCCTGCCTCTGACGGAGCGAGTCCGCTTAAGGACTACGGTACCGTCTGTTTCGAGAAATAATTGCCGATATCGGTAAGGAACTTCTCGACCTGCTTGCGGAAGGCCACGAGGGCCACCACGATCACGATGACGATCAGGCCGATAATCAGAATGTACTCGATCATTCCCTGCCCGCTGTCATCAAGTACGAATCCCTTGAGGTTCTTGACCAGTCGTCTCACTGCTTTTCCTCCTCGTTAGGCACGAGATTATGAATTGCTTCGTTTCGTCAGACCCCTGGACCGCGCATCAGTCTACCGAGACTATCGAACAACTCTTTCAGACCGGTTCGCAATTTGTTGTACGCCACTGCAAGGGGAACCACGATCACACCGATGAGCAGGATGTACTCCGTCAGGGCCTGCCCTTCGTCGTCCGCCATAAACGTGGATAAGCTGCGTTTTTGTGAAGATTCGCTTGCGGCCATAACACTCATCATCAGGATCTAGTTCTGAAGTGTCAGTGACTTAAATCACGGGTTTCCAAGATCGTAGATGATGCAGGAAGTATAATCAAGATTCAAATAATCCGAGGGCAAGCGCGCATGGAATTGATTATTCGCCACTTGAGTGGATCGCGACAGGGGCAGGAACAGGTCTTCGACTCTCAGTCGGTGACCCTGGGCCGCAATCCGATGAATCAAATCACCTTCGACCCCGATGCGGACATCCTTGTGTCGAGCCGACACGCAGAGCTGGTCTACGAGTCGGGTAGCTGGATGCTCCGGGATCTGGGCAGTACAAACGGCACATTCGTCAATCAGGCCCGCGTTACGGCGCAACGCCTGAAGTCAGGCGATATCCTGGAGCTCGGAAACGGTGGCCCGAAACTGTACGTCGAGTTTCCGCAGGATCTATCCGCCGCGGGTCCGGGCGAGATGCTTGTTCCCGAGGGCCGCACCGTGATGATGTCGATGCAGCAGGCTTCAGCTTCCCCCCCGCCCCTCGGGATGCCGAAGGCTGGCGGCGGCGGGCCGTTGGGTTTCTCTCCCATGGCCGGTCCGAGCTCCCCTCCTCCGCGGAAATCGAATCCGCTTCGCGTCATCCTCCTCGCGGCCATGAGCCTCATGCTGCTCGTTCTTCTGGCCGTGCTCCTCCTGCACAAGAGTGGCGGCGGCACTCAGACGGCGAGCACCAGCACGGTGACCATGAGCACCACGAACAGCGCCTCGCCTGCCACCGCCACGACGGTCCCCGCATCGGCAGCCAATGTCACACCGGAACAGCAGAAGACCATGGCCGAGGCCGAGCAGCTCAAAACCACCATCGCTCAGCAGCAGCGAAGCATCAAAGACGTACAGCAGGCATCGTCCACCGCTGCGCCCGGAAGCACGCAGTCGCAGGATATGGAGCGACAGCTACGCGAGTCCCAGCAGATGGTCGAGGAGCTTCAGAAACAGCTGCAGCAGAAGAACGATCAGGTCACGGAGATTCAATCGCGGCCGCCGCAGGTAAAAACCGAGGTGAGATACGTTCGGGTGCCGACGCCGGTCGCAGCGGCATCTGCCACGCCGAAGGCAGGCGCAGCCTCCTCGTCGACCCAAGGGGCTGCAGTGCAAAGTCAGAGACCTGGGCAAACTGTCGCCACTCCCAATCAGCCCGCTGTGCAGGCAGCGCCAAGCATGGCCCTTGGAGAACTGGTCATCGAGAAGGCCCTGAAAAAGAAAATCAAGATTCAGGCTCTTCCTCCGGAGATTCCTCCTGCAAACCTGCCGACCGGCACTCCCACGGAACTGGCCGCCATTCTCGGCCGTGCCGCCGCCAGCACCGGAAACTATCTGGTGGTCGATAATCGCGGCGCGTACTCAGCCAATATCACGGTCACGAACTACCTGAACAATGAGCGGACCAACATCAACACCCGTTCTATCGCCCGGACTGTTGGTGCCGTCGGTGGACTGCTCGGCAAGACCATCCCAACCAATCCGGTGAATGTGACTTCCATCAGCAGCCAGACAGCCATGACGACGCGACTCAGGATCTACGACGCTCGCGGCAAACAGCTATTTGAAGCGGCGCAATCCGCAGACGCAGCCGCCACTCGCTCGCGAGCCTCCCTGGAGGGACTGCCTTTCAATCAGGTTCTCGCCAGCGATTCGACCGCGGGCGACGTTGCCCGCCGCGTCATCAGCCAGGCAGTCGAATCACTTACCTCACAGCTCGACCCCACCGAATGGTCGGGGGAAGTCTCAACCCAGGTCGACAACGTGTTGACGCTGGACGCCGGTCAGAGCTCGAAGGTGGAACCGGGCGATGTTTTCGAGGTCGTCGATCGCGGGCGCCAGGTGGCCACAGCCATCGTCACGCAGCTCGACGAGGACTCCTCGCAGGCGGAACTGGTCACCGGCGTCGGTGGCAAATACGCCCGAAAAAACATCCGCTACCTCGGACGCCGCGCCAAGGATCCATCCATTTACTCCAAGCGAGCCATTCAGCTCCTCGTCCGGAACAAGACAAAGATTTACGACGGGCCGGGCACCTCGTTCAAAGCCCTCAAAGAGCTCCGGGGAGGAGCCAAAGTGAAGTACCTCTACAGCCTCGGCACCTGGGCCAAAGCCTCCGACAAATCGGAGCAATTCTGGGTTCCGATGATATTTGCGGAAGTGCAGATGTAGGACTGCGGAAGCTGAGTTATACTCCTGGTATGAAGACGGCAGTATCTATTCCTGATCCGGTTTTCAAAGCAGCCGATCGGTTCGCTCGGAAACGTGGCCTGTCGCGAAGCGCTCTATACGCGGAGGCCCTGAACGAGTTTCTCCGGCGCCACAACGACGACGAAATCACGAAGCGCCTTGACGCGGTGTACGCAACGGAATCCTCTTCGCTCGACCCGGTTCTTGAAGCGGCCCAGGCACGTACACTGCGGCGGGTCGCGTGGAAGAAGTAGCGCGGGGCGAGATCTGGTGGCTTGATCTCCCCGAGGCAAAAGGCTCTTCCCCGTCGGGCACCAGGCCCGTTCTCATCATTCAGGCCAACGCGTTCAATCGAAGCGCGATTCAAACAGTCATTGCGGCTGCGATCACGTCAAACGAGCGACTTGCGGATGCTCCGGGAAACGTACTGCTCCTTCCTCGCGAAAGCGGACTGCGACGCACCTCGGTGATCAACATCTCTCAAATCATAACGATCGACAAGGCCTCGCTTCGCGATCGCGTCGGTGGGGTCACCAAGGAGACGATGTCGGCGGTTGATCATGGCCTGCGACGTGTCCTGCAGTTGTGAGCGGCCTAACTCACTGCATGCCGAGCTTCCTTTTGGCGGCGAGCACTTCTTTCGATCCCGGCTCGCCATACTTTAGGACTTTCTGAAGGTACGGCGCAGCCTCAGTTGCGCGGTGCGCGGCGGAGTAAACCATTCCTACCTCGAACGCAGTCCGAACGTAGCGAGAGCGAAGCTCCGGGGTCGGTGATTTGTCCAGAGTGGCTTCCCAGCTGGCGAGCGTCTTGTCGTAATTGACCTCACCGACGACCGGGCTCGCGGCGGTAGTCGTCGCCAAAGACATCGTGGTTGCGGTCGCGGCGGTCGTCGTGCTCGTCGACGTCATGGCCGTCGCAGTTCCGGGTTTCCTCGTCACTGCCTTCGTTTTCGAGAACGCGATGATCATCACCAGCGTCATGACGACGACGAACAGGATGGCCGCACACCCTAGCAGGAGCACTCTTTTTTTCGAAGGCGGCTTCGTCGCCTGGATCGGGTGACCGGGAAGCGCGGCCACGACTGCCGGCGCCGGGGATGGCACAGGGCGATTCTGCTGCGAAGCGGAACTCTGGCGCTTCATCTCATTGAGGTCGGCCATCTCAGTCTTCGGCACATCGACCTGACCTGCCATCATCGTCTTCGGGATGGCCGTTCCGCCAAACATCGTTTTGGGGACATCGGCCTCGCCGGCCACCATCGGCTTCGGGAGGGCCGTGCCACCAAACATCGTTTTGGGGACGTCGACCTCACCGGCCATCATCGTCCTGGGGATGGCCTGAGGGTCGACCCCTCTCGGAGTGGCGGAAGGCGGCGCAGCACGTTTCCCGGCGCCGGCTGCTTCTGGAGAGACCGCGGAGGCTTTCACCGTCGCCGCCTCGGGCACGATCTCGAAGCCGCCGACAACGTAGGGCTGGCCGAAGAGCAGCACCTCGTCCTCGATCCGAGCGCCGTCGCGGCTCACTCCTTCGAGACTGGTGCCGGCGTCGACGATGCGCCACTGATTGTCTTTCTGAACCAGATCCGCCACGTGCGCGGCAAGATACGGGTCGTTGAGCTGAATCTCGCAGCCCTCGCCACTTCCAATGCGGGCACGGTCACCATTCACCGTCACGGTCTTGAGCACGATTCCCTGGCGCCGGATCGACAGATTCATTCGCTTCTCCCCTTACTCCGCCGTGACTC
>DASZZV010000215.1:0-11488 GCA_035544835.1 Thermoanaerobaculia bacterium
CTCGAAGGCATCAACAGCCTTATTCAAGCCGCGAAAGCAAAAGCTCGCGGCTACCGCTCTTCCCGCAATCTCATCACCATCGTCTACCTCATTGCGGGTCGCCTCGATTTCAGCGTTACCCACCTACAATAGCGAGGAGGCTCCTTTTCATCTGTTGTTTGTGATTGACGATTCCGACGAGGGCCGGGATCGGGGCAGCGGTGCGGAATCCTTCGAGCAACCGGAGCATCGTGGTGCCATAGCTGAAGCGCTCTTCCTCCTCGAGACAGGAGAGCGCCAGCTCATCGCAGCAGATCTCACGTTCCTCTTTGATCCTCGCAACAGCGAACCAGACCAGCGGGTTGAACCAGTGAAGCGCCTGAATCGCCGACAGGATCCAGTTGATGGCGACATCGAGACGGCGGACATGCCAGAGCTCATGCAGCACCACATGCCGCAACTCGCGCTGAGTGAAGCCGTCCACGACATTCGGGGGCAGCAGCAGGGCAGGTCTGAGGACTCCCCGTAGCGCAGGGGTCTTCACGGCATCCGAAACGACCAGCCTTACCACTCTGCGGATGCCGAGCTTCGCCCGACATTCGCTCAGTAGGGGAACCAGACCGGCTTCCAGCTCCGGCCACCTCCCCGCTCGAGCCACTCTCCGCTGCAGACGGATCGAGGCGACGAGAAGACGGAGAGCAACCAGGGCAATTCCGAGAAGCCAGACAGCTACCAGAAGGTCCCCTGCCCTGCCCCAGGGATCCGGCTGAAACCACACTGTACTGGAGACGCGAGGTAGCGAAATGCCGGCCGGAAGCACAGAAACGGGGACGGCGCTCCGCAACATGAACGCTGATGAGAAACGAACGAGATTGAAAATGCTCCAGCTGGAACTGGGCAGCACCGGGAAGGCCAGTCGCAAAAGGACAATCAGCCATAGAGCATGACGCCAACGGGCGGGGTTCGGGGCGGGCGGAGGGCAAGAGGCAAAATGAAGAATGAAGAATGGAGAATGGAGAATGGAGAATGGAGAATGAAAAATTATGAAATGAAAAATGCAGGATGAGAAGGCAGAGGCATGCGGTCGGGTTCGTTCTTGCTAATTCCAATTCTCCATTCTCCATTCTTCATTCTTCATTCTTCATTCAGCCGTTGAAGCCCCCCCCTCACGCCGCCCCCGCCTCCCGCCCAACCCGCTCGTGCGTTACCTCATCCACGTAACCCTGATACAGAGTCAGGCGTTGCACCGGCTCATAGCCGGCCGAGCGAATGAGACGCTTCATCTCCTCGCTGGTGATGCGGTTTCGGGCGCCGGCCGCGGCGACCACGTTTTCCTCGATCATGATCGAGCCCATGTCATTCGCGCCGAATTTGAGGGCCAATTGGCCGATGCCGAGTCCCTGAGTGACCCAGGAAGACTGAATAGAGCGGATGTTGTCGAGGTATATCCGGGCAATGGCCTGCATACGCAGATACTCGAAGCCCCCCGTCTCCACGATGTGCTGCATCTCGGTGTTCTCTTTCTGAAAGGTCCAGGCGATGAATGCCGTGAATCCATGGGTCTCGTCCTGAAGCTCTCGCACGCGGCGGAGATGCTCGACACGTTCCTCGAGTTTCTCCCCCTGTCCGAACATCATCGTCGCAGTGGTGCGCAAACCGAGCTCATGGGCCACCCGCATCACCTCAATCCATCCATCAGATGACGCTTTCGGATAGGCCAAGGTTTCTTTGCGGATCTCATCAGAGAGGATCTCCGCTCCCCCTCCGGGGATCGACTGCAACCCCGCTTCAATGAGGGTGGCGATGACCTCGCGAAGCGGCTTTTTCGTGATCCGGGCGATGAACAGGATCTCCGGCGGCGAAAAAGCATGCCGATGCACGTCAGGAAACTCTTCGCGCATCCACGACAGCAGATCGGTATAGAACTCCAGCGGAAGCTTCGGATGAACGCCACCCTGCAGCAGAACGCCCGTTCCACCCAGATCGACCGTCTCCTGAATCTTCTGCCGCAGTTCCTCCCGAGTCAGCAACCATCCCTCCGGATCGCCGGGCTTTCGATAGAACGCGCAGAACTTGCAGCGGTAGACGCAAATGTTCGTGTAGTTGATATTGCGATCGACGATGTAGGTGACGACCTTCGGGTCGTTGAGCCTGCAACGGATCGCATCGGCGGCCTGGCCGAGCTCGAGCAACTCTCCCTTTTCAATCAGGAGGAGCGCATCCTCATCGCTGATGCGCTGGCCTGCCATGGCGCGCCCCAGGACGCTGCTTACTTCGATTCCGCTATCCATTGCTGATCTGTGACCTCGCCGATGAGCTGGTATTTTGCCGCCAGAGCGAAGAAACGCCGCAACGCCCTCCGCTCCCGCTCCCCGAAATCGTAATGCAAAGCCTCCCTGAAATATTCAACAAGCTCGCTAAAGGGAAGCGAGAGCTCTTCAGAGGCCTCACGGGCGATGGCCTCGATGTGGCGGAGACCAAAGTCCCGACTCCCCTCCAACCGGGCCACCGTTTCGTCAAGACGCCTCTCCACCTGCGATCTCCGACCCGCCCATAAGGCGAACACGAAGGGCTCGTTGAAAAGCGCATTCCACTCCGCGGCCAGATCGTATTGATAAATTTCGGGCCCGCGCCGCTTCGAGAACTGAAGGGCCGGGTCGCCGATGACGACCGCCGCATCGTGTCCCTCCAACCGGAGCAGGTTCTCCCGCTCCACCGGATCGAACTTGATGCGCCGGTACGCCGCCTCGCCGAGACGCTCGCCCAGGAGGATGTGCGCCAGCGCGACCGACGTTCGCGAACTGGGATCGAGAGCCACAGCGCGGATCTCCTCCATCGGCACCCGCGAGACCAGCAGTACACTCCGGACTTCTGCCCGCGACGCGATGCAGATCGATGGCAGGGCGATCAGATCGGGAATGCGGGCAATCTCGATGGCCGGCACCAGAGCGAGATCGGCAAGCCCGGCGGCAATGAGATCAGCACACCTCGCCGGCGACGCGAACTCAAAGGAATCGTCCGCCCGCGGGGCGTGCGTCAGCCCCCACCAGAGCGGGCGAGCATTGAGAAATGAGATAAGGGCGTAGTGCATGGTACGAATTGAGAATTGAGAATTGAGAATTGAGAAATAGAAGAAACAATAGAAGAACCAGAGGAGTCAGGTAGCTCGCGGAGTCTACCGCCTCTATTTCTCAATTCCCAATTCTCAATTCTCAATTCGCTCCACCCAATGTGGAGTTGTCATTGCAATACCGTAGAGCCAGCCACTTTCTCGCGAGGGCTGTGAGAGCGATGAACAGAGAAGAATTGCCAGCGCCACGTGCTCGGCTGCGGAGACGAAGATCGGATCGTTATCGGGCCACGCAAACGGCTCTGGCCGAGATCCTGGCCGAGACCAGCATGTTCAGCGAGGCGACGCCGAAGCTCCTGCAGGCGATCTGCGAAGAGACAGGCTGGCAGGTCGGCCTGATCTGGCGCGTCGACGTGAACAGTCAGGTTCTCTGCTCCGGAGGGCTCTGGCATCGAACGTCCGACGACCAGCAGGAATGGGACCGCCTCTACGAGCAATACAGTTTCCGCAAAGGTGAGGGGTTGCCTGGACGCGTGTGGGAGGCTCGCACACCGCTCTGGATCAAGAACCTGGCGAGTGACCCTTCCTTCCCACGCCAGCCGGTCGCCGCCCAACTCGGACTCCAGGGAGGCTTTGCCTTCCCCATCCCATTCCATGACGAAATCCTCGGCGTCATGGAGTTCTTCAGTGAGCAGGTTCGAAAACCTGATACCGACCTTCTGCAGATGATGCTGACGGCAGGGCGCCAGATTGGTCTGGCCATGGAGCGCTGGCGCAGCGAGGAAAACCTGCGCGAGAGTGAAGAGCGTTATCGCATCGTGGGCGATACCGCCACCGATGGCATCTTCACGATCGATCAAGAGGACGTGATCCGATACGCGAATCCATCCGCCGAGCGAATCTTCGGCTACGGCTCTGGCGAGCTGCTGGGGAAACTTCTCACCGACCTCATCCCGGAGCGTTACCGCTCCCGACATCTCGACGGAATCCGCCATTACTCCGAGACCGAGACTCCGCGCATTGGCTGGAGCGGCGTCACGCTGCCCGGACTCCAGCGCAGCGGACAGGAGATTCCGCTGGAGCTCTCCTTCGGCGTCTACAAAAAGCGTAATGGCGAATTCTTCTTCACCGGAATCGCTCGCGACATCAGCGAGCGGGTGCGTACCGAAAAAGAGAAAGCGATGCTGCTGGAATCGGAGAAGGCAGCTCGCCTCGAAGCCACCCTCGCGAACGAAGCCAAGGATCAATTCCTGGCCACGCTTTCGCACGAAATGCGAACGCCGATGACGGCGATTCTCGGCTGGTCGAGAATGCTCGCCGTCGGCGGGCTCGATGAAGAGACCCTGGCGATGGCCGTCGATGCCATTCAAAAGAGCGCGAAGGCGCAGGCCCAACTGATCGAGGACGTGCTGGACGTTTCGAGAATCGTGGCCGGGAAGGTCACCCTGGAAGAGCGCTCGGTCCGGCTCCCCACCGTCATCCAGTCGGCGGTGGACATGATCATGCCGAGCGTCGAGGAGAAACGGATATCTCTCGTGACCCACATCGACGCCTCTGTGCCCCCCATCCTCGGCGATCAGACACGGCTCCAGCAGATCCTATGGAACCTGGTCGGAAACGCCGTCAAGTTCACTCCTGAGGAGGGTCAGATCGAGGTTCGCCTCGACCGCGGTGGCACGTCGGCTCGGGTGCAGGTACGCGATTCCGGCCAGGGGATGGACAAAGACTTTCTGCCTCATGTTTTCGAGCGTTTCCGGCAGGCCGAGCAATCGACGACGCGAAGCTATGGCGGGCTCGGGCTGGGACTGGCCATCGTGAAGCATCTGGTGGAGCTGCACGGCGGATCGATCAGCGCCGACAGTGAAGGGCCGGGAAAGGGGTCGACTTTCACCGTCCTTCTCCCGGTCGACCGCGCCGTCACGCGAGCGGTCACCGGCAACCCGTCCGGTGCCCGCGAGGCTCAGGTGGAAAACGCGATTTTCTCCGACCTGACCGGAGTCAGGGCGCTGGTAGTCGACGACGACTCCGAGACTCGCACGCTGGTCGACACCGTTCTTTCGCGATGTGGCGCAGAAGTCGATCACGCCGCCGATGCCGAGACGGCGCTGCAGCTCGTCGACGAAAACGACTACGACGTGGTCATCAGCGACATCGCCATGCCTCGCAAAGACGGATTCTTCCTGATCGAGAAAATCAGGAGCCGCGACAAAAACCTCGGCTCTCACCTGCCCTGCCTGGCCCTCACCGCCTCAGCGATAGGAAAAGCACGCGAGCTCACCCTCGCGGCGGGCTTCGATGACTACCGTCGGAAGCCCATCGAGCCGGTTGACCTCGCGCTCGTCGTGAGGCAGATTGCACAGCGGTCCCGAAAACATCGATAGTAAAGGGCGGACCGGGCGAATCGTTGTAACCAATATGCTAACCTCGCCGCCAACATCATGGTCTCCCCTATCTCCAGCCTGCGACGGCATTAGCGACGAGGAATCGGATCCAGCGCCGGAAGGCGCGCTACTGGCGTCAGCTTCCCAAGGCATCTCCGTGAGAGACTGAAAGTAATTCAGCAGGCGTCCCACCCGCCATCTTCAGGCGCAAGCAGTATCATGAGCGTCATGCAGCCCGTGAACGTCAAGGCCGTGAACGTCAAAGCGGTTCCTGTAAATGCGCTGGTGGAATTTGTTCGCAAGGAACTTTCCGGCGAGCAGCTCCAATCGGTGCTGGGCAAGTTCTCACCTGCCGACGCCGGGCTGTTTACCGGCCACCTCCTGGCCACCGATCAGGTCCCGGTGCGCGCCGTCAATGAATTTACCCGCCTCAGCGCAGCCGCGAAGGGTGAACCGGTCAAAGCCTTTGGCCGGCGCGCCGGCCGCTTCGGCGCCGAGCAGGGAGTCCGCTCCGTCTATCGCTTCATCATGATGGTGATGTCGACCGAGTCGGTTCTGCGAAAAGCTCCTTTCATGTGGACGCGCGTTTACGACGGCGGAGAAATGGAAGTCGAAGCACTCCCCAAGAGCGCCAAGATCCACATTCGCAACTTCCCCTCAGAGGAAGCCGGCTGCGCTCGGATCACCGGCTGGTTCGAGAAAATCGGAGAGCTCAGCGGCGCAAAGAACCTCAGGACGGCCCACATCAGCTGCATGGCCGAGGGCGGCAAGGACTGCACCTGGACCTTCGAGTGGCAGTGATGAACGGGGCGGAAGACGCTTGCCCGCCTTGAGCGCCGAGTTAGGCTGCATGAACGATGGGGCGGAGGCGTCGTCGGTCATTCAGAGGAAAAGAACGCATCGACTTCAGCAAACGGAACGGCGCGGGCCAGGCTCGTGAAGGTGCCCCCCTCGGCGATTTCTTTCGCCGCCTCGAGAAAACCGGTCCAGGCCGCGCGAGCCAATGCGCTGCCGACGCTGATCCGCCGAACTCCCATGGCAGCGAGCTCAGTCACCGTCGCGAAATCGCTGCCGACCAGCACGTTGACGGGTCTGGGTGCGAGCGCCTTGACCACCGCGGCAATATCGGCCCTGTTGCGGATGCCAGGTGCGTAGAGGCAATCGGCGCCAGCATCAGCGTAGGCGGTGAGCCGGTGGATCGTCTCGGCGAGATCCGGGCGTCCCACGATGAATCCTTCCGAGCGGGCGGTGAGAAGGATGCCTGTCCCGCTGCGATCGATCGCTCGGCGGGCTGCCTCGATACGTTCAATCGAAAGGGTGAGATCCAGAAGGGGGTTCGAGGCATCGCCCGTGGAATCCTCGATCGATAGTCCGGCGATCCCCGTGGCCGTCGCCAGTGTGACATTGGCGCCGACCGCGTCCGGCAGGATTGCGAAGCCGCCCTCAAAGTCCGCGTTGACCGGCACCTGCACCCCATGGGCGATCGATCGAAAGTGGGCCAGGGCCTCATCCAGCGACACTCCGTTGTCGGGCCGGCCGAGAGACCAGGCAAATCCCGAGCTCGTCGTGGCGAGCGCTGAAAAGCCGAGTTGGGCGAGGAGGCGGGCGCTACCGAGGTCCCAGGGATTGGGAATCACAAAGCATCCAGACTCGTGGAGCCGGTGAAACAGCCGGCAGCGATCGGCAGGGTCAGACCCCATTGAGTGCCACCTCGCTCATGAGGGCCAGCTGATTCCCATCAGGGTCGGTGAATTCCGCCAGCCAGAGCTCCGAGCCCGCTGTTCGGTGCACGATGTGAGGCTCAGCCCGGAAGAGAACGCCTTTGTCTTTGAGCGACGCAAATACGCCACGGATGTCTGGCACTTGAAAATAGATGGCCGAGCCGCGATGCGGCTCCTGACCGGGCGGGAGAACGCCAACCAGAAGGCGTACGCCGCCGCAGTTGAAGAATGCCATTTGAGGCGGCGCAGCGAACAGAAACGGCAAGCCCAGGATATCCCGATAGAAGGCGATGCCCTTGTCAAAGTCATCCACAGGGATGAGGAGTTGACCGACTTTCGCGTTCTCGAGGTTCATTGGAATGGTTCAGAAAGTGTACGCTCACCATCAGGTTGGCGCCATCGGCGAATATCCGTTCGAGCCGGACGTATTGCAAGAAGTGAAAGTGCCGACTGACCGGCTGGTCGTATCAAAGAACAGCCGACAGAACCTCCCTTACCCATCGCGGCATTCGCAGGGCCCTCCTTTCGGCGATTCCTACCGGAACCTTCCCGGGAGAATGATTCATCTTTGCGTTATTTGCATACTTATGGCACCACAGTTGCGTGAGGTGAGAATGGGGACGTAATCCCAATGAAATCTATTCTGGGAGTAGAAAAGTGAGAAAAATGATCAAAGCTCTGATGATGTCGACGGCACTACTGCTGATCGTAGCTGGAAGCGGAAACGCAAGCGGAAACGGTAGCAACTTCGTCCGTGGCATCGGTCCAAGTCCGGTAAACCTTGGCACGGCAGGCACTTTCACGATTCTGAGCAAAACCGGAATCACCGACGTTTATCCATCCCCTATTGTCGGCAACGTTGGCACGAGCCCCATCACCGGAGCAGCTCTCCTTCTTACGTGCGGGGAAGTTACGGGGAAAGTGTACAGCGTCGACGCGGCTGGTCCTCTACCCTGCGCGGTGACCGACGCCACCCTCTTGACCCTCGCTGTGGGCGACATGGAATTCGCGTATGACGACGCTGCGGGACGAGTATTACCCGATTTTACTGAGCTGGGCGCCGGCGAGATTGGCGGGCTAACTCTTACTCCTGGCCTCTACAAATGGGGCTCGGGTCTCTTGATTACAAACGATGTCACCCTTTCGGGCGGCCCGAACGATGTCTGGATCTTCCAGGTGGCGGGAACGCTGAACCAGGGGAACGCTACGCGGGTGACCCTGGCCGGCGGCGCACTTGCCAAGAACATCTTCTGGCAGGTAGCCGGCGCAGTGACCATTGGAACCACAGCGCACTTTGAGGGCGTCATGCTGGCGAAAACCCTGATCGCCGTGAACACTGGAGCATCGGTGAACGGCCGACTGCTGGCTCAGACTGCAGTCACTCTTCAGATGAATGCGGTTACCCAGCCGGAGGATGCGCCTGTCACCACGGTGATTTCGAAAGTTCGGTCTCGGGGAGCGCGAAGACTATAACGAAAGTCGGGCGTGAACTCCGCGGCATACCGGATGGAACAAGTGCCTACCAATGGTTGAGTGGGCCCGTTCCTGATCGAAGCAGGTTCGGAGAAACTGAAGCCGGCGCTGCTTTCGGAAGCCTGCGGCTGTCAATCTGGTTGTCAAAGTCCAAAAGAGAGGAAGCCGCTCCCGAGAGCGGCTAAACTCTTGACTCCACTGGAGCCGATGCCCGGATTTGAACCGGGGACCTACTGATTACGAATCCCTAGGAAGCGCGTCCGGCGCGTGTTTTCTGATTCCGCCCTGTCCGTTGGCTGTCAACTTTCAGCCCGTATCGTCCATCGATGATCGCCGGGTGTTGCCCTGTTGGCTGTCACTTCGGCTGTCATTTCAAGAGGTGCGTGAACGAGGGATAACGAGTGCTCAATGCCCGGGGGGCGGCTACGACAAAGCCGTCCTTCCCGGTCTCGATTAGACTCGATCCCTGACGTTTAATCTAGGTGGGGCGCCAATGCCTCCCGCATCCTCTCTGATACGGTCTGGAGCACCCCTTGTCGCTTCTCGATTAACTCGATAATTCTTGAGAGGCGGGCGGTCTGACGCTTCTGGTCATCCTCTGCCCACTTTTCAATTTGTGGTTGAGATGCAGCCGCACCTTCGGGATCGGTCACCATCTGTGCTTGGATGGCCCGAACAACGTCCCCTCCCAAGTCATTGACCGTCATCAACTCGGACAGTAGTTCCTGAACCTCGGCAGCATCGCGGTCACTCTCCGAGAGAGCGTCATCAACTTGAGCCCCAAAATGAAACCGCAGGAGACTGATGGCCCGATATCCATCCTCCGATAGCCTTGAAAGGCGCTCCTGAGCATGGCTCATTGCTGACGCCGTGAGTTCCGGTCTGAGGCGGCCTTCCATTTCTCCCCGCCATGCTCGAAACATTCCGAGCATGGCGGAGTTCGTCAACTGAAGACTCGGAATCGCCGCCTCCGCCGTAGCTATCTGTCGATCATAGAGATGAAGGGCACGTTCGCGTTGAAAGGCTCTTTTCGCTTGCCGTTCTTCCTTCCGCGCCATGAAGAATTCCTTGATGGCGGCACCGAGAAAACCGAAAAGACCAAGGCTCGAAATGAGTGCCACAGGCGGTGACAGCAGGAGTCCGACTAGCCCATTGTTCATGTCGCCAGTGTACTCGCACGATAGCGAGGGGCGGAGCCGCTGCGGAGACTGTATGGCATTATTCGGTACATGGTATTCCTGCCTCAAAGAGGCCACGGCTGGGTTATAGAGGTGAAGGGGAGGGATTGGTTCTTCGATCCGTTAGGCCGGGTTCTAAACCGGCCCGATCCTCCTCCTTACGATCCCTGCTGGTGCGAATCGGGAAAGAAGTTTCGCTTCTGCCACCTGAAGAAGCAGCGGGAGCCCAGGGTGACCCAAGCTGAATATCTGCGGGAATGGGAAAAGGCCTCCGGTATTGAAATGTGCCTTCATCCAAAGGCGCCTGCTGGATGTTCCGAGACTATCGCCTCGGCTCACAGTGTTCAGCGGATGGGCGGTGGCCTTCGAACAATTGCTCGGGATGGGGAAGTTTTTGGATACAAGCTTCATCCATACTTCTTCATCAAAACAGATTTGCTCCCCGTTCCAGAATTGATCGGAACGCGAAGGGCATCGACGTTTCGCGGCTTCTGCGACCGGCACGACCAAGAGCTATTCAGAGCGGCAGAGACAGTTGAGTTTTCTGCGTCTGTCGAGCAATTGAACCTACTCAACTTTCGAGTCATAGCCCGTCGCCTCTTTGGCCTGCACCAATCGTTAAGACATAGAACGAAAATGCTCGACTATGACCGCGGCCTCCCGTCAGTCGTTCAAAAGGAGTTCTTTGCTACCACACATCGCGACATTGCCGAGGCCGAACGACACCTGAAGAACGTCACGTCGTTGAAGGCTGAATACGATGACCGAATTACTCAGTCTGACTTTAAGAACACGAATGCACTCGTCGCCTGCTTTGAGGGCCGACCAGAGTTTCTGTGCTCGGATCTTGTGGACCCTGTCTTCGATTTCTTGTCCCGTCCAATGCCATTGCTTCCCGTGCCGGCCCATGTTTGTGCCTACAATCTCGCCATCAGTGGCGGCTGGGCATTCGTGCTGTGCTGGGTAGGTTCCAATACCGCGGCGGAACAGCTGGCTCGCTCCTTCGGTGAGCGAGGCGATAAGGACAAGGCTGCCTCACTTCTAAGATTTGCCCTTGAGTACACAGACCAGTTGTTCTTCGCTCCTGATTGGTGGGACTCCCTTTCCGATGCGGCCAGACTAGAGGTAACGAAGTCCGTTACAGGCCGATTGCATCCTCACTACCAACCCGAAAGTGACATCTTCGAACAGAACGGCGCCGTTTCCATGGCCTCAGTGTTTAGCCGATCGTTTGGCGTCGGGCCATGGGTCGGCAGTTAAGAACCTGATCTCGGGAGAAGTATGAAGGATCGCAAGACTGGCTCCGATAGCGACAAGTTAGGCGGCGCCTACATTCGAAGGAGGAGAGATTCCTAGAAGGCCGTAACTGCCTTTTTTTTTGCGTCTTCGTCGCTCTTGATCAGGCGTTCATACCACTCTCGCGTAAGCGATGTAGACTGAGCTTTCCGTGACCTTGCACCCGGCGAGGGGGGGGTGGGGGGTAGATTTCTGAACTCAAGAGACTGGTGGCTTCTCGTCTCGGCGGACCGGTTCGGCCACGCTGATAGTTCCCCATGAGGATCATCTCGCGGCGCTCTTGACCGAAGTCCGGGCGCTGGCCCCCATTCATCGGCACGTTATGCGCACGGGTGATGCGTGTCGGCGGAGAAAAGAATGGCTCTGATCCAGTGTCCCGAGTGTGGGAAA
>DASZZV010000216.1:0-3411 GCA_035544835.1 Thermoanaerobaculia bacterium
CCCTCGCCCCTCCCGCACACCCGCCCCTGCTCGGGATGAAACAGGTTCCGGAAAGGCGTGCAAAGACTTGAATTCTTGTTTGACTCCTCAACGTTCATCTCCCTCGATCGTAGCCATCCTTTAGAATGCAACGGTTCGAGAGGCAGTCTTTTCGCAGGTCACGGAATCCAATTCAATCGAAACTCTCTCGCGCGCCGTCCGTACTAAGGCGTGACTAGGAGGAATCTTCATGAGGTCTCAGTTACGAAATCTCTTCTTCGCGGTGCCGCTCGCGGTTGCCGTTTCCGTATCGGCCCAGGATGCAGGTACGGCTCCATCGAAGAAGACGACATCCTCGACGTCTTCAACGAGTGCAGCCAAAGCACAAAAGAAGTCGTCCGACAGCGAGGAAGAGCGTCGCTCGGCATCGCCTCAGTACACCGAGCCGCGTGAGGACGAATCACGCTCCGATGCCTTGAGGCTGTCGCTCGACGAGGCGATTCAGACGGCGGTAAAGCAGAATCTCGGCGTCGACATCCAGCGCTACGATTTCCGGATGGCTGGCTATTCGGCCCGCTCCCGGTACGGCATCTTCGATCCGGTCGGTTTTGCGGACCTGTCGATTGCCAGTCAACAGCAGCCGGTTACCTCCTCGATCTTCTCGTCGAAGACCGATCGGAATCTCTTCAACGTCGGTGTCTCGGAGAACACACCCACCGGCGGCAGTCTCTCTGTGGCCTTCAACAACAGCCGGCAGAAGAGCGCCAGCACATTTACCACCGTCAATCCTGCCTATTCCTCGGATATCGGCCTCGCCTTCAATCAGCCACTGCTTCGGAACTTCGGTGTGGACGTCACACGCCGCGGGATCAACATCGCCCGCAACAACCTCGGCATCAGCCAGGAGGCCTTCCGAGCCGTGATGATGGACACGGTCCTGGCCGTGGAGAATGCCTACTACGACCTCATCTTCGCGCGCGAGAATCTCGAGGTGAAAAAGCAATCCCGTTTCCTGGCCGGGGACCAGGCGCGGATCACACAGATTCGCATCGACGTCGGGGCATCCGCTCCGCTCGATATCCTGCAGCCCCGCGTGGCCATCGCCACCAATGAAGAACAGGTCATCGCGGCCTTTGCAGCGGTTCGCGACGCCGAGGATCGGCTCCGGCAGTTGATGAACCTGCCGGTTCCGGAATGGAGCCGGCCCATTCTTCCCAACGAACAGATCGGATTCACGCCGATGTCCGTCAACGTCGATGACGCGGTGGCCCGTGCCATGGAGCTGCGTCCCGAAGTCCGGGAGGTCGGTCTCACCAAAGAAATCCGTCGAATTCAGTACATGTACGCCCGCAATCAGGCCCGTCCCAAAGTTGACTTCAACCTGAACTACGGTGTCGCCGGCCTCGGCGGAAACCGCATCGTCCGTGACCCGATTACAGGGCAACCGACCGGAATCGACCGTGGCGGTTACGGCGATGCACTCTCTCAGATCAGCGGCTTCGACTTTCCATCCTGGACCGTCGGGCTCAATGTAGGGGTGCCGTTCTCGAACATCGGTGCGCGCGCCGAGCGCAAGCGCGCCGAGCTCGACCTTCAGAGCAAGGAGGTGGACGAGGCTCGCGTCCGCCAGAACATCCTGGTGCAAGTGCGGAAGGCGGCACGGGACATCGACACGCTGGCCAAGCAGATCGGTGCAACGAGGGCCGCTCGCGAAGCAGCCGAGAAGAACGTCGATGCGGAGAGAAAGCGCTACGAGAACGGGATGACCACGAACTTCAATGTTCTGCTCATCCAGCAGCAGCTGTCGGATGCCCGCAGTCTGGAGATTTCAGCTCTGGCGGCCTATAACCAGGCCATAGCCGGTTACCATCGCGCCGTCGGTGACCTTCTCGACGCCCGCAACATCACCGTGGAGGAGCCGGAGCATTTCGACCTTCCGCACGGCAGGTACGAGAATGTCGGGTGGATGAGCTTCGACAAACCATCTGAGGTGAAGAACAGTGATGACCATTGATGCGCCGATAGGCTCTCCTTCTCCCGAAGTCCGCAAAACGAACAGCTTTCAACGAATGGCCGGGGCGATTTTCGCCCCGGTTTCTACGTTTGCGGAGATCGCCCGTCTCCCCGACTGGGTGATCCCGATTGTTTTGTTCACGATCATCCTGGTGGTCTCGAGCTTCGTGGTCGCACCGCACTTCGACATGGAGTCGACCCTTCGGCATCAGCTCGAGGCGCAGCATCAGAGTCCCGAGAAAACCGAACGAGCGATCGAGCTTGCCAACAAGGTCAAATCGTTCGTTCCGTACTTCTCGCTGATAACGAGTCCGCTCTCCTTCGTGGTCGTCGCTGCCGTACTCCTCATCGCCTTCAAGCTCTTCGCCGGGGAGGGGACTTTCCCCCAGTACCTCTCGGTCGTCCTTTACGGCTGGATCCCGATGCTGCTGCAGGGAATCATTTCCACGGCCATCGTCTCGACCCGCGGGATGATCGGACAGGAAGAGATGATGTCAATCGTCCGCTCCAATCCCGGCTTCCTGGTGGATCCGCATTCGGCCGCGATTCCCTTTGCTCTCCTCTCCTCGATCGACGTCTTCACGATCTGGACTCTGGCCCTGCTGACCATCGGCTGTGCTTTCGTGGCGCGGATCAGCCGAGGGAAGTCAGCAGCGATCGTTGGGGTGCTCTGGGTAGTCGTTGTCGTATTCAAAGTGACGATGGCGGCGATTCGCGGTCTCGGAGCCGGGGCTTGAAACGTTGGCAGGCCATCGCGCTTGTTGCAGTCGGTCTGGCCATCATCATTTTCTTCAGCGTGAAAGGTGGAGGCGCGAAAGGTGAGAAGGTCTACGCGGAGAAAGTAGCGCGGAGGGATATTCAGTCGACTGTCTCCGCTTCCGGCGAGATCGAGCCGAAAGTAAAAGTGAACATCAGCTCGAACGTCATCGGGAAGATCGATCGCCTCTATTTCAAAGAGGGCGACCACGTTCACAAGGGCGATCGCCTGGTCGATCTGGAGCGGGTCGCATATTCTGCGCAGCGCGATCGCGTGACGGCAGAACTGGCGGATCGTCGCATCACTCTGCGTCGTTCCGAGCTCAACCTTCAGAACGCGCAGCTTCAGTTGCGACGCGCCGAGCAGTTGCGGCAGCAGGGGATTCAGCCTCAGGAGCTCCTGGACAAGGCACGGCTGGAGTACGAGAACGCCCGCGCCACCGTCGACTCAGCGCGGGAGGGAATCCGACAGGCTTCGGCAGGGCTCTCTCAGGCTACCCAGGATCTGGCGCACACCACGATGGTCTCACCCATCGACGGAAAGGTCGTGCAGCTGAATGCTCATGAAGGGGAAGTCGTGGTCACGGGAACGATGAACATGGTCGGCTCGATCATAGCCGTCATCGCCGATCTTTCCGAGGTGCTCGTCGAGGCTGACGTCAG
>DASZZV010000217.1:0-7517 GCA_035544835.1 Thermoanaerobaculia bacterium
CAGCGGATCGATGACGTTACCTTTCGACTTCGACATCTTCTGTCCCTGTTCGTCGCGCACCAGACCGTTGAGAAACACTTGAGAAAAGGGGGCTTCGCCGGTGAAACGAAGTCCCATCATGATCATTCTGGCGACCCAGAAGAAGATGATGTCGAAACCGGTGATCAGCGTGTCGGTCGGATAGAAGACGGCCAGGTCTTCGGTCTTCTCCGGCCAGCCCATGGTCGAGAAGGGCCATAGCGCCGAAGAGAACCAGGTGTCGAGGACATCAGTCTCCTGGCGGATGCTTGTCGATCCACACTTCTGACATGAGGCGGGATCGTGCTCGCTGACCATGATCTCGTCGCATCCGTCACAATAGAAAACAGGGATTCGATGTCCCCACCAGAGTTGCCGTGAGATGCACCAGTCGTGGATGTTCTCCATCCAATTGAAGTAGGTCGCTTCCCACGATTGCGGAATGATGGTGATGGTCCTGTTGCGCACCGCCTCGGTTGCCGGCCCGGCCAGCGGTGCGATTTTTACGAACCACTGCCGAGAGATCATCGGCTCGACGACCGTGTCGCACTTTGCACAGAAGCCGACGGCGTGGAGATGATGCTTGATCTCGCGGAGCAGACCCTGGTTCTGAAGCTGCTCGATCACGACCCGGCGGGCCTCGAAGCGATCCAGCGTCGCGAAGGCCGGGCCAGCGGCCGCGTTCATCTTCCCCTCTTCGTCGATGACCTGGAGCTGAGGCAGGCTGTTACGCAGCCCCGACTCATAGTCGTTCTTGTCATGTGCGGGCGTGATCTTCACGACGCCCGTGCCGAACTCCGGATCGACCAGGATGGGATCGGCGATGATCGGGATCGACCGGTCGGTCAGCGGAAGGCGCACCCGCCTTCCAATCAGATGTTGATGGCGGGGATCGTCGGGATGAACGGCCACGGCGGTGTCGCCGAGCATCGTCTCCGGACGCGTCGTGGCCACGGTGAGATGACCTGAGCCATCCTCCAGCGGATAGTCGATCGAGTAGATCTTCCCGTCCGTGTCGCGATACTCGACTTCGATGTCGGAGATGGCGGTACGACAGCGGGGACACCAGTTCACCATTGCCAGGGCGCGGTAGATCAGGTTGTCCTCGTAGAGACGCACGAAGACGTGGCGCACAGCGCGCGACAGACCCTCGTCCATCGTGAAACGTTCGCGGGTCCAATCGCAGGAGACGCCGATTCTCTTGAGCTGATTCTTGATCTGGTCGCCGTGATCTTCTTTCCACGACCAGACCCTCTCGAGGAACTTCTCGCGCCCGATCTCCAGGCGCGAAAGCCCTTCTTTGGCCAGTTCCCGCTCCACGACCATCTGCGTGGCAATGCCGGCGTGATCGGTGCCCGGGATCCACAGAGTGTTGAAGCCGGACATTCTCTTCCAGCGGACCACGATGTCCTGAAGCGTGTTCACCAGGGCGTGTCCAATATGCAGACGGCCTGTGACATTGGGCGGAGGGATGACGATCGAAAATTTCGGCCGGTCGCGATCGGCTGTTGGGGTGAAGAATCCCTCGAGCTCCCAGAAGGAGTACCAGCGTTGTTCGATGTCAGCGGGTATGTAGCGTGCGGGCAGCTCTTCTTGTTTACTCATGACGTGGCCGAAGTTTGCGCATTATAAACAGTTGACGTGTGGGCGACAGGCGTCGCGGGGGTTGTCATCCCGAGCAAGGGACAGCGTGCGCGCTGCCACTGAGAAAAGAAACTGGGTGGTTGTCATCCCGAGCAAGGGACAGCGTGCGCGCTGCCACTGAGAAAAGAAACTGAGTGGGTGTCATCCCGAGCCGCAGCGAGGGATCTGGGCGGGGGCCTTACGCCCTTGGCAATCAAAAATGTTCGCGAGCACCAGGATGGAAGGGCCCCCGCCCAGATCCCTCGCTGCGGCTCGGGATGACACGTCCTCAATTTTTCGTCCCTAGCCCCTTGACAATACTTTGAGATTTGTCAAAATATCAAAGTATGAACGATCAGCCACTCTTCAAGGCCCTCGCCGATCCCACGCGGCGCGAGATTCTCCGGCTCCTGAAAAAGGGCTCGCTGAGTGCCGGCGAGATCGCCGAAAACTTCCCGATGACCATGGGATCGCTCTCACATCACTACAACATCCTCAAGGCGGCTGACCTCGTTCGCTGCGAACGTCGCGGCCAGCAGATCCTCTATTCACTCAACACCACGGTGTTCGAGGACATGGCTGGACTGTTCATCGATCTGTTCGGGCTGGAAGGCTCAAAAAGGAGAAGGAAATGAGGTCGCGTCGTTTTCACATTGTCGGTCTGCTGCTCCTGGCAGCAGCATTCATTCTGTCAGTCGCTCTGTACAACCGGCTGCCCGACCCACTGCCCACGCATTGGGATATCGGAGGGGAGGCGAATGGCTTCACCCCCAAGCCGTGGGGACCATTCCTCTCGCCGTTGTTGATCGGCTTCATCTATGTTCTCTTTGCCGTCCTGCCCCGCATTTCACCCCGCGAATTTCCGCTGGATCGTTTCGGGAACGCGTACGACACCATGGGTATCGCGACGATGGCATTCATCTTCATCGTATCGACATTTTCCCTGCTGCAGGCCCTGTCCCTTGGGATCAACTTCGGACGTGTAGTGGTCTCCTGCCTGGGGGTGTTCCTGGCGATCCTCGGGAACTACATGGGGAAAGTCACGCCGAACTTCTTCGTGGGAATCCGCACGCCGTGGACTCTGTCGAACACCGAGGTGTGGCTGCGGACGCATCGGCTTGCCGGAAAGCTCACGGTGGCGGCCGGACTGACAGTCGCGATTCTGGGCGCGATCGGCGTGGGGGCGTCATGGGTGCTGCCGGCCATCCTGATCGCGGTGCTGATCCCGGTGATCTACTCTTATGTCATTTATCGACGCCTGAGCCATACCGATGCCGGACCTCCGTCGACGAGTTAGCGTGGTCTGTCTCAAAGCCTCCGAAGCATTGGCCGTCTCAGAGGAACGGCCCGGAGGGCCAGAAAGCTGGTAGCCAGTGGTGAGCGAAGCGAACCACTGGAATGGGGGTCCGAAAGAATCACGAGCCCCGGATGGGGCGCAGAGCAGTGACAATCGGTGCCTTCATTTCCGGAGCTCCACTTCGCGGCCTGCGCCCCTGCCGGGGCTCGTGAAGAATTATGATCCCGTTACCAGTGGTTCGCTTCGCTCACCACTGGCTACCGGCTGATCGGCCCTCTGGGCCTTTTCATTGCGGAGTTTCGTCGAGGCGAGCATTGGAGTTTACGAGGTTAGCGGCAGGAAGGTACGCTGTAACCAAATGCTGCTACTCGGAGTCGAGACTTCATGCGATGAGACCTCTGTCGCCGTCATCAACGATCGCGGCGAGGTGCTCAGTAACGTCATCTCCTCGCAGATCGATCGGCATCAGCCCTTCGGGGGTGTCGTCCCCGAGGTGGCGTCGCGGGAGCATCTGATCCATTTCGGTCCGGTGCTCGAGCAGTCGCTGCGGCAGGCCGGCGTGACACTCCCGGAGATCGGAGCCATCGCCGTGACGTCACGTCCCGGACTCATCGGCGCGCTGCTGGTCGGGGTCGCTGCCGCGCAGGGTCTCAGCTACGGTCTCGGCATCCCGATCGTCGGAGTGAATCATCTCGAGGGACACATCTACTCTCCCTATCTTCAGAAAACTGGTGGGGCCATCGGGCTGCCGCGACGATTTCTGAGCCTCGTCGTCTCCGGCGGTCACTCCTCTTTGTATGACGTGCGGTCGGGTGATGATCGCCGGATCGAGATGTTGAATCGAACCCGCGACGATGCGGCTGGCGAAGTCTTCGACAAGGTGGCGAAGTTCATCGGGCTGCCATATCCCGGCGGACCGCACGTGGAGCGTGTGGCGCGCGGCGGCGATTCCTCGAAGATCCATTTCCCGCTGGCGCGATTCAAGGACGAGTCGACCGACTTTTCCTTTTCGGGACTCAAAGCGATGGCCATCAGGACAGCACGACAGCAGCAGCTGATTACGGCCCCAGGTGACCTGGTAGATGAAAGGCGCCTGGCCGATTTCTGCGCCGGCTTCCAGGGGGCCATCGTCGATCAGATCGAGGAGCGGATCACGCGCATCTGGAATCGCCTCGGCGATGGTGACGAGCCGATGCCGACCGAGCTGGCGATCGGTGGTGGTGTAGCCGCCAACACTTCTCTCCGTGAGCGAATCGCAACCTGGTGCGCAGATCGTAACCTCACCGTGCGACTGCCGGAGCGCACCTTCTGCACCGACAATGGGGCGATGATTGCTTTCGCCGGCCTGGAGCGACTCCGCGCCGGCGAGACCGACGACCCCAGACGGCTCATCGCGCAGTCCAGAGCCTGAAAAAACAAAACCCCGCGACGCGCGGGGTTCTGTTCATGTAGGAGGGAGGGTTACTGCTTTGTCTTCTCACTATGTTCGACGGATGGGAAGGGAAAAGGTTTCGGGATCGGTGAGAAATCCTGTTGGTCGAGAACAAAGCAGGCTCATCGGAGTGGCGGCATCTCTGCCGCCTGGCCCGGCGGCGTCCCGCGCCGCCGCCCCAGTGATGGGAAGGATTCCGTTCATGCGACGGGGACGGCGGCACCGGATGCCGCCGGGCCAGGCGACAGGATGTCGCCACTCCGAATCGGTTCCTGCGGCGGTTTAACATGTGTATGAAGCAGAGGAGCCATCCATGAAAACTGTAATCGCTGGCGCGAGTGGATTTGTCGGGCAGGCTCTGGTGCCCGCACTGTCGGGGCGAGGAGAGGTCGTGGCGCTGAGTCGCGGCGATACGGACGTCCCGGGTGCCCGCACCGTTCGGTGGGATCCATCTGTTTCCGGTGTCTGGCAGGATGAGGTTGCCTCCAGCGATGTGGTCATCAATCTGGCTGGCGCCAGTATCGGCGCAGGCCGTTGGACACCGAAGCGTAAGGCGAAGCTCGTGTCGAGTCGCTTGGATTCCACCGCCGCGATCGTCGATGTGCTGAAGAAAAACATACGATCCGATCGCACGCTTATCAACGCCTCGGCGGTCGGTTACTACGGGTCGCGTGGCGACGAGGTGCTCACGGAGAAGAGCGCCGCCGGAAACGATTTCCTCGCCGATCTATGCAAGCGTTGGGAAGCCGCTGCGCTGGCTGCGGAAGGATCTGCCCGCGTCGTCATTTCGCGACTCGGTGTCGTTCTGGGCCCGGGTGGTGGCGCTTTGCCGCAGATGCTTTTGCCGTTCAAATTCTTTGTTGGCGGACCTATTGGCCGCGGGAATCAGTGGATGTCGTGGATTGACCGAAGGGACCTGACGGCCATCGTCCTTTGGCTTCTGGACCACAAGAGTGCCCGAGGCGTGTACAATGCGGCGTCGCCGGAACCGGTGACGAATCGCGCGTTCGCGAAAACGGCGGGCTCGGTGATGTCGAGGCCTTCAATTTTTCCTGCTCCTCCTCTGGCGCTTCGCCTTGGGTTGGGAGAGATGGCCGATGCTCTTTTGCTCTCCAGCCAGAGAGCCGTTCCTCATCGGTTGCTCGAGGGCGGTTTCGAGTTCCGTCACGCCGAGCTCGATCAGACCCTCGCATTCAGTGTTCGGTGATGGGGTGGTTCAAAAAATCCGCTACGCCAGTTCAAGCGCTTGGATTCGGTGGAGATCGGGAGCGGGCCTTTGATCTGGTAAGTCGTTTTGTTCTTTAGGGTTCGGCAATTTGGCAGTTTGGGCTACCAACCTGCAATTGTGTCGAGGGTCGCAGTTGAGGTAAAAGCAGCAGTCTTCTTCTCGCAACACACATTAAGGGAGGTTTTACGTATGAGGTTCAAGCAGCGATTTCTTCAGGTATTTGGGTTCCTGCTGCTGGTGAGCGCTTCCGCGTTCGCTCAGACAACAGGTTCTCTGACCGGCACGGTAACGACCGATAAGGCTCCGCTACCAGGTGCTACCATTACCGTCTCATCTCCAGCTCTGCAGGGAACTCGAACTGCAGTGAGTGATGTCAACGGCAATTTCAACATGCCTGCTCTTCCGCCCGGTGACTACACCGTGAAGATGGAGCTGGCAGGGTTGCAGACCATGACCAAGTCTGGTCGGGTCACCCTCGGCGGAACATCCCGCGTGGATGGGGACCTGAAGCTCTCGTCCGTTGCCGAGGCCATCACCGTCACGGCGACCGCGCCGGCGGTTCTCGAGACGACCGACGTGCAGTCCAACATGCAGCAGAAGCTCGTCAATGATCTGCCGCTGGGACGCACTGTAACGCAGATTGCTCTTCTCGCCCCCGGCACCACGAGTAACGGTCCGCGTGGCGCCATCACCATCTCCGGAGCGACCTCCAACGACAACCTCATCATGGTTGACGGCGCGGTCATTCAGGAGAACCTCCGCGGACAGACCCATGGTCTGTTCATCGAGGACGCCATCCAGGAGACGACTGTAACCACAGGAGCGGTCTCGGCCGAGTACGGCCGCTTCACCGGTGGTGTCATCAACTCCATCAGCAAGTCGGGCGGCAATCAATTCAGCGGCTCGTTCCGCAGTACGTTCGACAACCCCTCCTATGGGAAAACCAATCCGTTCCCCGGCTCCGTCAAGCCGATCGACAAGCTGAGCGAGGTCTACGAAGCGACCCTCGGTGGACGCATCATCCGGGACCGTTTGTGGTTCTTCCTGGCCGGCCGTAAGACTCCTCCCTCGGTCACAGAGACCGATTTCAAGTTTGCGGGAAACGGCGCCAATACCTTCCCGGTCACGAGCAAGGCGCATCGTTATGAGTACAAGCTGACAGGGCAGATCACCCCGAAGCACTCCCTGGTGGGCACCTTCCTCGATTCACCGTTTACCCAGGCCAATAACTGCCAGCTGGGCTGCCTCGATAAGGCGACCCTCGATCCCCTGACTACGCAGGCTAATGACTTCAGAACCGGCCACTACAACGGCATTCTGACTCCCAATCTCATCGCTGAGTTGGGCTACTCAAAGAAGAAGTTCACCTTCATCGGCTTCGGTGGCGATAGTACCGATCCGGTGGTGGGCACACCGATCTACGGGCTCATCAACGGTGTCCAGTTTACCGCCAATGCGCCTTACTTTTGCGGCATCTGCACGCAGGAGACGCGGGACAATAAGGATTACACCGCCAAGGCTACGTACTTCCTCGCCACGAAGGCTTTCGGTACGCACAACGTCTCTGTCGGCTATGACGACTGGGCCGAACAACGGGTGTCGAACAACTATCAGTCCCCGACCAACCTCGTCGTTGAATTGTACACTGAGGCTCCGACGCGCGCCGCCAATGGCGACGCGCTCGTAAGCCTCATCGGCGATCCGGATGGCGGGGCCGACGTTATTGCGTATTACCCCGTTCTTTTCCCCTCGCTCGGTTCGGACCAGAAGGTGAAGTCGATCTTCCTCAACGACAAGTGGGACCTGGGCAACCACTTCAGCTTCAACCTGGGTGTTCGTAACGACAAAAATGAGGCCGTCGACAGCGCGCACAACAAGACGGCGAATGACTCGTCGGTCAGCCCGCGCCTGGGCGTCAT
>DASZZV010000218.1:0-15856 GCA_035544835.1 Thermoanaerobaculia bacterium
CATGACCATCGCCGGCGGCGTGCATGGCGATCGAGCCACGGCCGCCATGGTCGTGAACTGCATTCCTCGCGTAGTGGCAGCGCGACCGGGCGTCCTGACCATGGACGACATCCCGGTCAGTTTCCGGTGAAATGTGACGTCCGTCACGTCAGAGCCAGGAACGGGCGTCAGGTATGCAAGTACCTATGTCATGCCAGGCGAGCTCCGGACGATGGACGCAGAACAGCACCTTTCCAACCGTCGCCGTTCCGATCCGAACGACGAAACCGCACGGATACCCATCTTCGTCCTCGCGGTCGATGACGATCCCGCCTACCTCCGACTGATTGAGCTGTTTCTGAAGGAAGTGGGATTTCACGCCAAGGTCGCGGGAGGTGGAGAAGAATGCCTGGAGAAGATGCGTCTTCAGGATTTCGACCTCGTCCTGATCGATCTCACGATGCCGGGGATGAGTGGCCTCGATACCCTCAAGGCGATCAGGCGCGAAGAGAAGCTTCGGCACGTCTACTCCATGGCTCTGACTGCCCGCGATGACCTCAACACCAAGATCGCCGCGCTCAATGCAGGCTTCGACGGCTTCTTGGGCAAGAGCATTTCCAACGACGAGATGCTCGCCAGGCTGAAGTCAACCCGTCGTCTTCTGGCCACACAGAAAAGGCTGCGCCGCCAGAACACGGCGCTGTATCACATGGCCATCACTGACGCACTCACCGGAATCGGAAACCGTCGCTTTTTCTTCAGTCGGGCCGAGGAGGTCCGAGCAGCCGGCGCGAAGAACGTCAGCGTGATCCTCTTCGATCTGAATCTCTTCAAGATGATCAACGATGGCTACGGGCACCTCACAGGCGACAGAATTCTCGCCGATGTCGGCGGAGTCTTTCGCGATCACATTCGCGAAGGCGATGTCGTGGCCAGATACGGCGGCGACGAGTTCGCCATGATCGTCATTGGAGTCACGAAAGAGGAAGGAGCGAGGGTCGCCCAGAGAATGTGTGAACGCGTTTCCGCTCTGCGATGGAGAACCGAAAATAGTGAGATCTCCATCACTATGGCGCATGGAATCGCTAACTCCGAGTATCACCCTGGCGCCTCGGTCATGGATCTGATCGCAATATGCGACGAGGATCTTTACCGGAGAAAACGCGACTGTCGCGGAGAAAACTCAGCCTCGGCGCCCAACGCTACGGACCACCAGGCAGGCAGCTAGCGCAGCCACTCCGGCCGCGAGCCACAACGCGATCCACCAGTGCGACTCGCTCCGCATCCAGTTCCACATGGAGAGCGTCAGAGCCCAGAGCCCGTAAACCAGCAGGAAAATGATCTGCTGTTGTCGTGCATCCGCAGCAGACGTGACCACGCGCTCGGGCGTCGCCTTCAGCTCATCGGCGGCCATCGACCACCCGAGGGCGAAGGTTGGGAACAGCCCGAAAACGATATTGAGAATCCAGCTGTTCATGACAGTTGAATGGCGGCCGACTCAGGTCCGGTATCGAACATCGATGACTTTACGGACCAGATCCTTCGCACCATCGGGCAGGTTCTGCACGAGAGTCTGCACCTGCTTGAAGGCAGATGATTCTCCACCATGCTTCAGACACTCTGCACAGCGCGGAAGCTCCGTCAGATCGCCACTCTTGAAAGCGGCCTGCATTTTCGCGAACTTCTCGCTGTCGAGCATCTCACGGAGGGATTGCGTCTTCAGGTCGCCGAAGATCTGATCGCCGTGAGCGTCGTAGCAACAGTGAGTCACACGACCATCAGCGAAAATGACAACCCAGGTAAAGAAGCTCCCCTGCACGCAGCCATAGAACTTCCCATGAAGATCGGTCTCTTCATTCACGTCCAGGGCCTCACAGGTCTTCTCGATGACCCGGGTGTTCCTGTACTCATCGAGGTCGAACAGTTTCTTGAAGTCCTCGACGCGCTCGTTCTGCGTGAGTCGAGAACGCATCTTCTGAATCTCGATCCGGATGGGGTGTCCCTTAGCCTGCTTGAGAAAGGCCCGCGTCACCTCGACGAGCTTATCGAAGTCACCGCCCGTCCTGACCTGCGGGTAGACTTCGGGGTTGATCGAGTCGACGCAAATGCGCAGGCGACGGAGATTCGCGGCCAGCAGCTTTCCGCCGATCTCGTCATTCAGCAGCAGGCCATTGGTTGACAGACTCGCCTCCGGGAACAGGCGAATGGCATCGTCGATACGCTTATAGAGCAGCGGCTCCCCCATCTCATGAAGCCATTTCAGGGAGAGTCCGAGCGAACGGATTTCCCGCTCGGCTTTCTCAACCACCCACCATTCCATGTCCTCATAGGGACGACGGAGCACTGGCAACGGGCACATCCCGCACCGAAGATTGCACTTCGATGTCAGCTCCAGCCCTACTTTGATGCGTTTTGGATTGAACTTCACTCTTGTCCTCTTGTTGAGTCTACGGCAGGGAACATCATTCCGTTCAGGAGCAAACCGAATTCAGGCCACGAATATTTAGCTGCAGCCAATCCGGCCCCTTCTTCGAGTCGGAAGCGGTCGCTGGACGAGAAAAATCGATCCACGGCGGCCGCCAGTCCGGAAGGACTTTCCGGGTCGATCAATAGCCCTGTCTCGCCTTCGATCACGATCTCGGGCAACCCACCGACGCGAGCGGCAATCACCGGCCGATGAAAGTGAAAGGCCGTCAGCGCGACTCCACTCTGGGCTTCGTGCCGGTAGGGAGCCAGCACGACATCCGCTGCGGCGAAGAACGTGGCGATCTCAGAATCGGGGATGAAGCGGAAGTCGAGGCGAACCCGATCCTCGATCCCGAGCTCGCGCACGAGGTTGCGATACTGCTCTTCATCGTCCCACCACACCTCGCCTGCCACCACGAGGATTGCGGGAACGCCAAGAGCGGCCCAGGCACGGAGAGCGATGTCGAGTCCCTTGAATGGCCGGACGTGGCCAAAAAACAGGGCGACCTGGTCGTTCGTGGCGAGGTGCAGCGTCGCCCGCGCGTCCTCTTTGGAGGGAGCTCTTTCGCCGAGCTCGTGCACCGGAAGAAACAGCTCCTCCACACGCGTACGGCTCGATACGAGTTGTCGGGCGGCTGCCGTCTCGGGCCCGGAGTGAACGACCAGCAGGTCGGCCCGGCGAAGAAAGAGTCGGGTCAGGAACGTCTTCCATCCGGCAGGCTCCTTGTCACGAATGTTGTGGCATTGCAGAACGATCTTCGTAGTTGGCGGCAGGAAGAGGCGGATGACCAGATACGGAAGCGCCCATACCCACACCCACCAGGTGAAAAGCACTACGTCGGGACTCTGACGGCGCAGCCACAATCCCTCCCGCAGCCAGGTAATCGGGTTCAGGATATCGAGGCGGAAGCGCGCTCCCGCCGGAGTCTTCGGCACCAGGCTCGGATCGCGGTCGTCGCCGCCCGGATAGAAGCGTTTCGGAAACTGACGCCTGAAGGAGACCAGCAGCACGTCACAGCTCTTCGCCAGCTCTTCCCCGAGTCGGGTCGTGCAGTAGGCGATCCCGGCGCGATAGGGATAGACCGGGCCAATGAGAGCGATGCGTTTGGGAGTCAAAGCTAGAGTCTAACTGAGTCAGTCAATGACCACCTGCCTCTTGTGTGGTACAGGCACTCTTGCCTGTGTGCCGCGGCGTCGAGCCGCGGCTTTCCTCTGACAATTCACAGGGAGCTCGGCCTCGACGGCCGACACACAGGCAAGAGTGCCTGTGCCACACAAAAGGCGGCGCTCCGACGAGCCTGACCCTACGCGCCGCTCGAGAGGAAATTCACAACCGTAGACGCGAAGTAGGCGCCGTAGGTCCGCGGCTGGAACACCAGGGACGAGGACATGAAGCAGGAATGCGTGCAGTGACACTCCTTCGCCTTGATCGAGGCACGCTGTTTGTCTGCCTCGGGCGAGCTCCAGAGCTTCTGGAAGTCGTAATCGACGTCACGAAGATTACCGACGGCATCGCGCAACTCGCACATTCGAACCTCACCACGCGCATCGACGACGCCCGAGACCTGACCGGCGTAACAGGGACGCGCCTGCGTCTCCTGCTCCAGCACCTCGAGCTCCACCCGGCGTGAGTAGATTTTCACGAAGCGGAGGAACCCATCGTAGTTCTCGTAGCTCTTCCAGTACGACTCGAGGAACGGCAGCACCTCGCGATAACGCTCCGTCGAGATCGGCTGAATATTCTTGTCGGGCTGATCGCCGCGAAGCATCTCGAAGGAGTGAAACGAGATCTCCGGAAAGTCACGCTTCACTGATTCGGTGATCATCGGCAGGTCATCGACGTTGTAGCTGCACAGGCAGGTGTGGACGTTGACGGTGAGATTCCCGTAGGACTTCAGGGGGATCAGCTTCGCGTACGTAGTCTTGAGGCGCTCGTAGTTTCCCGGCACGCCCCGGATCCAGTCGTGCTTCTCGCCGATGTGATCGAGCGACAGATTGACGACAATCTGAGTCTTCGGGCACTTCTGGAGAATCGACTCGACGGAGCGGGCGATCAGGTCGCTGGCAATGGCTCCTGTCGGGATGGTGATCTGTTTCACATTGTTCGTAGTCGCCAGCGCCTCGCAGACCTCGGCGATGTCGCGCCGGAGAAAAGGCTCGCCACCGCTCATGACGATAAACAGAAGGTCACCCAGGCTGGCAAAAATCTTACGCAACTCCTCGAGTGACAACTCGTGCTCCTTGTTCTTCCGGAGCTGCTCCCAGTTGAAGCAGGTGCGGCAGAAAGAGTTGCAGTCATAGGTCAGCCCGAGGATCAGATAGACCGGTTTCATGCCCCGCCGGTCGACGAGGAATCTGAGGTATTGGAGCTTATCGGTGAACTTCATCGCGTATTCGTCTGCACAACGGAGGAACGGCGCAAAATATTCACCGGTTGAGTTACTGAGTTGCCGAGTTGCTGAGTTCTCCGAGTCTCTGCGGAAGCCGCGTAGCGGCGGAATCTTGTTAGCCCACGGCGTAAGCCGTGGGTTTGCGGACGCACCCAATTTTTAACCAGCCCCGTAGGGGCGGCATCGGCCCGACGGACCGGGCGTAATCGTGGTCATGCGCGGCCTATATCGCCCCTCCGGGGCTCGTCACGAATTCACGCGGGCGACCGACCCACGGCTTACGCCGTGGGCTAACAAGATTTCGCCGCTACGCGGCTGCGAATCAGTCTCTTCCACGCTTCCTGTACCGCTCCTACAAGGATACCGAGAAAGTAAGTGGCGTGATGGGTCAGGAAGAAAAGCGGGATCAACGGCCACAGAATCGGCGGAAGGCGCCGTGTCGAGGCTCCAGCCACGAGACAGATGAGGCTGTAGGCGAGGAATGCCACGACGGCCAGACGCGGCGCTAGGAGCAGAAGAGCGACGAATATGATTCCCGCAGCCAGCAACCCGAGTATTTTGAAATTGAGGTGCGATCTCCCCGTGACCAGCATGGCGCCGGTTTTCTTTCGATAGCGCCATCTCTGGGCGAGGTAGGCCATCGGATAGGGCCGGCGGCGGTGATAGACGACAACGCCGCCGTGATACATCACTGAGCCCATTGCCATGAGCTTCCTCAACAGGGCCGTGTCCTCGCCGATGTAGCCGATCTCCTCGTCGAATGCGCCGGCGTCCTGAAAGGCATCTGCACGAACGAAAAGGTTTACGAGGGCTAGATCGTGGGCTCTCGAGATCGCAAAGATGCCCGGCCGCGCCTCGTGACAGAGAACACCGCTTCCGACCCATCTCGCGGCCAGAAGCATATCGGAGATCTTTTCGGAGACCGGCGCAGCGACAGGGCCTGGATCGGGGCCGCCCATGGCCACGGTGTCGGGATGAGCGTCGAGAAACGAGATCGCCGTCTCGAGCCATTCAGAATTCGCAGCAGCGTCATCGTCGATGAAGGCCAGCACCCTGCCGCGGGCGACTTTCGCAGCCTCGTTGCGCCGCCTGGCCGGGTTTCGATCGGTGAAGGGGATTGAGCGCAAACCTGAGTCCGCAACGACTCCGGTCACATTCCCAATCAGAATTACCTCGAGGGAGAAGGTCGTCTTCTGAGTCTTCAGGGACTCCAGAGTACGTCGCAGATCGCCTTCAGGTCGATCAACGGGAATGATTACAGAGACGTCGAGGGCCGCTTCAGTCACGCCCCGCTATTCTGCGCGAACGGCGCGGGAAGTTGCACACTGAGAAAGAATGCGTAAGATGCAGCAGTTGGACTCGGTACGCGCCCCTCAGGCGCGACCGTTGCCGCACGTGGGAAGTTCCCGGCGTAGACGGCGAGTGTGAACGCGGTCAGCCGCGACACGGTCCCATCAAGAGAAAAGAGCGGCGAAAACGAATCCATGAAACTGATCATCCAGATCCCTGCCTTCAACGAAGAGGCAACCATCGGCCGGACTCTCGCCGATCTCCCGAAAAAGGTGGAGGGAATCTCTTCCATCGAAACACTTCTCATCGACGACGGGAGCACTGACGGCACAGTGGTGGCGGCGCGAAAGGCCGGTGTCACACATGTCGTTCGCCTGCTCAGCAACCGCGGCCTGTCGACTGCCTTCATCGCCGGTGTCGACGCGGCCCTCCGCCTCGGGGCCGACATCATCGTCAACACCGACGCCGATAATCAGTACAACGGCGCGGAGATTCAGAAGCTGGTCGCCCCGATCGTGCATGGCTCGGCCGAGGTCGTGATCGGTGATCGACAGACAGCGCGGTCGCCGCATATGTCGGGCGGCAAGCGCTTTCTACAGCGCTGGGGCAGCTGGGCAGTAAGCCGAGCCTCCGGGGTCGCCGTACCCGACGCCACCAGCGGATTCCGCGCTTTCTCCCGCGAAGCCGCCTACCAGATCAATGTCTTCAATCCTTTCACTTACACCCTCGAGACGATCATCCAGGCCGGCAACCGCAACCTGGGCATTCAATCGGTTCCCGTGGCCACGAACGCGCCGACGCGGCCGTCGCGGCTCTACCGCGGAATGGGAAGCTATCTGCGCAAGTCCTTCGTCACGATCTTTCGCGTCTACACCCTCTACAAACCGCTCAAAACCTTCTTTTTTCTCGGCGGCATCTCAGTGCTGCTGGGGACGGCGATCGGAGTGCGCTTCCTCTATCACTTCTTCAACGAGCGCTCCACGGGCCACATTCAGTCGCTGATCCTTGCGGCGATCTTTCTTCTGGCCGGTTTTCAAACCCTCCTGATCGGCCTGATCGCAGACCTCATCTCGGTCAATCGCCGGCTCAGTGAGGAGATTCTGATTCGAACGAAGAAGATGGATCGAAGCGCCTTGCCAGTCGCTCGCCCGGCCCGTCCTGCGCGGAGCGAAGAGCAGCGCCCCGCCGTCGGCGGACCGCGCCGTCATCATCGTTCCGAGCGGGCGCAATCGCACGCCCCTGTTGCCGCAGAGCCGCTCGGAACCCAATGGGTATGGCTGGTCGATGAGAAAAAGATCGATGCACCAGCCGGCGCTTCGGAGACACCGCGCGCATCACCGCCTCGACCCCCTCAAGCGGCCGGTATGGGTGTCGCGCCGGGTGCGGGCCGCCGCAGACGTCGCCGTCGCCCTGCTGGAGCCCCTCGACCGACGGGAGCACCGAACCCGACACCCGAATCCAACGACGAGTAGGCGAATTTTCGGCGCCTGGATACTTCAGCGCGCGAAGGCGCGCGGCAGACCTGTAGCACCGGGCGTAAGCCCGGTGTAGTGCGGACGAGCGAGTAAGAAATGCTTTGGGTTTTATGAGCCCGCGAACGAGAATCTAACGTTGGACGTCGCAACACCGGGCTCACGCCCGGTGCTACAGGTCTTTCGCGCGCCTTCGCGCGCTGGATTCCTGCTGCGCGCCGTCCCTAAATATGGTTCTGAACGAACCGACCTGTCACCGTCATCACCAGCTCCAGCTCCGACGGAACGTGCACAAGGGGATGGATCGCTCCGTAGGTATGAGTGCCCGATCCGACCAGCAGAATGGAGCTGTCCGTCTTCCACGAGGCTAGCTTCAGGACTTCTTCCCAGGGGACGCTGTCATCTTTTTTTCCGTGAACGAGAAGGATCGGCTTCTCGAGACTGCGCATCGCGGCCTCGATTTCGAGTGACGCGGCGTTGCGCTCGAGATCGTCGAGGATCGCCGTCGAGACTCGCATCTTCTGCTTGGTGCGCTGATTCTCGATCATCATCGCGCCCTCTTTTCGCCACTTTGCCCTGGTCTTCGCGTCCCAGCGGTCGAGCTGCGATATCGAGCTCCAGGTAATCACACCGGTCAGGCGCGACGAAGCCAGTCTGGCGCCGAGAATGGCGATCGATCCACCACGCGAATGGCCGAGCAGAAACAGCGGGAGTGAGGACAAAGCTTTCGTTTTCTCGATATACGCCAGTACGACCCGGAGATCAGCGAGCTCGATCGAGTAGGTGTCGTCCTCGAAGAGATCTAGTCTTGTGAACTCCTCATGCTCGACGCCGTTTCGAGACATGTCGAAGCGGCACGATGCTATGCCCAGTTTCGCGAAGGCATCAGCCATCCAGGGAAAGAATCCCCAGTTCCGAAAGCCCTTGAACCCGTGAATGATGACTACCAGCGCATGGGCCGGGGTGGAGGGCAGCGTAAGGGTTCCCAGGATCGGAAGCCCTTCACCGGAGCTGAGCTGAAAATCGCGCGAACGGTTCATCCAGTTCGAACCTCGTCAGACGTTGAATCGGAAGAGAATGACATCGCCATCCTGCACGGTGTATTCCTTTCCCTCGCTACGGATTTTCCCTGCCCCGCGCGCGGCCAGCTCGCTCCCCATCTCCAGCAGGGTCTGGTATCCGACTGTCTCGGCGCGGATGAAGCCGCGTTCGAAGTCACTGTGGATCTCACCTGCAGCCTGCGGTGCTTTGGTACCTTGATGAATCGTCCAGGCACGAGCTTCCTTGGGGCCAACGGTGAAGAATGTCTCCAGCCCCAGAAGCCTGTAGGCGGCGCGAATGAGAATGGCCAGGCCCGGTTCCTCGAGTCCCATTTCCTTGAGGAACTCAGCACGGTCGGCCGGCGGAAGCTGCGCGATCTGCGCCTCGAGCTCTCCCTGGATCTTGACGACCTCGCCACCCTTCTCAGCCGCGATCTGCTTGACGCGCGTAACTTCGGGCCCGTCCTTTTCCAGATCATCTTCGGAGACATTCGCCACGAACAGGACCGGTTTGCTGGTGATCAGATTGAGGGTCCCCACCAGTTTTTTCTCCTCAGGCTGCCATTCCACCGAACGCACCGGCTTGCCTGAATCGATCGCGGCCAGCGCTCGTTTGAGCACGTCGACCTCGATCTGCGCATCCTTCTGTCCGGTGCGAGCCAGACGAGCGATGCGCTCAACCCGCTTGGTCAGAGTATCCAGATCGGCCAGCATCAACTCCGTCTCGATGATCTCGATGTCCCGACCCGGATCGATGGAGTTTTCCACGTGTACGACGTTCGGATCGACGAAACAGCGGACGACATGGAGGATGGCATCGGTCTCGCGGATGTTGGCCAGGAACTGGTTGCCGAGCCCCTCACCTTTGCTGGCGCCCTTCACCAGGCCGGCGATGTCGACGACCTTCAGGTCGGTGAAAATCGTCTGCTTGCTGGAGGCCATTTTCGCGAGCCTCTCCAGCCGTTCGTCGACGACCGGAACGATTCCGACGTTCGGTTCTATCGTACAGAAAGGATAGTTGGCACTTTGTGCCCCAGCTGCTGTGAGGGCGTTGAAGATAGTCGACTTCCCGACATTCGGAAGGCCGACAATTCCTACACTGAGACCCATGATTCCACCTGAATTACGTTGGGATTGTTCATTGAGAGACGATTGGTGGAATTGAAAATTGAAAATTGAAAATTGAAAAAGCTGTTCCCTTCTTTTTTAATTTTCCATTTTCAATTTTCAATTCCGGACGGCCGCGCGCCGAACAAGATACATCAACTTCAGACGGCAGCGGCGCGGGAGGCGATCTCGATTGCTCCCATCAGCCCGACACTCTGGTTGCTCACCAGTTCCACCGGGAACTGCCTCAGCATCCCTTCGAATCTTCCCTTGTCGACGAAAGCTTTCATGAATCGTCCGCCAACGAAGAAATCTGAATTCTTGGCCGCGACACCACCGGCGATGTAAACACCGCCACGCGGCAGGATCTTGAGGGCGAGATTTCCCGCCTCAGCGCCGTAAACATCGATAAAGATATCCATCGTCTCCCGCGCCAGCGGATTTCCATCGCGGGCCATCTGGGCGATGGTGGCCGGCATATCGCGTTGATCGGCAAGCTCGTCTTTCGAGGGCCCGGCGCTCTTGAAATGGTGATCCCGGAGAAAGGTGAATATGTTGACGATCCCCTGACCCGACAGGATCCGCTCATACGAGACATGACCGAACTTCTGCTCCAGGTACTCCAGAAGCCCGCGCTGCACTGCTCCCCGCGGTGCGAAGTCTCCATGGCCACCCTCGGAGGGAATGACGCGCCATCCGTGAAAATCATCCTCGATTAGAAACGCCTCACCAAGGCCCGTTCCCGCCCCGAGAATCGCTACAGGGAACGACTGGTCGAGGTCACCTTTGTTCAGAGTGATGGAGTCTTCCACACGAAGAATCGGAATCGCAGCGGCGACCGTGTGGAAATCGTTGAGAAGGAAGACTCTCCTGATTCTCAATTTGCGCTCGAGCTCACCAGTCGTCATGGTCCAACCGAGATTCGTGATGCGAGCCTCAGTACCGATGACGGGCCCCGCCACTCCGAAACAGGCTGCCGCGAGCTCCCCGTCCTCCGGTTCCAGGAAGGAGCGCACCAGTTCCTCGAAAGAAGGGAAGCTGCCGCTGACGAAACGGCGTTCGCGGATGACCTGCCGCTCCTGACCCTCCACGTTCAGGAGTTGCAGGAGCGTCTTGGTGCCTCCGAGATCGCCGGCAAGAATTTTCATGGTGCGGAAAGAACCCTCACACCGAAACGGGATAGGCAGGGCGATCGACGAACCACCACGACTCCGGCCCCGGGACCATGGCGCGGGCCACTGGGAACTCTTCGCCATTCTGTATCCGCTGGAGCATGTCCTGCTTGTTCGCCCCTGCTGCCATCACGTACCTGGACCGCGCAGCCTGCAGAATCGGAAATGTCAGGGTCACCCTCCAGGACTTCATCTTCTCGACCCAGACTTCTTTGGCAATCCGATCGGTTACGGAGATGACGTCGGTACCGGGGAACAGGCTGGCGGTGTGGCCGTCTTCGCCCATTCCGAGGATCGTGACGTCGAGCGCGTCGATGCTCAGCTTCTTCCATTTCTCCTCGAAGTCCCTGGCGATCGTGGCAGGATCCTTCAGTTCACTCTCGAACCTCAGAAACTGGTGCTTCGGCGACATCCCCTGCGCGAACAAAGACGCGCGAATCATCTTCGCATTCGACTGATCGTCGTCCGGCGGAACGCAGCGCTCGTCACCCGTTACCCAGATGACCTCGCGCTGGGCCAGACGATCACGTCGCTCTCCACTCCCCAGAAGGTTGTAGAGGGAACGAGGCGTAGAGCCGCCCGAAAGGGCCACCGTTCTGGCACCCTGCTCGACTTTTTGGACAACTGTATCAGCCAGCCCCTCAGCAAGTTCGCCAACAGAATTGAATACGCGATAGTTCATTTTTGCACCTCGACAGCAAGAGCTGTGGCAACAGGAAGGACGCGGCGGAACACTGCGTCATCCTGCTGCGCAAGTTGTCTGAGAATCAAATCGGGAGTCTTCCGGTTCATCACGCGCGTCACGGTCGGCGCAGCCTGCGATACGCCCTGAAGGCTCGACGTCAAGGCGACGGCGTCTCGGCGAATCTCGGCTTTCGCGCCGTCTTTGAAAGTAATCTCGACATACTGTATCGCGCCGATGTCTTCGGTGGCAGAGCTTTGCTGGAAATCACAGGGGATTTTCGTGTGACCCTTACCGCCACTCACCTGCGTATCGAGCCAAGCCGAGTAGTAGATCGACTCGATCATTTCCCCGAAGAGCCCACTCCCCGAGGTCGCAGTGACCAGCCTCACGGAGGCGATATTGCCCAACCTGGCCTTCATCTCGGGATGGTCGAAAACCGAGGCCGTGGCCAGACGCCACTCCTCGAGCCGAGCCCAGTTCAGATCGGCCGGCGCGGTATTGGTCCCGGCGGCGATCCTGCTGACGAGCTCGAGGTCCCCGACGCTGTCGAAATGTACAGAGTCTATGATCAGCCGATCGGACGACTCGAGAAGAACGGAGACGTAATGCTGGTCGGATGGAAGGTCGCCCAGCCACCAGGTCGCCACCGGCATATCGGGAAGCAACAGCGCCTGAACCAGAGGCGGAAGATGATGAATTCGATCTCCGCCGGCGGTCACCAAGATCTCCTCGGAGCAGACCTGCTTTCCACCGGGGACGGAATGGCAGTTCGCGCTGATCGCAGAGCTCAAAGCCGAGTCAGCTCCCGCCGAGGCTTTGATGACGATCGTTCTCTGCGGCACATGAACGCTCACCTCTGCGAGAACCTGACTGGCCCACTGGCGGTCACGGTCGTTGTCGGTGTGTGCCACTATGTTCCACAGGGCCGCGCGCGTAACGGCACCGTTCGCGGCATCACTTTCGGCACGCCACAGTTGCGACAGCGCTTTCTCGATGCCATCGAGGGGAATCTCGATCTCTTCGCCCTGCAGCGCCTTTGCGTAGTCCATGGGTCTCCAGCTCTCGGATGTCAGATGCTGTGGTCCAGCGCGCGAAGGCGCGCGGCAGATCTGTAGCACCGGGCGTAAGCCCGGTGTTGTGCGCGCGACCGGCAAGTCCTGCTTTCAACTCCCGGAGCCCGCGAAGGCGGGCGGCAGATTACGCATACATCCCCTGTCGCCCGCCTTCGCGGGCTAAGAAATGTTTCCTTCGACTGAACACCGGGCTTACGCCCGGTGCTACAGGTCTGCCGCGCGCCTTCGCGCGCTGGAGAGCCGGTTCGCGAAAAGTCGCTAGCAATCGCAGATTGCTCGACGTCGAAAGTCGGCCCAGGATGACAACGGTTCATCTGGGCTTCAAGAACACCATTGCTCCACGGCTCGGGATGACACCGTGGGGCGGTCCATTTGCCCTGACATCTGACATCCAACATCTGCTTCCTCACGGTCTTCTCCATCGGCGTCCATCCCTCTCGAGCAGCTGATCCGCTTCGGCTGGTCCCCAGGTGCCGGCCTCGTACGGGAATGGCACCTCTTTCTCCTGAGCCCAGCGTTCGAGAACCGGATCGAGCCACTGCCAGCAGGTCTCGACCTCGTCGCGCCGGGCGAAGAGGGTCGTATCCCCGAGCATCGTGTCGAGCAGGAGTCGCTCATAGGCCTCTGGCGGCTCGGCGCCAAAGGAGGTCGCATAGCGAAACTCCATGGTGACGGGATGCGTCCGCAGTGTCGGTCCAGGGACCTTGGAGTCGAACTTGAGGGAGATTCCCTCATCGGGCTGAATCCGTATGGCCAGGACGTTGGACTGCATTTCAACGTTACTTTGCTTCTTGAACAGGAGGTGCGGCGCCGGACGGAAGTGAATGGCGATGTAGGTGACCCGTTTGGGAGCACGTTTGGCGGCGCGGAGATAGAAGGGAACACCGGCCCAGCGCCAGTTGTCGATGAAGATCTTCATGGCCGCGTAGGTCTCGGTGGTCGATTTCGGATCGACGCTGTCTTCCTGTCTGTAGCCCGTGACGGGAGCACCGAGGATCGATCCCGCCGCGTACTGTCCGGGGACGACGAAGTTCTTGAGGTCGTCGACCGGGAACTCGCGAAGAGCCTTGAGTACCTTGACCTTCTCGTCACGCACTGCATCCGCCTCGAATGCGCTGGGCGGCTCCATCCCCATGAGACAGACCAGCTGCATCATGTGGTTCTGGATGATGTCGCGCACGATGCCCGAGCTCTCGAAGTAGCCACCGCGGCCCTCGACGCCGACTGTCTCGGCAACGGTCATCTGGACATGGTCAATGTACTGACGATTCCAGAAGGGCTCAAAAATACCGTTGGCGAAGCGAAGGACGAGGATGTTCTGGACCGTCTCCTTGCCGAGGTAGTGGTCGATGCGGAAAACCTGTCGCTCGCGGAAGGTCGTCACGGCCACCCGGTTGAGCTCGCGAGCAGTTGCGAGATCGCGACCGAACGGCTTCTCGATGATCACGCGCGTGAACGGCCCGCGATCCTCGGGGTCATTGACCATCCCTTCCCTGCCCAGCTCCGCCGCGATCACGGGGAAGAAGGGCGGGGCCACGGAGAGGTAGTAGATACGCCTGCCCCCGGTGCCGCTACTCGAATCGATCTCCTCGAGTTTCTTCTTGAGGCGCTGGTAAGCGCCCGGGTCGCTGAACTCACCCTGGATGTAGAAGAGTCCCCTGGCGAAGTTCGCCCAGATGGCGTCGTCTACCGGACGCGTGCGGGCGAATTTTTCGCAGGCTTGTCGCATGTCGTTGCGGAACGCCTCGTCGGTGTACTCGGCGCGGGCAAGACCGACGATGGCCTGGCCGGCGGGAAGCAATCCGTCATGAGCGAGCGAGTAAAGCGCCGGGATCAGTTTTCGATGGGTCAGATCGCCCGAGGCTCCGAAGATCACCAGAGCCGAGGGATCAGGGACCTTCTCCTGCCCGAGACCCTGACGGAGGGGATTCGTTTGAGGCTCCGGGGCTGCTATCACCGAAGACATGTTGCGCTCCTTGCGCTAAAGCGAATTGAGAATTGAGAATTGAGAATTGAGAAAGAAGGGCGGTGACCTCGCTTCTAATTTCTCAATTCTCAATTCTCAATTCTCAATTTCCGAAGATTGTAGCCGACACGAATTACAGACTGCGAAGAAAGCGCATCTGCTCCTTGCCCGCCCCGACGCTTTTCAGGAATCGCTCGCGAATGATGACGCGATTCCGGGAGAGCTCTTCGCCAGATCGAAACTCCGCGTTTCCACCGGCTCGCATGGAATGGCCTCCGCCTGTTCCAAGACCATGCAGAATGCTCTGCATGAGCTCTCCGGCGTTGGCGTCAACGTCATTGGAGCGGACCGACACATACAATCGCTTCGCGAAAGCCCCCGAGCACAGCGTCCATCGGACGTGCTGCATCCGGGCAATGAAGTCGGCCATCTCGGGAACGAAGTCGGGCACGCAAACCTCCCCGAGCATACAGATAGCGACAGTCTGGCCGACCTCCAGGGCATCGAGCGCACCGGCAAGCTGACCGAAATAGGAAAGAGCGAGCGGTGGCTGGGAGATCGCCGCCAGGATTTCCTTGTCGGCGATCTGAAACAGGTGCTGGTATGCATCGAGATCACCCTCGAACGTTTCCCGTCCGAGATCCTGCGTCTCGGAGCGGATTCCATACAGAAGAGCCGTCGCCAGGGCCCGCGGGATCGCTACTCCGGCCTCGCGGAGATAGTTCGTCAGCAGTGTCGCCGATGCACCGATGTTCTGCCGGATGTCATGAAATCTCGCCTGGGTGCTGACCGGGCGAAGCGGATGGTGATCGATGATGATGTCGGGCATCACATCGGGCGGAAGAATACTGTTCCCGGTGTGAGGCTGCGCGTCGATCAGGGCGAAGCTGTTGAAGCGCTTCCATTCCTCGTTCTGCAGGGAAACGACCGGCAGATCGAGCAGCTCCACCATGGCGCGATTCTCGGCGCGCCCGATGATGCCGCTGTAGCCGACCGTCGAATCCTGCCCCCTGGTCTCGCGCAGGAGATGGCTCAACGCCACCGCGCTGGCCAGAGAGTCGGGGTCAGGATTCTCATGCGCCAGAATCAGGAGAGGCTCGGCCAGATCGAGCGCCAGGAGCTGTTGCAGAAGTGTCCGATCGTTTGACATCGAGATGGGTGGAATGATGGTACAGCGCCGAGGGGGAGACAGGGAACTCCAGGGCATCCCGTGCCC
>DASZZV010000219.1:0-8785 GCA_035544835.1 Thermoanaerobaculia bacterium
GGAGAACCAGTCACGGTCAGATTGTCCTCTTTGTCCTGAACGACTTTTCCGAGCGTCGACTCGATGTCTTTCACAGTCGAGCCGATTCCGATCTGGTCGCCGATTCTCCCTTCATAAGGAGCCCGCACGGCGACCTGCTGCACCCTGCCGTCCCGGACCCACAAGGTAACGAAAGGAAAAACCAGCTTATCGGTTTCGCGAAACCGGTCCGTCTGCTGTGGCTCGCCGTGCGAGAGGATCTCGCGAGCAGGCGTGCCAATGCGGATGCCGGCCGCCGACTGGCCGGGCTCTATGGGTGCCTTGATATCGAACATGGCGCAAGTTTAAGGCAAAGGCGTTACCGGTTGCTCGTCTCTGCCTTCCTTCCGCTTTCTGCCTTCCACTTTCCTTTGCCCTCGGTGCAGGGCACACTGAAGCAAATGAAGCAGCCCCGCTCGCGCGATCCGGAAGTCCCCGAAGACACTCCTTTCTTTCTGGTGTACCTGCCGACTTTCATCGACTACCTGACCGTGGAAAAAGGGCTGGCCGGCAACTCCATCAAGGCTTACCGAACCGATCTCGCTCATTTCGGTCGCTTCCTCAAGTCCCAGGATGTTCCGCTCGACAAGGTAGAGAGAGCGCATCTGGTTCGTTACTTCCAGGCCCTGCGTAATGCCGGCATCTCCTCGCGCTCGGTAGCGCGTGCTCTGGCGGCGATTCGAGGGATGTTCCGGTTCCTGGTCACCGAGAAACATCTCAAAACCGATCCGACCGAAAACGTCGAGAACCCGAAACTCTGGACTACGCTCCCCAAAAGCATGCCCGGCCTGGACATCGAGGCACTGCTGAACGCTCCTGACTGCAGTACCTCGTTAGGATTGCGCGACAAAGCTATGATCGAGCTTCTCTATGCGACCGGACTGCGTGTCAGCGAGCTGATCCGGGTGAAGATCGAGGACCTGGTCCTTGACGCCGGCTTTCTCCGGACCATCGGCAAGGGTTCGAAGGAGCGCATTGTTCCCTTCGGCGATTCATCGAAGACGGCCATCCTGCGATATATGGAGCTGGCACGGCCGGCGCTCGTGAAACATTTCGATTCGACACTGTTTCTCACCAATCGCGGACGAGGGATGACGCGACAGATGATGTGGATGAACATCGTCCGCTACGCGCGTGCGGCCGGAATTCATGGCGCCATCTCCCCGCACACCCTTCGCCACTCCTTCGCCACACACCTCCTCGAGAACGGCGCCGACCTCCGCTCAGTGCAGATGATGCTGGGCCACTCTGACATCTCGACGACGCAGATCTACACGCATGTATCGAGGGCGCGACTGCAGAAGATTTACGAGACGTACCATCCGAGGGCGTGAGGGGTTGCTCGTTGCCCGCAATGAAAGAAAGCCAAGGGAGCGGCGAAATCTCGCTAGCCCACAGCGTAAGCCGTGGGTACGCGTTCGCCACGGTCTTTTTTCGAGCCCCAGAGGGGCGGCATGTCCTCGCGAATGTAACGGCACGATCGACGCATGCCGTCCCTCCGGGGCTCGACACTAACCTCCGGGCACTACGATCCCAGCACTTAGTGCTGGGCTATTCTCAAACGCCCCTACGGGGCTGGGCGCCATGACATCTGAGAACCCATCATGAAGACTTCAGCGCAGCGTCTCCTGAACATCACCGTGGTCGGACTCAAGGCCATCTTCCGCAACAAGCTCCGGTCATTCCTGACGATGCTCGGGATCGTCATCGGCGTGGCTTGTGTGATCGTCGTCGTGGCCATCGGCAATGGTGCCTCCAAGTCAATCCAGGCCACGATCAACTCGTTGGGATCGAACTTCATCATGATCATTCCTGGCACATCGACGCAGGGAGGCGCGCGGGTTTTTACCGGACAGTCGTCTCTCACTCCCGAAGACGCCGAAGCCCTCAAGAACGAGTGTCCGGCCATTGCTTATGTGTCGCCCGGCGTGAGATCGGCCGGACAGGTGGTAGCCGGAGAGTTGAACTGGGGCACTCAAATTTTCGGCGTCGGGGTGGAGTGGCCTCTGGTGCGCTCGTGGAATGTGGCCGAGGGCAACTTCTTCACCGATTCCGATGTGCGATCGGGAACGAAGGTGTGCCTTCTCGGCGCCACCGTCACTGAGAATCTGTTTCCCCAGGGCGGTGCCGTCGGACAGATCGTGCGCGTGAAGAATGTCCCCTTCCGAGTGATCGGTGTGCTGGATCGCAAAGGGGGAAGCATGATGGGGCAGGATCAGGACGACCAGTTGCTGGCGCCTTACACGACAGTGATGAAGCGGTTGATGGGAACTCCCAAGCTGAACATCATCTATGTTTCAGCGGCGTCCCAGGATCAGGTCGGCGACGCTCAGGATCAGATCGATGCTCTGCTGCGCCAGCGACACCGGATTCCGCCGGGCGGCGACACCGATTTCATGATGCGTTCACAGGAAGAGATCGCCGCCGCGAACGACCAGCAGATGAAGGTGCTTCGAACGCTGCTGCTGTCCATCGCCACGATCTCACTCATCGTCGGCGGCATCGGCATCATGAACATCATGCTGGTGTCAGTGACCGAGAGGACCCGCGAGATCGGCATCCGCATGGCCATCGGGGCCAAGGGCCGTCACGTACTGCTTCAGTTTCTCTTCGAGGCCATCACGCTGTCGATCGTGGGAGGTCTGATCGGGGTTCTGCTGGGGATCGGCGTCTCGGCCCTGGTGGCGAAATTTGCCGGGTGGCCCATCGCAGTTAGTCCGAGCTCGATCGCCTTGTCGTTCGGCGTGGCTGGCTGCGTCGGAGTGTTCTTCGGCTTCTACCCTGCCAGGAAAGCCTCACAACTCGACCCCATCGAGGCCCTGCGCTACGAGTAACTCAAAAGCAGATCGTTTTTACTTTCTCAATTTTCAATTCTCAATTTTCAATTCTGCGTAGCGGCTAAACAGCGGCTTGGCTCTCGCTCCGGCGAGTGAGCAGGGATGCCACCAGTTGACGGACGATCGCGCGAGCCGGTTCGGCGGGGTCTGCAAACCGAAGCCCGGAGTTGTAGACGAAACCTTCTTTGCCGACCGCGCTGCGCTGCAGACGGCAGCGAACAACTTCACTCTGAACCGCGACTTTCCGATCCCCGAGGCGAAACTCCAAACAGAAACGCCGGCCGCCTGTGAGGGGGAATTCGTGCTCGATCCGCGCGCCCACGGTGCTGATATCGACGAGCGTCACCGCCAGCCCGCCAAGGAAGGCTGGTATCGGAGCATTGAGGATGATTCTTTGAATCCGACGTTTCTCGTCGTTCATTTACCGACCCTTCCAACACTACGCACCCGCGTCCCTATCGGTTTTTCCAGGGACCAATAAGAATAACGCGGAGCGGGGATCAGAGGTCGTCAAATCGAACGACCGGGAAATTGACGCTTCCGGAGTGGCGACATCCTGTCGCCTGGCCCGGCGGCGTCCCGCGCCGCCGCCCCACCCAGACTAACTCCTTACCTCGTCGGCAACAGATGGCGGCTGCGCCACCCTGCCGCGGCGACTTCGGCGGGCGGAAGTACCGGCCGCACGCCGTGCGGCCCTACGCCAGGCAACGTATGCCGCGAAACGGCGCCACGGGATGGCGCCGAGCCAGGTGGCAGGATGTCGCCGCTCCGGTGCGCTCACTTCAAATCAAACAGCAACACCTCGGCATCACCGCCGCGGGCTTCCAGCGCGATGAGCTCTTCGTCGCTGATGGCCGCGCCATCCCCGCCCGACAGTGCGTCCTTTCCGAGCCGGATCTCTCCTTTGAGAACCTGGACCCACCCATGCCGCCCGGCCGCAGGACGGTGCTCGACTCGCGATCCGTCGGGAATGATCGAGGCGTACAGATCGACGTCCTGATGAATCGTCACCGAACCGTCGCGACCACCCTGAGAGCCGACCAGCCGCAGTCTGCCCCGCTTCTCTTCCTCGCTGAAATGCTTCTCCTCGTAGCCGGGAGCCAGGTCGGTCTTGCCGGGAAGGATCCAGATCTGAAGGAAGTGCATCGATTCCTCTTTCGAGGCGTTGAACTCGCTGTGAAGCACGCCGGTCCCGGCACTCATTCGCTGCACGTCGCCGGGCCGGATGACAGAACCGTTCCCGATGTTGTCGCGGTGCTGCAATCCGCCCTCCAGAACGTAGGAGATGATCTCCATGTCGCGGTGACCGTGAGTTCCGAACCCTCGCCCGGGCTCGACGCGATCTTCGTTGATGACGCGGAGATCGCGAAAGCCCATGTGGGAGGAATCGTAGTAGTCAGCGAACGAGAACGTGTGATACGTGTTCAACCAGCCGTGGTCAAAGTGTCCACGCTCATCTGATTTGCGAATCTGAATCATGAGGTCGTCTCCTCGTATGTTCTGCGGTTCAGCTATTCAAACATTCTCCTATTCCGGAGCGCCATGTTGAGACTTGCTTCTCAAACAGAAGGTGGGCAACCAAGACCGGCGATGAGCGCGCGACATCTTGAGTTCCGTCGGCGCCTTCTCGCCGTAGCGGGCGCCGTATTTGGGCTATCAGTAGCTATTTCGCTTTTACCTCTTTGGTTACGGCCGGCACCCCTGGATCAGGTGCCAGGCTACATGACCAGCATGGGGCTCGACGCTGGCGCCAGTATGCATTTACTGCTCGGCGTTATTCTGTTGTCGGCCCTCGGCACGATTCTGAGTGATCGCTTTCTCGGCTCTGTTGCCGACGAGCGCGCGCAACAATGGGCGTTTGTCTCCACCTGTTCAGCTCTTCTCGCAAGTCTGTGGATAGCGATCGCAAATCAAGATCTACCTTGGGTGGCCCTTCCTCCACTCATCGTGGTGGCCGTGAGCCAGAGACTGCGTTTTTCGCCACAACGCTTCAGTCGACGAGACGCGCTACTCCTCCCCACCGCATTGTGCGTATTCATCGCGTTACAAGACACACTTCCCACGCTGGCCCTGGGCAGTCGAGTCATTTTTTCGCTCACGGCTGTTTTCAGTCTTCGCCTCCTGCTAGCCTTCATTCGACCTGACACGGGCCTTGCGGCCGGGTACTGCTTTACCTTTTCTCCGTTAGCGCTGACTCTGCAGACCCACTACGCCGGCTACAAAGTCCGCCACACGGGATGGTTGCCGCTCACAATCGCTGTGCTTACTCCGCTCGCACTGCGTGCGCTACTCAACGACTCGGGAAAGTTACGACGTCGTCTGCTCTGCACCTCCGCATGGATCATCTATCCTGTCGTGATCCTCGCCTACGGCAGTGCGACGAGTACGTTAGCGGCGGAAGGTAAGGCGCACGGCGATCTCTTCGAGGATGCCCACAATCTTACGGTCGCATCCGAAATGCTCCGTGGAGAACGGCCATATCGCGACATTCTCCCGACGCACGGCCTGATCCAGGATGGACTTCTTGATTTTCTCATACTGCGGGGCGGGAAGATGACGGCAGGAAGAGTGATCAAGCAGCACGGCGCGTTTGGTGCGATTGTTTCGGTCGCGGCGTATTCCGTGACGGTGGCGGCCACCGGGTCGCCCGATGTCGCAATCCTCACTCATTTTCTGAGCGTAGCCATGGGAACCGGCGGCGCCGGGCTTCGTGCGGCTCCGGCACTCCTGGGGCTGGCCTTTGCAATAGCAGCTGTCCGAAGGCGACAACCGCGGCTGCTTGCATATGCCACGGCTGCTATCGTTCTCGCGACGCTGACAAGTCTTGATTACGCCGCTTACACCGCGATCGCGACCATTGCCGCAATCTTCCTGCTCGAACGAGCACTGCGTGCATCTGCCGTACGTGCGGCCACTGCGGGTGCTGTGACTGCAGGGTCTCTCGCGCTCATCGGTCTGTCTGCTAGCGGATTCTGCATCGACTTCTTTCGCTCGACATTACTAGAGATCGCAAGGCTGGGGCCGGCGTATGCGCTACCGCCATTCAGTGCACCACCAGCGCTAGCCATGCGCCGTTTCCCCCCCGAGGTCCTGGCGACCATATTCGATCACGACACGCTTCCGATCATTTTCTGGGCGGCGACGCTGATAGTCGTCTGCGCGGCCCTCGTTCTACATCGAAACGACGGCAGGATCAGTGATGGTCTCCGCAATGCTCTGCTAGTGCTCGGAATATGGGTGATTGCCACAGGACTGTCATACGGTGAGCGCCAACACAGCTACTTTATGACCCTCTTCGCTCCCATGGTCGGGAGCTGGATAACGTTTCTCTTTCATGCCCGTGGCCAGATAGCCCGGTTCGCTGCCGTACTGACCGTAATCGTAGCGGTGACGGCAGCCCAGCCTACCGTCCATCTGTCGAGCGTAGACATGCTAAGGCGCCAGCAGGGTCCGCTCGACGCGAGCGATGAGGAAGTCGCCGATGTCCCGCGCGCCCGCGGCGCATTGTACCGGCCCGGGGACGCCGCGATCGTCCGAAGCGTCCATCGGTACGTTACGTCCGCTCTGAAGCCGGATGAGACGTTTTTCGACTTCACAAATCGAGGTGCGCTGTATTTTCTGCTCGATCGAGATTGCCCCATCCGGCAAGTTGAAGTGGGATTCTACGAGCGACCGCAGCAGCAACGCGAGGTGATCGCGCGCGTAGAGCGGAACAAAGCGGTGAAGCTCGCCTTGATCCCTAAGACCGACGATCAGTCGGCGTTGGTCGACGGCGTTCCGAACTCCGTTCGCGCGCCTCTCGTGTGGGAATACCTCCGCAGCGCTTTCCGGCCCGAGTTCGAAGAGGGAAATGTTGTGATATGGCGACGCATCGATTAGACCTGCGGCGCTTACGAGCAGGGCGACCGCGTCAGCGACCTAGCTTGCCTTCCGAGTAAACGCCCCAGTCGCCGTCGGTGCTGCGCAGCATCCGGACGGCGATCCTGGCGATCAATTTGCGCAACGATCCGCGCGAGGCAGCGTCATCTTCGACCAGTCCGAGGGCGATGTAATAAAGGAGGCCATTCGAAGACATGCTCGAGGCCGAACATCGCAGCACCGCGAAAGAAATCGAGTACAGCTCTTCGTGATGATCGAAGTCGATGACCAGCTTCCGTCCTGCCAGAATCGGCATGCTGGTGAGGATTCCAGCGCCGGCGCAGCTCAGATCGACGATGTCGACGCCTACCGTTCCCAGCATTCCGCGAATCGATGGCTCGACATGTACGCGCAGTGCGCGACGGCGCTCCACGCGATCGAGCATGGGAAGACTCACCCTGCTGAACTCCCTCACACCCTTCGCCCGCAGCTCAGTCTCGCTGATGGCGTCGGCGCAAATCAGACCGGGGATCTCCCCTTTTGCATCATCGATTTCCCACCCTACCCACCACTCTCTCTCGCACGCCGGGTCAATCGAGATTTTCTGGATGTAGTGCGACATGGCGCCTCCCCGAGGCAAATAGGGATGAAGCACAAATTGAAAGAATGAGAAAGAATAAGCGATCCGGGGGGAAAAGCCATCCTTAAAACCTGATTTCGGATCTCGGATTTCGGATTTCGGATTTTAAAAAAAACAACTTCCTCTGGTTCTTCTAAATTCGAAATCCGAAATCCGAAATCCGAAATTCGCTGTAACCCTGCCGCCCGACTCGCGCAGAATGTCGTCATGTCCAGACACGCCGTGCTGATTTACAACCCCTACGCGGGAACGCTGCTGCGAAAGCCGGAAGCGTTCCGGTCGGCGATGAATATTCTCGCCAGATCCGGAATGGAAGTTTCGCCGGCCCCCACCACAGGGCCGCGCACAGCAGCCGCCATCGCCCGTGAGTGGATGGACAAGGGGGTCGATCTCGTAATCGCCTGCGGCGGTGACGGCACGATCAATGAGGTAGCGGAAGCTCTGGTCGGCACAGCGACTCCCCTCGGAATTCTGCCGGGAGGAACGGCCAACGTGATGGCCCTCGAGCTCGGACTGGGCCTGAAGCTCGATGAGGCGGCTGAGAAACTGAGCCGCGCTGTCGAGACCCGTATCGCCGTTGCGCGTCTCACCACCGGGGAGGTTGCTCCCCGCTATTTCCTGCTGATGGCTGGGGCCGGGGTTGACGCGCAGGTCATCTACCACCTCAGCCAGCCCTTAAAGGACCGCTGGGGGAAATTCGCCTACTGGATCGCCGCATCCCGTCAGCTGGGGCGCTCGCTGGCAGAGCTCGATGTCACCATCGACGGTGAGACTCGCCGCTGCTCGTTCGCTCTGGCTAGCAGGATCCGAAAGTACGGCGGCCCCATCGTCGTCGCTCCCGGCGCGCATCTTCTGCACGATCATTTCGAGGTCGTCCTCTTCGAAGGTGCATCGACGTTCCGATATCTGCGCTATCTGCTGGGAGTAGCGCGGGGAACGCTCGATGGCACGGCCGGGGTCACAATCCGGCGCGCCCAATCCGTTCATCTCAGCTGCCCCGATGACGTGCGCGTTCGCCTGCAGCTCGATGGTGACTACGCCGGGAAGTTGCCAGCAACGATTGAGATCGTTCCCGACGCGCTCACGCTGCTGGTCCCGGATTCGTTTCGTCTGGAAACGTGAGGCTCGTCGCGAAACCCCTCATAAGCTCCGGCCCCCCCGGGTGCTCTCCACGCTTCTGAGAATCTGCTCCAGTGCGCGCGGAACGCTGATCGGAATCTCACCCTCCTCCCAACGGCGCACTGTGTTCGATTTGACACCCAGCTGGACGGCCAGAAGCTCGGTGCTGAGCCCCGCGGCGAGTCGACGAGATTTCAATTCCTGAGGTGTCATGAGATTTCCTGGGAAGCGACCAATCGGGAGATCTCTCGATTCGGCCCTCCTGAACTGCGGCCGCGATCTTACCCCGGCCATGTCAAAAAAGTGTCAAGCG
>DASZZV010000220.1:0-25553 GCA_035544835.1 Thermoanaerobaculia bacterium
GAGGGATCTGGGCGGGGGCCCTTCCATCGTGGTGCTCGCAAACATTTTCGATTGCCAAGGGTCTAAGGCCCCCGCCCAGATCCCTCGCTGCGGCTCGGGATGACACCCACTCAGTTTCTTTTCTCAGTGGCAGCGCGCACGTCGTCCCTCCGCTCAGGATGACAAGCACGTTTCTTTCCCTCATCGGCGACGCAGCGTCGTGCCTTGCTCGGGATGACAAGCTTTCGGATTTCGGGTGGAGGTGCTTCACGCGCGGAGAGGTCGGATACTGTGCACCACCATCTACCGACATAATGTGCAGATGCTTTTCGCCCTGAGTCTTCTACCCGCCTTTCTCTATCTTCTTCTGATCATCGACGCGTTATGGGGCTACCGAAAGCCGTGGTGGCTGCGGGAAGTTCCGATCCCGTCGCGAGCGGTATGGCCTCTGGTTTCCATCGTCGCCGCGGCTCGCAACGAAGAGCGGAAGATCGCTGAGGGAGTGCGGTCGTTGCTGGCGCTCGACTATCCGGCAATGGAGCTCGTTGTGATCGATGATCGCTCCACCGACCGAACCGGGGAAGTGTTGCAGGGGATTGCGGCAACGGACCCTCGTCTCCGCATCGTAACGGTGCGAGAGCTGCCCCCGCATTGGCTTGGAAAAAATCACGCGCTGCAGCTCGGAGCGGATGAGGCGAAAGGCGAGCTGCTGCTCTTCACGGACGCGGACGTCGTTCTGGAGCCGACGTGTTTGAAACGCGCCGTGGCATACATGGAAGAGAGCTCCATCGATCATCTCACCTGTGCTCCGGAGATGACCGGCGGAACGCTCGCGCTGCGCATGTTCGTGGCGGCCTTCAGTCTATTTTTCTCGATGTATGCCCGGCCCTGGAAGGCGCCGGATCCGAAGAGCAGAGCACATGTCGGCGTCGGAGCCTTCAACCTCCTGCGGACCGCGCTCTACAGGAAATTCGGTGGCCATTCGCGCATCGCCATGAGACCTGATGACGATATGAAACTTGGAAAACTGGTGAAGCTGGCTGGGGGAAGTCAGCGTTTCATCTCCGGTGCGGGCATGGTGCGCGTGGAGTGGTATTCGACGCTCCCCGAGGCCATTGATGGTTTGATGAAGAACTCTTTTTCAGGTGTCGATTACAGCTACGGGATGCTGATCGGTGCAACAGTGGTGCAGGCCTGGGTGAACCTCTGGCCTTTCATCGGACTGTTGGTGTGTCACGGTGGGGTGCGGGTCGCGAGCGCCATATCGGCGGGCATGATCATCTTCGTGTCCGGTACATTCTCCCGCGGCGGGCGGATGTCGCCCTGGTTCGGGTTCACCTTTCCGATCTCAACGGTGATCTTCCTGTACGTGTTGTGGAAGGCGGCCATCCGGACGTCACGTCAGGGAGGGATTCGGTGGAGGGAAACGCTGTATCCTCTGGACGAACTGCGCGCGAACAGAGTCTGAGCGAATGCAGAATTCAAACTGCAGAATGCGGGATGGACCCGAACCTTGGTTTTGAACGCCGGAGCGTTCCGGCGATGTAGGCCAGCCTGAGAGGGGATTCGCCGCCTCAACTACCAGGGACTAGCTAAGATTCCTCGTTCGCTCCGGAACGCCTCCGGCGTTCAAGAATCGTAGAAAAATGCATTCTGCATTCTCAGCATTCTCAATTCTGCATTCATTCCGCCCGCAGCACAAACAGAGTCATGTCGTCCACCTGTGGCCCGTCGACGAACTGCCTCACTGCGTCCATCACCCCGTCCAGCACCTCTTCATGCGGCAAGGTACGAATGAGCGAGTAGAGTCGCTCCGTCCCGAAGTCCAACCCCTCTTCTGACTCCGCCTCGACGATGCCGTCGGTGTAAACGATCAGCCGGTCACCCGCGGAGAGCCTGAGACTCTGCTGATGCCAGGCAGGCGACGGCGCCAGGCCGACCACCGGACCACGCGAGCAGATCAGATTGAGCGAGCCGTCGCCGTGAATCACGAAGGGATAGCAGTGCCCGGCGTTCACGATTCCCATTGAGCCGTCGGGAAAGGCGCGACCGACCACGAGCGTCGCGAAACGGTTGAAGGGAATGACATCCCGAAGGGCGCTGTCGAGCGAGGCAACGATTTCGGCGGGGTCCGATGAAGAACACGACCGGATCAATCGCTCCAGCTCCTCCTGAATGAAAGCCATGAAGATGGCCGCGCGCAGTCCATGTCCGGCGAAATCGCCGACGGCAAACCAGAGCACGCCGGAGATGTCTGAGGCGAAGAAAAAGTCGGCCGTATACGCCGTTGCCGGACGCGACGTCGCCTTGACGACGTAGCGCGGGCTTACCCGTTCCCGTAAAGAGATCCCGTTCGCGATTTCTTCGTTATGCAGCGACGGCTGGAGTGCATCGTTTGCAAGGCCGATATCCAAGCTCGCGGGTCTCGCCGAGATCGTGGAACCCGACCTTGTTGGCGTCACGAATGCGTCGAGCATCCCGGCAGGTGGGAAAACAGAAGATCTTTGTGGTTCGTGAGCCGACATATCGCACTCCCTCTCGAGCAAGTGTCTCGAGCTCTTCGACAGGTGTTCCTTCCGCGGCCAGGAGTTTGCGTTTCATGGCCGGGCCGTAGCCGTAATTTCCGATTCCGCCGCTGGTCGGAACGACACGATGGCAGGGGAGGACCAGAGGCACCGGATTCGAAGCCATGATGTTTCCGACAGCGCGTACAGCCTTCGGTCGTCCTGCTTCGCGGGCCACCCATTCGTAGGTTCTGACCTCACCGCGAGGGATCTCGGCGATGATGCGCAGAACGGTCTGCTCGAAGTCGGTGCGGCCGGTCAGATCTACGTCCGGCGCAGACGACAGCTCGCCCCGCAATGCAGCAGCGACAGCTTTTCGATATCGTTCCGGAACGGGTTGCTGTCGGAGCTCGCGGCGGCAACGAACGCCGTAGCTCTTGCGGAATTCATCGGCTGTTGATGCGCGCATGTCTACTGCGCGCACTCCATTGGACGAGTAGGCGATCCAGACGCGGGTACCGTCGACATCGATGGAGTCGAATGAGTCACACAGGGTTGACACCAGGCTCTCCTGGCCCGGGCGGCGCGGCGCAGCCAGGGAACGGACCGCCGTTGCGAAGTTTTCGACGTCGGTCAGCGAATCGTGGCAGCTACCGCAGGTGTGGAGATGGCTTTCGACTTCTACCGAGTCGCCCCTTTCCAGCTCACCGGTGCGGAGTGCATCGATGCGAGTCAGCACAGATCTACACTGCATGGGTCACCTCATTTTGTGAGAGCGCATCGCGAAGGAGCTTGAGCGATCGAAAGACACGACCGCGCAGAGCCGACTCATCGAGGCCCACAGTTTTCGAGATGTCCGCATAGGACATCTCTTCCATAAATCGAAGGACAATCAACTCACGGCTGGAAGCGGGGAGGGTGGAGAGTGCCTGCTCGAGCGCCTGTCGCTCCTGATGTTCCTCCAGGGCGGCGGTGACCGAACAGCCAGAGACGAGCGGCCCGATGCGGCCGTCATCGAAGGCAGTCAATGGTTCGTCGAGACGCGTCTTGCTGCCGCGCCGTTTGTTGAAGGCGAGGTTTCGGACGATTCGAAACAGCCACGGCTTGACGGCCAGCGCTTCCACGCGAGCTGCCTCGTACTGGCGAGTCAGGGCATCGTGAGCGCGCAGAAAGGCATCCTGTACGACCTCCTGTGCGTCGAAGCGATTGTCGAGAATACGATTTGCGTAATTAAACAGACGCGGCTCGAATTCATCGACGAGCTTCTCGAACGCTCCCTGAGCGCGGTGGTGAACAGCGAGTGCGAGATTCTCGCTCTCAGGCGCTTTCAAGAGTGCGCATCCTCCGGTCCAGCTGCTTCTCATATCTCTAGTAACACATCCAAAGCGCTCGGCGTTCGCGGCCTTTGCTGATTTCCTCAAAAAAACTCACGCGGCAGGTTGTTGCCAGCGCATCTCCGAGGGGAGCGGCAGTGCATATGGGCAAACTCCAGCTATTCTTCCTCTCGCGCGGGAGGATCGCCATGACACTCGTAGATCTCAGCCACAAGATCGGCCCCGGCACGATCACCTATCCGGGCTTTCCATCACCGACCATCAGCGACTTCCTGAGTCGTGATGCTTCGCGGGCGCGATACGCGTCTGGCACGACCTTCCACATCGGGCGCATCGATATGGTCGCGAACACGGGGACCTACATCGATGCGCCCAGTCATCGCTATGAAGGGAGAGTCGACATCTCCGGCCTGACTCTCGAGGCCATCGCCGACCTGGAGGGGCTGTGCATCAATGTCGGAAGCGGTACGCGGTCCATCGAGCCGGCTGTGCTGACGGGCCTCGACCTGGCCGGCCGAGCCATCATCTTCCGCACCGGTTGGTCGCGTCACTTCGGTACCGACGCTTACGCGCACGGCCATCCTTTTCTCAGTGTTGCCGCAGCCGAGCAGCTGGTGTTAGCCCGCGTCGCACTGGTTGGGATCGACTCGCTGAATGTCGACGACACCGCCACGGGCGAACGGCCTGTCCATTCGGCGCTGCTCGCAGCATCCATTCCGATCGTCGAGCACCTGACCAATCTCGATCAACTGCCCGCGAGTGGCTTCCGCTTCTTTGCCGTGCCGCCGAAGATCGCCGGCATGGGGAGTTTTCCTATTCGCGCCTTCGCCATCGTCTGACTTTTTCAATTTTCAATTTTCAATTCGGCACCTCCGTATAATCTCCCCGCTCATGACCTTACCTCTGGAGCCCGATTCCTCCGAGATGCGTCGCCTCGTTGATGAGGCGATGGTTCGTATCACCCGCCATCTCGAGACACTGCCGGAGCAGCCTGCCGGGATGATCGAAGGCTCGGACCAGTATGCCCGGACGTTGATCGAGCCTCTCCCGGTGCAGGGTGCCGATTACAACTCGCTGCTCGACTTTCTCTTCAACGAGGCGATTCCACGGTCGTTCAACACGGCCGGTCCCGGCTATCTCGCCTATATCCCCGGCGGGGGTTTGTTTCACTCGGCGGTGGCCGACCTGATTGCCGATTCCGTCAATCGCTATGTCGGAGTTTTTGCAGCAGCGCCGGCACTGGTTCAGCTCGAGAGCAACGTCATCCGATGGTTCTGCGAGATCTTCGGCTTCGGGGAGGGGAGCGGTGGAATCCTGACCACGGGCGGATCGCTTTCGAACTTCGGAGCGGTCGTGGCCGCGCGGAAGCAGAAGCTCCCGGAGGACTTTCTCAAGGGGACCCTGTATGCCAGCGACCAGGTTCATCACTCTTTGAACAAGGCGGCCTCATTGGCTGGCTTTCCTGCGGCGAACGTCCGGGAGATCCCGACGGACGAGAATTTCAGAATTCGAACCGAGGCTCTCGAGGAAGCGATCCAGCGTGACCGAAAGAATGGGTTCACTCCCTTCTTCATCGCCGGGAGTGCCGGAACTACATCGACCGGAGCAGTCGATGACCTCGACGATCTGGCGGCCATCGCTCAACAGGAATCGATGTGGTTTCACGTTGACGGTGCCTACGGCGGATTCTTCGTCCTCACAGAGCAGGGACGGAAGACTCTCCGCGGGATGGAGAAGGCCGACTCGATCGTCGTCGATCCGCACAAGACCTTGTTTCTGCCGTACGGTACCGGCGCTCTACTGGTGCGTGACGGCGAGACGTTGCGACGCGCTCACAGCCTTCATGCCGACTATCTTCCCGATATGCAGACTGATTCCGATCTCGTCGATTTCTGCGAGATCTCGCCGGAGCTGTCGAGAGATTTCCGGGGCTTGAGGATCTGGCTGCCCTTAAAGATGTTCGGGATCGAACCGTTCCGCGAACAGCTCGAAGAGAAGCTGCGTCTCACTCAGTGGGCTGCGGCCGGGCTGCGGCAGATTCCTGGAATCGAGATCGTCGCCGAGCCCCAACTCTCCATCGTGGCCTTCCGACTCGTCGTTGCGGGCCGCAGCCGGGAGGAGCTCGATGCCCTCAATCGAGAGCTACTGGCCCGCATCAATGGACGACAGAGGGTGATGCTGACACCTACGATCGTGAGCGAGAGATTCGTCCTCCGCATATGTGTCGTTTCCTTTCGCACACATCAGGATCGTATGGAGATGGCCCTCGAAGACATCCGAGCCGCGGTCGACGAGATGGCTGAGAAGGTTCCGTGATTCGGAATGTTTTTCGTCAATCGCGTCCCAATCGGATTCTTAAGCCATAATCCCCGCGATGCCATTAGCACCCGGATCCTCGATTGGCCCCTATGAAGTCGTCTCTCTGCTCGGCTCGGGCGGAATGGGGGAGGTGTATCGCACGCACGACGTGAGGCTGAGCCGCGATGTGGCGGTGAAGATCATCAATCCGCTGCGAGCCCTCGACAGCGACGCCATCATCCGTTTCGAGAGGGAAGCGCGTGCCGCATCCGCGCTCAATCATCCGCACATCCTTCACATTTATGACATAGGCAAGTCGATCATCGACGGCATCGAGGTTCCATACATCACCATGGAGCTCGTCGACGGCGTGACGCTCTCGCGCAAAATCCATATCGAGGGAGCGACGCTGACGAGCCTTCTGGAATGGCTGGCACAGGTCGCCGACGCGCTCACCAAGGCTCATGCCTCGGGGATCATTCATCGCGATCTCAAGCCCGACAACATCATGATCACCCGAGACGGCTACGCGAAGATTCTCGATTTCGGACTGGCCAAACTGGTTGAGAGTGCCGTTGCCCCCGGGGACAACACCCCGACCGCGGTCAAGTCGCCTGAGTCCGACAACAGGGCGCTGGGGACTGTGGGCTATATGTCACCGGAGCAGGCACTCGGCGAGCGTGTCGATCACCGCGCCGACGTCTTCTCGTTTGGCTGCATCCTCTACGAGGTGATCGCCCGCCGCCGCGCCTTCCTGGGGGACTCCGCCGTCGACACGCTGCACAAGATCATCTACTCGCCGCCGGATACGATTTCGGAGTCGGTGCAGTTGCCCCCCGAGCTCGATCAGCTTCTGTCGCGCTGCCTCGCCAAGGATCCCTACTACCGGATCCGCTCCATGAAGGAAGTGGCCAGCATTCTGCGGAGCGTTTCTCCCTTTGACGAAGCGGGACGCGAGCGACCGCGAAGCGGTTCTTCATCATCGCCAGGATCGGGCCGCCTTTCCCGTTCCTCATCGACAGATCCGGGGCGCCCCATACCGACGATCGCTGTCCTCCCGTTCGATGACCTCAGCCCCGATCGGGACAACGATTATTTCAGCGATGGCCTCACCGAGGAGATCATTTCCGATCTTTCGGCGATCCAGTCGATACGAGTGATCTCGCGGGCCTCGGTCATGCGCTTCAAGGGGACACAGAAGGATATCCGCGCCATCAGCCGCGAGCTTGGGGCCACGTTTATTCTCGACGGCAGCGTCCGTAAGGCCGGCAATGATTTGCGTATCAGCGCACAGCTCATCGATGCCGCCACTGAAGCCAACGTCTGGTCCGAGAAATACAAGGGTACGCTCGATGATATTTTCGACATCCAGGAAAAGGTGGCCTTCTCCCTCGCCGAAAAACTGAAGGTAAAACTCTCTGACGAGGAAAGCGCCCGGATCGCGGAGCGTCCGATTCCCGACGTACACGCCTACGAGGCCTACCTCCGAGCCCGCAAACACGTCACGAATTTCACGAGCAGCGGAATGGCCGACGCGCTCGCCGAGCTGGATCGCGCTACCAACATCCTCGGTCCCAATGTCCTGTTGCTTTCTGCCCGGGGCTACATCTACTGGCAGTATTTCAACGCCGGCATCAGTCCCGATCCTTCGAATCTGGATAGAGCCGAAGAGATGGCGAAGCAGATATTCAAGCTCGATCCCGATTCGCATCATGGGCATCGATTGATGGGCCTGGTGCACTCGCAGCGTGCCGAAATGCAGGAAGCGGTGCGCCATCTGAAGCAGGCCATCGCCATCGACCCGAACGATCCCGACTCCCTGGTATGGCTGGTTGTGATGTATGGGGTGGTGGGACGAGGCGAGGCTGCGGGGCCGGTGATCAAGCGAATGTTGGCCATCGACCCGATGAGCTGGATCTCGCTCATCACGCCGGCTATTGCATGGCTCTATTCGGGCCGCGTAGCAAAGGCGATTGAGGGGGCGGAAAAGGCCTGGCGTTTCGATCCGGGAATTCCTCACGGCTCCTTCTTCTATGCGCAGACGCTGATCATTGGAGGAAGGCAGGAGGAGGCTTTCGCCGTGATCGAAGCGTCGGCCGCCGCAGACCCCGAGAATGTATTCAACAAACTGGGCGTCGCATTGAAACTAGCGCTGTCTGGTGACGGCGACACGGCCTTGTCGGTTCTCGACGAGCAGGTACTCAAGACAGCGCGAGTCGATCCCCAGTACTCGACCTTCGTAGCCGAGATCTACGCTCTCTCAGGCGATCACGAGAGAGCGCTGGAGTGGCTCGCCCACGCGGTGGAGCGGGGCTTCACGCCTCACGCGTACCTGGGGACGTACGACACCTTGCTCCAGCCGCTGCACGGCGACGCTCGCTTCGACGAGATCATCGCGCGTGCACAGGCGCTCTCCGAGGCGTTCGAAGTGTGAGGTTGACGACGGTTCGCTTCTTGGGTGGCACAGGCACTCTTGCCTGTGTGTCGGCCGTCGAGGCCGACTTTTCCGTTGACTTACAGCAGGAACGCCACGGCTCGACGCCGTGGCACACAGGCAAGAGTGCCTGTGCCACACAAGGAGCAAACAAGAGTGTCGTTTGAGTTACACCTTTCGAACCTTCCTCATCCGAACCCCCTCACATCCGCATCGTTCTGCGTGCCGATAAATCGCTGCGACGACGAGCTCTGGATCAACGGCTCGCTCGAGCCAGACCTTTTTCACAATCAACAGGCCGTCGACAATCCGAGCGTCGATGCGGCCAACCAAATCATCGCGATGAAGGATGGGGCACACATACCAGCCCCATTTTCGGAGCTGCTCTGGCTTATAGACCTCCCAGACGTAGTCGAATTCAAAGGCTGTCCGAACCAGCTGACGGTCCCACAGCAACGGGTCGAGCGGTCCCAGAATGCGGGCCCGCCCGTCATACCGGACCGGGCCCGGTTCGAGAAAACCAGGCAGCGCCAGATAGTGGCGGGGAGATCCTTCGACCGACACCTCGATCAGTTCGCGGGACTCGATCATCTGGTCGACCAGACTTGAGCCGCGCGCCTCACTGAGCATCGACCAGGTTGAGCCGCCAGCTCGGGACAGCAGTCCGGCGGCCTGAACGCGTTCGAGGAGTGCCCACCGATTGAAGTCTTTGTCACTCTCTCCGGATGACGCTGCCACCGTTGACCCGAGCGACCGTTCCGGGATGTCGTAGAGTTTCGCGCCCGACTCGGTCCGCCCAGACACGACGACGTCGCAGAGTGTCCAGAGAATCTCCAGCGCCATGGTCGTGGCCCTGGCCGTTCCCTTCCAGCCGCTCCAGTCCAGGGGATCGACTGCTCCGTGATCGGTGAGATCACGCGCCGTCATCGGCCCTCTTTCGCGAAGCTCGGTCAGAACACTGTTGATGACAGCAGGCGGTAAGCGCTGCTCCCGTTCCTGATGCCGCCACCAGGGAGCCTGTGCGGCGTGACCTCGGCTGCGGTAACGAGGAAATGCCTCGGCCGGGAGAATGCAGCGTTCCTTGGCGAAATGTTCGAAGGCGTATCCAGGGAAGAGATCACGCCACACATCTCCCCGGCGAGCGCCATCGATTCTGGCCATGACGACCAGATCGGCGTTGGTTCCAATCACGTCGAGCGGATCGAGCTGAATGCATCGCAGGCGTCGAAGGACAGCTCGCGTCGCCGCTACGCCTCGCCCGCGATAACGATCCAAACCGAGGTGCGCGACCAGTTTTCGTCGCGCCTCGGGACGGGTGAGTGTGTGGGTGCCCCTCATCTGATCAGGTTAGTGCAAGTCTGCGCCTTTCGAAGCCGTTCTCCAGCCGCGGCCATTTTGTTCACCTCTTCGAGACAGGAACAAGACGTGAGGCTACGTATCATCGAGATTCAATCGTCTGGAGGACTCCCATGGTCATGCGTCATCTCGCTGTGGTCGTGTTGCTCGTCACTCTCACCATTGCTGTGCGCGCACAGACACCGTCGTCCTACGACGAGTTGCGCCGCGATGCGCGTACCGCTTCGGACCAAGTTCGTGGTAACGCGTACAGCAACCCGCAACAGGACCAATCAAGGTCCTCGAGACAGCGTCGCCGCGGCCTCGGGTTACCCCGCCACTTCTTCCACAAAAACCAATAAACAACGAGCAACGAGCAACGAGCAACGAGTAACGAGCAAGCGTGCTTGTTAAAACTTTCTCTTGAGCATGCAGTTAAGAAGTTGTAGCGTAACGTCACTCCAAGTCGTGATATCGCATCCCGTCGTTCAGGACAATTCTCAAGTTGCTCTTAAGATTCTCTGACGATGCAAATCTTTCACCGCAGCACTAATACCGTTGCCAGGGCGAGCATTTTCGGTGCTCTCTTCTTCGTAGGAGCTGCGCTCTGGGTCGCGGCCATGGTGAATCGTTCTCCCTACGTCACCAAGCAGGGGACGGTTGAGCCGCAGCCTGTGCCCTTCAGCCATCAGCACCACGTGTCCGGACTCGGTATTGACTGCCGCTACTGCCACACCAGCGTCGAGACCTCGACGTTCGCCGGCATCCCCCCGACTTCGACCTGCATGAACTGTCACGCGCAGATCTGGACGAATGCCGAGTTGCTCGAGCCTGTGCGCGCCAGCTTCCGCAACGGAACGCCCATTCGCTGGACACGGGTGCATAACTTGCCTGATTACGTTCACTTCAATCACAGCATCCACATCAGCAAGGGTGTCGGCTGCTCGTCGTGCCACGGCCGTGTCGATAAGATGCAGCTGATGTATCAGTTCTCTCCGCTGAGCATGGAGTGGTGCCTCACCTGTCACCGCAATCCGGAAAAGTACGTTCGCCCGAAGAGCGAGATCTTCAACATGGCCTGGGCGCCGGCCGATCAAGCGACGCTCGGACCCCAACTGGTCAAGGAGTACCACGTTCGCAGCGTGACAAACTGTTCAGCCTGTCATTACTGATCTGAGACCCGATTACGTGCGGTTACAAAAGACCGCGAGGAGCTTTACGGACAACCTGATGAGTAAGCAAGAACATCTCGATCTCGCTTCCTTCCGAGCACGGCTCGAGCATGGGGACGAGAACAGATTCTGGCGCAGTCTGGAAGAGCTCTCGAACGACGAGGCCTTCGACGAATTTGTGAAGAAGGAGTTTCCCCATGAGTCGCAGACACTCGGGGAGGGAGTCGATCGCCGCGATTTCCTGAAGCTCATGAGCGCGTCGCTGGCGCTGGGCGGCCTGACCGCCTGCACGCGGCCCTTACAGCAGATCCTGCCGTATGTTCGTCAGCCCGAGGATGTCATTCCCGGGAAGCCGCTGTTCTTCGCGACGGCCATGAGTCTGGCCGGATCCTCGGCCGGCGTGCTGGTGGAGAGTCATCTCAACAGACCGACCAGAATCGAGGGAAATCCCGATCATCCATCCAGCATGGGTGCCACCGACGCCTTCATGCAGGCCTCCATTCTGTCGCTCTACGATCCGGACCGCTCGCAGACGGTTCGCTACATCGGGGATCCTGCCACCTACGGAGACTTCCTCGGGGCGTTGTCGCAGGTGCTCGTGCAACTCCGCTCGAAGGGTGGCGCAGGGCTGCGAATCCTGACCGAGTCGATCAACTCGCCGACGCTGGGCAATCAGTTCCAGACCCTGCTGTCGCAATATCCAAAGGCGGTCTGGCATCAGTACGAGGCGGCTGGCCGCGAGAATGTTCTCGAGGGAACGCGACTCGCTTTCGGCGCCTACGTCAACCCTGTTTATCAGTTCGACAAAGCCGATGTCGTCGTCTCTCTCGACGGCGATTTTCTGACGCAGGGCTCTGGACATCTCCGCTACGCGCGGGATTTCATGGGCCGCCGGAAAGTGCGTCTGGACAAGCAGGAGATGAATCGCCTGTACGTCGTCGAGTCGATGCTGACCGGAACCGGCTCGGTTGCCGATCATCGCCTGCCGATGCGTTCGGCCGATGTCGAATCTTTTGCCCGTGCGCTCGCCGCCCAACTGGGCGTCTCCGGTGGAGCGCCGCCGAGCTCTTCTCAGGCCGATTTCGTCGCGGCGGTGGCGCGTGATCTCCAGGCGCATCGTGGAAAGAGCATCGTCGTCGCCGGCGAACATCAGCCACCGGTCGTGCACGCCATCGCCTTCGCCATCAATGGAGCACTCGGTAATGCCGGCTCTACCGTCTACTACACCGACCCCATCGAGGAGAGCCCGATCCCGCAGACCGAGTCGATGCGCCAGCTCGCGCACGATATGGAGACCGGAGCGGTCGAGGCGCTGATCATCATCGGCGGCAATCCGGTATTCGCTGCCCCGGCCGACCTGAATTTCGCGCACGGACTGGAGCGTGTTCCTTTCCGCGCGCATCTCAGTCACTACTATGACGAGACCTCCGCGCTCTGCCAGTGGCACGTTCCGAGGACGCATTACCTCGAGGAGTGGAGTGATGCGCGCGCTCACGACGGGACCGTGTCGATCGTTCAGCCGCTCATTGCGCCTCTTTATGGTGGTCGCTCCGCTCACGAGCTCCTGGGGGTGATGACTGGCGAGGCCAACGAGGCCTATGAAGTCCTCCGGGGATATTGGCGGTCGAAACTGCAGTCGCTCGACTTCGAGAAGTCCTGGCGCAAGGCGCTCAACGATGGTGTCGTTGCCGGCTCGACGCTGCCCGTCAAGGCCATGGCGGCGGGTGGAACGCTTCCCCCTCCAACCCAGAATCCTGGCGGGTTGGAGCTGGTGTTCAAATCGGACCCGACCATCTTCGACGGCCGCTTCGCAAACAACGCCTGGCTCGAAGAACTACCTCATCCCATGACGAAGCTGACCTGGGACAACGCCGCGCTGGTCAGTCCGCGGACGGCGGCGAAGCTGGAGATGGGTACCGAGAACTATAACGGCGTATCACCTCTGGCCGAGATCAGCTACAAGGGGCGTACGCTCCAGATTCCGATCTGGGTTGTGCCCGGCCATGCCGATGACTCCGTCACCCTGCACTTCGGCCGCGGCCGCACTCGCGCCGGCAATGTCGGCACGGCGAAGGGCTTCAACGTCTACGCCATTCGGACTTCTGATGCTCCCTCGCTTGGATTCGGAGCCGCTTTCGGTAATCTGAAAGAGACGCGACAGCTGGCCTGCACGCAGCTCCACCAATCGATCGATGTGAAGACGTTGCGCGGTGAGCGTGACATTATCCGGGTCGGCACGATTGAGCAGTTCCGCCGCGATCCGAGCGTCGTACCGGAAACGGAAGAGAACAAGGTTCGCAGCAAGGAGACGTTCTACCCGCCTTTCAAGTACGAGGGATATGCCTGGGGCATGTCCATCGACACGAACCTCTGCACCGGTTGCGGGGGATGCGTCATCGCCTGTCAGTCCGAGAACAACATCCCTGTCGTCGGCAAAGACCAGGTCATCATCGGGCGAGCCATGCACTGGCTCCGCATCGATCACTACTATCGCGGCCGGCCCGAGAATCCTGAGTCGTACCACATCCCGATTCTCTGTATGCACTGCGAGAACGCGCCGTGCGAGCCGGTCTGTCCCGTCGAGGCGACCAGCCACAGCCCTGAAGGCATCAACGAGATGACCTACAACCGCTGCGTCGGGACGAAGTACTGCGCCAACAACTGTCCCTATAAGGTGCGACGGTTCAACTGGTATTCGTATTCCGAATACGACATTCCTGGACGCCAGGCGATCATCAAAGGCGAGAGTTTCAAAGCCATGCGTAATCCCAACGTCACGGTTCGCTCGCGCGGAGTGATGGAGAAATGCTCCTACTGCGTGCAGCGGGTGAATGCGGCCAGGCAGGAAGCGGAGAAGGGGGATCGTCGCATTCGTGATGGGGAGGTCGTGACAGCCTGTCAGTCTGCCTGTCCCGGTGAAGCCATCGTCTTCGGCGATATCAACGACAAGACCAGCCGCGTGGCCGCTCGGAAAGCGCAGCCGGCAAATTACGGCTTGCTCACGGAGCTCAACACGCAGCCGCGCACGACGTATCTCCCGACATTGAAAAACCCGAATCCCGAGATCAAGGCAGGCTGACGATGGACTCGCCGACTCCTCATGCTGATGTAGCCGCCCGGGTGCCGGATCGTTTCGTTCCCGTGCCGACCCTCCAGCCGGGCCATTCCTTCGCCTCCATCACCGACCAGATCTCCTCCATCGTCCTGAAGCGGAAGACTTCGATCAACTGGTGGATCGGATTGTCGCTGGCCTTCTGTCTCGTTCTCCTGATGCTGTATTCGATCTCGGCGTTGCTGATTCTCGGAATCGGTATCTGGGGAATCAACCAGCCGGTAGCCTGGGGCCTGGACATCACGAACTTCGTCTGGTGGATCGGTATCGGTCACGCCGGTACCTTGATCTCAGCCATCCTTCTTCTTCTCAAGCAGAAGTGGCGGACGTCGATCAACCGTTTCGCGGAAGCGATGACGCTGTTCGCCGTAGCCTGCGCCGGTCTCTTCCCGCTGCTTCACGTCGGTCGTCCTTACTTCGCCTACTGGCTGATGCCGTATCCGAACTCGATGCTGCTGTGGCCGCAGTTCCGCAGTCCGCTGGCCTGGGACGTCTTCGCCGTGTCGACCTACGCGACGGTGTCGTTCCTCTTCTGGTTCGTCGGTCTCATTCCCGATCTGGCGACGTTGAGAGATCGCTCGCGGAGCATCATCTGGAGAAAGGTCTACGGCACGCTGGCCATGGGTTGGCGCGGCTCGGCCAAACACTGGCACCGCTACGAGACCGCGTATCTGCTGCTGGCCGGACTGGCCACGCCGCTGGTCGTCTCCGTTCACACGGTCGTCAGCTTCGACTTCGCGACCTCGGTCATCCCGGGATGGCACACCACCTTCTTCCCGCCCTACTTCGTTGCCGGGGCCATCTTCTCCGGCTTCGCCATGGTCCTCACATTGATGATTCCCGTGAGGAAGGTCTTCGGTCTCCAGGACTTCGTCACCATGCGCCATCTCGAGAACATGGCTAAGGTGCTGCTGGCCACGGGGCTCATTGTCGCCTACGCCTACTCGATGGAAGTGTTCTACGCCTGGTACAGCACCAATACTTACGAGTGGTACATGATCATGAATCGTATGAAGGGTCCGTATCACCTTACATACGTTTTCCTCATCATCTGCAACATCCTCACGCCGCAGCTCCTGTGGGTCAAGCGGATCCGGACGACGCCGATCTTTCTCTGGATCATCGCCATCGTCATCAACATCGGCATGTGGCTGGAGCGTTTCGTCATCATCGTCACCTCGCTCCATCGTGATTTCCTGCCTTCCTCGTGGGGCATGTACTACCCGACGTTCTGGGAGTGGTCTCTGTTCATCGGCACGCTCGGTTTCTTCACCTTCCTGTTGCTGCTCTTCATCCGCTTCCTGCCGATCATCTCGATCTTCGAGATGCGCACGCTGTTGCCGGAAGCCGAGGCGCATCATGAGGAGGCGCGATGAGGCCGAAATATCCGACCTACGGGCTCATGGCTGAATTCGACGACGTCAACGCGCTCGTCGGCGCGGCCAACCGCTGCCGCGAAGAGGGCTACACGGTGATGGATGCCTTCACGCCGTTTCCGGTGGAAGGACTCTCCGAAGCTGTGGGATTTCATCACTCCAAACTGCCGCTCATCGTTCTCGGAGGCGGCATCGTCGGTGGGTTCGGCGGTTTCTTCATGCAGTGGTACGCCAATGTCATCAGCTATCCGTTGAACATCGGTGGTAAGCCCTTCAACAGCTGGCCGGCTTTCATTCCCATTACTTTCGAAACGACTGTTCTTTGTGCTTCATTTGCCGCTGTCCTGGGAATGCTCGCGCTCAACGGGTTGCCCATGCCTTACCATCCCGTCTTTCACGTGCCGCGTTTCGCCTTCGCGTCGCGCGACCAGTTCTTTCTTCTCATCGAGAGCAGAGATCCGAAATTCGATGTCGATAAGACGAGAGATTTCCTTCAGAGCATGAAACCGATCGAGGTGGCTGATGTTCCCTGGTGAGCTCACTTCGATTCGCCGTAGGCTGAGTGAGGCCGGCGTTGTGGCCGGACATTCCGATGTCCGGCTGGGACTTGCGCAACTGACGACAGTGATCCTGGCGATCGCCGGGGCGATCCTGCTGGCCGGTTGCCGTCCGCCGCAGAAGATGGGTGATCAGCCGAAGTACGATCCCTACATGGCCAGCGACTTTTTTCCTGATGGCCAATCGGCCCGGCCGGCCATTGCCGGAACGGTCGCCCGTGGCTATCTGCATGAGGACTCCTTTCTGAATACCGGAAAAGTGAATGGAGCCGTGGCGGAAGGGTATCCATTCCCGGTCACCGAGGAAGTCGTGACGCGGGGGCGGCAGCGCTTCGATATCTACTGCTCCGAGTGTCACGGAAGAGTGGGCAGGGGAGATGGGATGATCGTACGCCGAGGATATCGGCGGCCTCCCTCGTTCCACACGAAGCTGCTTCGCAGCCAGCCCAGCGGTCATTTCTTCGACGTCATGACCAATGGATTCGGTGCGATGCCTCAGTACGGAACCATGATTCCGGTGAACGACAGGTGGGCCATCACCGCCTACGTGCGGGCTTTGCAGATGAGCCAGAACGCGGTGTTGGATGACGTCCCACCGAGTCAGCGTGGTGGTCTTCAGGGGGGTGTCCGTCCATGAGCGGCGCCGGGACGCACAACGTCTTTCGTTTCCAGGTGCCGGCGCTGATAGTCGGAATCATCGGGATCGTTCTGCTCGCGGTGGGCGGACTGGGTGGCGACTCCGGCCAGTTCTACCGGGCCTGGCTGGTCGGCTTCATCTTCGTGGCCGGAATTCCAATCGGCTCTCTGGCTCTGTTGATGCTGCAGTACCTCACCGGGGGATCGTGGGGCATTCTGATCCGCCGTCATCTCGAGGCCGCGGTAAAGACACTGCCTCTGATCATGCTCGCTTTCATCCCGATCGTGATCGGCCTGCGGCACATCTACCCCTGGGCAGTTCCGGCCTGGGAGCATGACGAGGTCCTTGCGCACAAGCATTTGTGGATGAATCCTGGTTTCTTCATCGGCCGCGCGCTTTTCTTCTTCATCGCCTGGTCGTTGATCGGCTACTTCCTGACTCGCTGGGATCGTCGCTTCGAGGAGACCATGGATCCGCGCCTCGGTCTGGCGCAGCGGAAGATGAGTGCGGTGGGCCTTCTGTTCGTCGCACTCGGGATGACCTTCATGGCCATCGACTGGATCATGTCGCTTGAGCGTGCCTGGTATTCGACGATGTTTGGTATCTCCTATATCGTCGGCAACGCCCTGAGCGCGCTCTGTTTCTGCGTGCTGATGCTGGTTGCGCTTCACCGTGAAGAGCCACTTGCCAGCTACGCCAGGCCGGGGATTTTCCGAGACCTCGGGAACCTCATGCTGGCTTTCACGATGCTCTGGATGTACACGGCTTTCTCCGAGTTCATGCTGATCTGGTACGCCAACATCCGCGAAGAGGTGCCGTACTTTCTACATCGGATGGATGGTGGCTGGGGATACGTCTCCGTCCTGCTGCTCCTGTTTCACTTCTTCCTGCCGTTCTTCATGCTGCTCATGCGGGCCATCAAGGATCGTCCCAAGACACTCGGCATCGTTGCCGGCCTTCTGATCATCATGCGGGTAGTCGACTACATCTGGGTCATCGTCCCATCCTTCCATAGCGGCCTGCCGGAACCTTCAGGCTTTCACTGGACGTATCTGGCCGCCGTCATGGGTCTGGCCGGACTCTGGTTTTTCGCCTTCCTGGGGGTGTTGAAACGTGAACCGCTGTTGCCGATGTATGAGGAAGAGGTCACCGCAGCGCTGAGCGGCGAGCGCGAGGCACTCAGCCATGGATAACAAGATGCTCCACGAAAGGGGTCACCGCGTCGATCACGAGGATCGCGACGTCAACGTTCGCGCCGTGCTCTGGTTCGGCGTAGCGCTCATCGCCGTGGCCATCGTTGTCCATCTCTCGCTCTGGTTTCTATTCAAGGTGTACCGCCACCAGGCGGCGCCGAAGGACTTGCCAGCCTCCATGGTCCAGGGCGGTCGTGCAGCCTCTCCGCCCGAGCCGCGACTTCAACCCTGCCCGAACTGCGGTGGAGAGCTGAATGATCCGCCGAAAGACCTCGACGATATGCGGGCCGAGGAACAGAAAGCTTTGGATAGTTACGGATGGGTCGATCAGCAGGCCGGGGTCGTTCACATTCCGATCGAGCAGGCCATGAAGCTCGCCGTTCAGAAGGGAACTTACATCGAACAGAAAGTGGCAGGTCCGGCCACTGTTGCCGCGCCTCCCGTAACGGTTCCCGGAGCAGCAGGCTCAGGGACACAAACGCAGCCACCTCCGCAGACTTCCACCGGCGCTGCCGCGCAGGGAGCGGCGCACCCATGAAAAGGCTGATTCTCGCGGCGGTCGTCATCGCGCTGTCGATCGTTCCGACGTTGCCGGCTCAGGATTTTCTCTCCGGCTCAGGGCCGAAGGGGATCCGAGTCGACCAGCGCCTGAATGCTCCGATCCCGCTGGGCGCGAAGTTCAAAGACGAGAGCGGCCGCACCGTTACCCTCGGTGACTATTTCGGCAAGAAGAAGCCGGTGATTCTCACCTTGAACTATTTCAACTGCCCCATGCTCTGCAATATGGAGTTGGATGGAGTCGTCACCTCCCTCGGCTATCTGAAATTCGAGCCCGGCCGTGAATTTGAGATCGTCACCGTGAGCTTCGATCCCCGCGACACGCCTCAGACTGCTCGGGAGAAGAAGAACATCTATGTACGCCGTTATGGCCGTCCTACCGCCGAGGCCTCCTGGCATTTCCTGACTACCAGCGACGAGACGCAGATTCACGAGCTGACCGACGCCGTGGGATTTCGTTATCGATACGACCCGAAAACGCAGCAATACGCTCACGGAGCAGCGATTGTGGTGCTGACGCCGCAGGGGAGGATCTCGCGGTACCTCTACGGTTTTGAATTTCCACAGAGGGATCTGCGGCTGGCACTGGTGGAGGCATCGAACAACAAGATCGGCTCCATCACCGATCAGTTTCTACTGATCTGCTACCACTACGATCCGGCCACGGGACGTTACGCGTCGCGAGCCATGAATGTCATTCGCGTCGGCAGTGCTGCCACGGTGGCGGGTATCGCCGGCTTTATCTTCGTTATGCTCAAGCGCGACAAAAAAGTTCTTCCCAGACCGTGAGATAGGAAAAAGTGCGATAGGTATGTTCGACCACTTTCCGTTTTTCCCAGAAGCTGCTTCGACCATCGCTCCAGAGGTCGACAAGCTATATCTGTTCATGGTCGTCGTCTGCGGCGGGGTGAGCCTGCTCGTCGGAGTCCTCGTCATCTACTTCGCCATCGTCTACCGGCGCCGGCCGGAGAATGAGATTCCGGTGGAGTACGAGCCGTACCATTTGATGGAGGCTCTCTGGATCATCATTCCGGGGATCGTCTTCATCGGGATGTTCCTGTGGGGCGCGAAGATCTTCTTCATGATGTCGTCGGTGCCACGGGACGCTCTGGAGATCAACGTCACCGGCCGTCAATGGATGTGGAAGTTCCAGCACATGGGCGGTCAGAGTGAGATCAATCAACTTCACGTGCCGATTGGCCGTCCCGTCAAGCTGCTGATGTCGTCGGAAGACGTCATTCACAGCTTTTACGTCCCCGCCTTCCGCCAGAAGACCGACGTCCTTCCGCGCCGGGTGACTACGTACTGGTTCCAGGCGACCAAGACCGGCACCTTCCATCTCTTCTGCGCCGAGTACTGCGGCACCAATCATTCCGGCATGGTGGGATGGGTGACGGTGATGCAGGCGGCCGACTATCAGGCCTGGCTCGGAGGTGGTACCGAGGGGTCGCCGGTCGTGGAAGGAAAGAGGCTTTTCGACCATTACGCGTGCAATACCTGTCATACGAATGACACCACAGCACGCGGGCCGGTTCTGGCCGGACTCTTCGGAAGCACGGTGAGTCTGCGTGGTGGCGCCAAAGCGGTCGCCGATGAAAACTACATCCACGAATCGATCCTCAATTCTCAGGTAAAAATTGTTGATGGCTTCGAGCCGATCATGCCATTGTTCCAGGGACAGATGAGTGAGTCCCAGGTGCTTCAGCTCATCGCCTACATCAAGTCACTCACCCCGCAGAAGGCGGCCATTCCCCCGATCAGCAACCAGACGCCTGGAACCAGCGTTGCGAATCCAGGTACCGCTCCGGCGAATAGCAGGACGAGATAACCATGACCAGCATCGCATTCGAAGCACCTCGAGTTCGGCCGCGCACGCACTACCTGAATGAGGAGTACGGTGTCAGCTCATGGCTGCTCACGATCGACCACAAGCGGATCGCCGTGCTCTACATGATCTCGGTCTCGGTGATGTTCCTCATCGGCGGGGCGCTGGCGGTTCTCATGCGGCTCGAGCTGCTCACACCGGCCGGCGACATGTTCACGTCGGACACATACAACAAGCTCTTCACCGCCCACGGTCTGATCATGGTTTTCTTCTTCCTGATCCCGGCGGTGCCGGCGATTCTGGGGAACTTCATTCTCCCGCTGCAGCTGGGAGCGAAAGACCTGGCTTTCCCCAAGATCAATCTACTGAGCTGGTATCTCTACATGATCGGCGCGATCCTGATGCTCTGCGTTCTTCTGGTGGGCGGTATCGATACGGGGTGGACGTTCTACACACCGCTGAGCACGAAGTTCTCGACGACACATGTCGTGCCGGTGATCCTGGCCGCCTTCGTGGCCGGCTTCTCCTCGATCCTGACGGGGTTGAACTTCATCGTCACCATTCATCGCATGCGCGCGCCGGGACTGACCTGGTTCCGTCTGCCGCTCTTCGTCTGGGCGCTCTACGGAACGAGCATCATCATGCTTCTGGCCACTCCCGTCATTGGAATCACGCTGAGCCTCGTGGCAGTCGAGCGCATCTGGCATGTCGGAATCTTCGATCCGGCGCTGGGTGGTGACCCGGTACTCTTCCAGCACCTCTTCTGGTTCTACTCGCATCCGGCCGTCTACATCATGATTCTTCCCTCGATGGGCATCATCAGCGAGGTCATTGCCGCCTTCACGCGCAAGAAGATTTTCGGCTATAACTTCGTGGCCCTCTCCAGCCTTGCCATCGCCGTTCTCGGCTTCCTGGTCTGGGCTCATCATCTCTTCGTGGCCGGCATCTCCGTCTACGCGGCCATGGTCTTCTCGCTGCTCAGCTACCTCGTGTCGATCCCCTCGGCCATCAAGCTTTTCAACTGGACGGCGACCCTCTATAAAGCCTCGGTCTCATGGGACACGCCGATGCTGTACGCCCTCGGATTCCTCGGCCTGTTCGCAATCGGTGGATCCACCGGCCTCTTCCTCGCCGCGATCGGCCTCGATGTGCACGTTCATGACACCTATTTCGTCGTCGCACACTTTCACTACATCATGGTCGGCGGCGCAGTCATGGGCTACTTTGCGGGGCTGCACTACTGGTGGCCGAAGATCACCGGGCGCATGTACCCCGAGTTCTGGGGCAGGCTGGCGGCGATGATTGTCTTCGTCGGTTTCAACCTCACCTTCTTCCCGCAGTTTCTTCTTGGCTACCTGGGCATGCCGCGGCGCTATCACGCCTACGCCCCGGAGTTTCAGATTCTGAATGTCATGTCATCGGCCGGTGCCTCGATCCTGGCTTTGGGTTACGCACTTCCGGTGTTCTATCTTCTGTGGTCGCTTCGCTTCGGAAAGATCGCCGGGAACAATCCCTGGGGAGCGTGCGGTCTGGAGTGGGAGACGACGTCGCCTCCGCCAACCTTCAACTTCAAGGAGCAGCCGGTCGTGACCTGGGAAGCTTACGAATATCGCCCGGAGCAGGAGGTCATCGTTGGCTGACGCTCACGGAACTCAACACCCGGCGCTGAAGCATCACTTCGACAACCTCGGGCATCAGCACGAGTCGACCACGCTCGGAATCTGGTTCTTCCTGACCACCGAGGTGATGTTCTTCGGACCGCTCTTCTTTGCTTATACGTTGTATCGAAATGCCTCGATCGAGGCGTTTACGCTCGCGTCGCATCACCAGAACGTGACGCTCGGTGCGATCAACACCGTTGTGCTGATCGTCAGCAGTCTCACCGTCGCTCTCGGCGTTTACTTCGCGCAGACCAACAATCGCTCCGGGCTGGTGTGGTCTCTCATTTCCACGATCATTCTCGGTCTGGTATTCCTCGGGATCAAAGCGATTGAGTACCGCGATCACTTTCAGGAGCACCTCTTTCCCGGCGCCAACTTCCATCTGGAGGGGGCGACTGCTCTCGTGGAGAAGAAGGCGGAGATGTTTTACTTCCTCTACTTCTGCATGACCGGTCTTCACGCCATTCACATGGTGATCGGGATCGGACTCTTCCTCTACATTCTCCGGAGAGCGGCGCGCGGAGATTTCTCGAGCGAATACTATGGTCCGGTCGAAGTGACCGGCCTGTACTGGCACTTTGTCGATATCGTCTGGATCTTCCTGTTTCCGCTGCTCTATCTCATCGGCCGCCACGGAGGCGCATAGTTGGAGCCCGACAATGGTTGACCTGAACCCGACCCACGAAGTCCAGTCCCACAAGGATCCGCAGCATCACGTCACCTCGATCGGTGTCTACCTGGGCATCTTCGCGGCGCTCATGGTGCTGACTACGCTGACGGTCTTTGTCTCCGGAATAGATTTCGGCGCGCTGAGCACGCCGATCGCGCTGTCGATCGCAGTGGTGAAGGCAACGCTGGTCATTCTGTTCTTCATGCACGTCCGCCACAGCACACGCCTGACCTGGTGTGTGGTCCTCGGCAGCTTCTTCTTCCTTGGCGTCCTTTTCGTGCTCACCCTGTCCGACTATTTGAGCCGGGCCTGGATTACGCACGGGTAAACTGCGCCTTTCTTCAGCTTCGCGGAATCTCCACCCGCTCCGCGCAGAAGTGAAAACGTGTTCAGGCCGGAATGACTTCCAATCTCTCCGAATCTGCGCCGATCACTGCGCGTAGCGGAACGCGGCGGTCGAAGGTTGCCAGTCGGCCATCTTTCTCGGTGGCGATACCGAGGAGGTAGACATCGGTGATCTGCCCATGGCTGACTCCCGAAAGTTTGAATCGATGTTCGCTGCACAAGCTCAAGTCATCAGGCCAGAACGAGTGGTTTCCGCTCGAGCAGAACGTGTCGAGACGCCGTCGGATCGCGGCGGCCGTCTCGTGGAACCCGGTGTACGCCACATTTGAAAGGATTCTCACAAGTCCGTTTTCAGTGAGGGGACAGGTGGCCCAGCCATCCTCTCGGTTCGCTGAGAACCACTCGTGAGCCGCCTCGTGATGGATGTGGTCAGGATCGAAGAGCGCGACCAGAACGTTTACGTCGAGCAAGGCAATGCGCGTCATCACCCGTTACGGTTCATCGCGAAGGCGGTTGACCTTGTCCATTGTAGGCCGTGCACTTTCCTTCGGCCGCCGCGGCATCACAGGCACGCCGTTCCTCTCTCGCGCGGCCGATTTCGGCCCGAGCGACTTTCGGGCCAGATCGGAGATCACGCGTCCTGCGGTCGAGCCCCGGTTTGCAGCGATCTCTTTTGCCGCCTGAAGCAGGTCGTCATCGATGTCCAGCGTGGTCCTCATCAGTTGAAAGCATCACGAGTCACGCATCAGATGTCAACGCGTGAGTGCGGCGGCGAACGTCGATCAACGAAGAATTTAGTACTGGCGCCACCCATGGGAATTGGGTTCTCTGAGCCTCTCTTGTAGCAAGGCCAGGGCGCGTCTGCATGCCAGTCAATGTGAGCTGTGTCCGTGAATTTTGCGCGCCTTCATCCTTAACCCGGATACGACTCTTCGAGGATACGTTTGAGCATTTTGAGGTCTTTGCAGTTCGCACGTCGCATGGCCATGCTCATCAGCGGAGCCATCAGTCTCGAAAATCCGGAGGGCGTGCCGCGGTAGTCGAGTGCGGCGGCGACCTGCGCGCCACGCAAACCCGCTATTGAAGCTCCGGTTCGAGCGCGAGGCGCGGGCAATCCTGCCTGAGCCAGAGAGTCAGGAAGGGCAGGTCCGGTTGACACCCACCCGCGCCTGAACCTCTAATCGAGGGAATGAGCATCTTTGTGCGTGAGATCGCCATCCCCGATTTCTTTTACGGAACTGCCTGGAAAGAGGACGACACCGAACGCCTGGTGCGCCTTGCTCTGGATGCCGGGTTTCGCGGCATCGATACCGCCAATCAGCGCCGTCACTACTTCGAGGCCGGAGTCGGCGCCGCGGTGAGCAAGGCCATCGCCGACGGACTGGTGCGTCGTGACGAGCTGTTTCTGCAAACGAAGTTCACCTATCGAGACGGTCAGGACCATCGTCTTCCTTACGACGCCACCGCGAATCCGGCTACCCAGGTTCGCCAGTCCTTCGCCAGCTCGCTCGAGCATCTGCGTGTCGAATCGATCGACTCATACGTTCTCCACGGCCCGTCCCGCCGCCGCGGTCTCTCTGCAGTCGATCGGCAGGTATGGCGCGCAATGGAGGAGTTGCACTCGACCGGCAGGACCCGTTTTCTCGGTGTGAGCAACGTCGCCCTCGATCAGATCGAGGGGTTGTGCGCATTCGCATCCGTCAAACCGGCATTCGCGCAGAATCGCTGCTATGCAAGCACAGGCTGGGATCGTGAGGTTCGGGCCTTGTGTCGCGATCAGGGCATCGTCTACCAGGGTTTCTCATTGCTCACGGCGAATGTAACGGAGCTTAAGAGTCGCCCTTTCCGTCAGCTCGTCACTCGAGTGGGGAGGACGCCCGCGCAAATCGTGTTTCGCTTCGCGCAGCAAACGGGAATGTTGCCGCTCACCGGGACGACTGACGCCAATCACATGCGCGAGGACCTGGAAAGCAGGAGCTTCGCGCTCTCGGAGGAAGATCTTCAACTCGTCGACCACCTCGGCGAGGGAGGTTGATAGGAATCGCCTCTTAGAAATTGCCAGCATTTATGCGGGTTGCCGATGTGTCATCCCGAGCAAGGGACAGCGTGCGCGCTGCCACTGAGAAAAAGAAACTGGGTGGGTGTCATCCCGAGCCGCAGCGAGGGATCTGGGCGGGGGCCTTAGACCCTTGGCCATCGAAAATGTTTGCGAGCACCACGATGGAAGGGCCCCCACCCAGATCCCTCGCTGCGGCTCGGGATGACACATCAGGGAACCCGCGTAAATGCAGGGAGTTTCTTAGAAGCCGCGGAACGACGCAGGCGTCGCCGATGAGGGAAAGAAACGTGCTGTCATCCCGAGCGATTGACCGCGGAGCGCGGCGTCTGAGTGAAAGAAACCAGGGTGTCATCCCGAGCGTCGAGCGAGGGATCTGGGCGGGGGCCTTGCGGTGTGGAGTCTTGGAGCTCTCTTACGATTGTGCGAGGCGCCGAAGGGTCGAGTCCCCCGCCCAGATCCCTCGCTCGACGCTCGGGATGACACCTCCGCAAACCGGCCTAAATA
>DASZZV010000221.1:0-22390 GCA_035544835.1 Thermoanaerobaculia bacterium
CGAGCGAGGGATCTGGGAGGGGGCCTTGCGGTGTGGAGTCTTGGAGCTCTCTTACGATTGTGCGAGGCGCCGAAGGGTCGAGTCCCCCGCCCAGATCCCTCGCTCGACGCTCGGGATGACACCTCCGCAAAGCGGCCAGTATTTACGCGGCTTTACCGGAGCTTGTCATCCTGAGCCGCAGCGAAGGATCTCAAGATATAGCGATCTGAATTCAGATCCTGCCGCTGGAGATCCTTCGCCGCGGCGGCTCAGGATGACAAGCACTGACCTCTGACATCTGACATACAATCTCGACGCTTTTCCAACACGAATGCTCGTCCTCGATGATCCACTGAAGCAGACCGATCTCCCTACCGGTTGCGTGGCTACGATCGGGAACTTCGACGGGTTCCACATCGGCCACCAGGAAATTGCGCGCCGCATCGTGGCGCGGGCTGCGGAGCTGTCAGTTCCCAGCGTCGTCATCACCTTTCATCCGCATCCGCTCTCCATCGTTGCGCCTGACCGCGTGCCCGCTCAGATCCTCACGCTCCAGCAGAAGGAGGAACTGATCGGCAAAGCGGGCGTTGACGCTCTTCTGGTCATCCCTTTTACCCATGAGTTCTCACGCTGGACGGCCGACCGATTCGTCGAAGAGTTTCTGGTCAAGAAGCTCGCCGTCCGCGAGGTTCATATCGGCCGAGACTTCTGCTTCGGCGCCGGCCGCGAAGGAAATCTGGAAAGGCTTCGCGAGCTGGGGAAGAAATTCTCTTTCACGGCCGAGGGGACAGAGGATATTCGGAGAAGCGGCATCCGTGTATCGAGCTCGCTGGTCCGGCACGGCATCGAGCGCGGAGCGATGCGAACCGTGTCCATCGCACTGGGGCGTACGTACTTCATCGACGGCCGCGTCGCCACGGGCCGCAAACTGGGACGGAAAATGGGCTTTCCGACTGTCAACGTCGATCCCTTCAACGACCTCTTTCCAGGCTCCGCCGTCTATGTCACGACCTCTCATTTCGATAGCTTTGCCCGCAGCTTTGAGAGTGTGACGAATATCGGGGTCAGACCGACCCTGTATGAGAACTACGCCACCACGATCGAGAGCCACATCCTCGACTTCGATTCCAACGTTTACGACGACACAGTCCGTTTATACTTCCACCGGCTTTTGCGACGGGAGCGGCAATTCCGCTCGGCACTCGAGCTGACCAACCAGATCCGCCAGGACATAGAACGCTCTCGCAGCTTCTTCCTCCGGAACCCGATCGATACTCGCGCCTGAAAAATGACAGTCAATCACCTCACGCTGCTCGCGCTCGGCTGCACCGCGCTCGCACCCCTGATCGCACTGGGAGCCCGTTATTTCCGGACGCTCGCGACCGACTCAGGGAGCTGGACGGCGACCCGGATCGCCAAGGGCCTCGCCGCCGGTGTGATCACCCTGATCGCTGCCGCATGGACGGGCTCGATCCTCTATCCGGCAGCGATCCTCACCAGCCTCGCCGCGGTCTGGAGTAGAGGCGACGAAAGGGAGCTCGACCTCATGGACGCGGCGCTCAGCGGCACCGTGGTCGGATGCGGCGTGGCCCTGCCCATAGTAATGGGCGCGAATACCGACTCCTCATTCGTACCGGCCGTCATTGTATTAGCCATCGTCGTGTCAGCGGCGGCTCACTTCTTCGCGTCGACCAGGGCCTGGGTACGCGTCCTGGTGTTGACTGCAGGCGTCGGTTCGGGACTACTGATCCTGAATGCCTCCACCGCCCTTCCTGTGAAAGCGCTTCCATGGTCTGTCGGGATTGCCACCGGGATCACGCCCCTGCTGACTCTCGGTTCGGTCTTTGCCCGCTGGCCCTCGGCGCTGCGCGAGTTGAAGGACGAGACCCGTCTGGGATTTTTTGACCACCAAGAGATCCGCAGGACGGTTCACCCAATCCGCCGTCTGAGCCTCTCCATGTGGCGCAACCGCGACGCTCGACGGCGTTTTGTGCAACTCTCTACGGATCTGGCCATGAGAAAACACCAGCAGCGAACAATGGGCTCCGGAGTCGCGCGCCTGTATCAGCTCGAGATCATGAAGCTCCGTTCCGACCTGCGCGAGATCGAGGGAGTCGAACGATCCTTGAGAGCCGAGGCCAATCAACCGTATCCTGATGAGGACCTGGCTCCCTCCTCCTCCTTCGGAAAAACCAACAGAAAGGCTGATCAGCGGCTTTGAACTATCGAACTCTGTTTCTCACGTCGGCACTCCTCTCGTCACTGGCCGCTCCAGCGTTCCCTCAAATCAATCAGGGATCGATCAAGAAGACTCCCGAGCTCCAGCAGGTTTATGGCGGAAAGAAAAAGTTTTCATTCGATTTCTCCTCGAAGAAAGGTGAGTCCAACGTCCGCTGGGAAGCGAACCACCAGGAACTGGTCAAAGATGACTACGCCATCCTTGAGGGCGACGTAAAGGTCTACTACCAGGACGTCATCGTCAAGGGTGACAAGATCACCTACAACCGCAAGACCAAGGACGTCGAGGCGCAGGGCAACGTCATCGTCGATCAGGGTGCCCGGCGCCTATCCGCCGATCGAGCGGTCTTCAATCTGGAAACGAAGACGGGAACGCTCTTCAGCGCCAAGGCTTCGTTCGAACCGTCGCTTTACTTCACCGGTGACACCATCGAGAAGCTCGGAGAGGATACCTATCGTCTCTCCAACGGCGTCTTCACCTCCTGCGATATCGATAACCCGGCCTGGTCGTTTCATCTCAAGCGAGGGACGGTGGTCGTCGATGACTACGCGCGGCTTCGGGACGTGTCATTCCGTGCCCATCGCGTGCCGCTCTTTTTCACCCCCTATCTGATCTGGCCGACCAAGCGAGAGCGCTCGCAGGGCTTCCTGATCCCGAAGGTCGGATTCTCCAGTCACTTCGGCAGCTTCCTCGGTGCGGCCTACTTCATACCGGTGGGCGATTCGTATGACGCCACAATTGAGGCTGACGCCTACAGTAACGGCGTCAAAGGTGTAGGTCTCAATCAGCTGCGCTACGCACCGAGTGAGAAAACGCGCGGTCGCATCCTCGCCTACGCCGTGGATGACGCAGAGGCGTCTCCCAGCGGTGATCGCGTGAAATGGCGTTACGAAGTGCAGCATCGAACGGACGATCTTCCGGGCGGATTCCGCTTCGTCGTCGATGCCCGGGACTTTTCCGATCTCGAGTTCTTCCGTCGCTTCGAACGGAAATTCGAGATCAATACCATCTCCACGGTTTACTCCTCGGCGTATCTGACTAAAAACGACCCCAACTACTCGCTCAACATCCGCACCGAACGCCGGAAAAATTTCCTGTCGGGAACTTCGACGCAGGTTTTCGAACAGACCCCGGCGCTCGAATTTCGCGCCTACCCTCACCGCGTCGGCGCCTCGCCGCTGTATTACTCAGTGGAGTCTTCGCTTTCGCACCTGCGAACCGGTGGGGTCGGAGTGCCTGCGGCCGACTACTACCGCGCTGACGTCTTCCCGACCTTTTCGCTGCAGCTGCGAACCCCGTCATGGATCTCGGTGCGTCCACAGCTGTCTCTACGCGAAACGTACTACTCGGAGACCCTCGACACATCGGCGGCCGGCAGCACGCTCACGACGACCGCCAATGCCGCTTCACGCTCCTACGCCCAGGGCGAAGTCGAAGTCGTCGGCCCCTCCTTCTCCCGCATCTTCGCCCGCGACATCGGCGGGTTCACCAAGTTCAAACACGTCATCGAGCCTCGCGTGCGTTACGTCTACACGACCGACGTCAAGGATCAGAACCGCTTCATTCGCTTCGACGCGGTCGACTCTCCATTCCTGCCGATCGTCCGCGACAGTGTCGAGTACTCGCTGACCCAGCGCATCATCGGGAAGGGCTCGGGGCCGAACGCCTCCGCTCGTGAGATTCTCTCGTTCTCGCTTCGCCAGAGCGCATCGCTGTCGCAGCCGTTCAATCAGCAGATCGCCACGCTCAATCAGGGCAAGTTCACGCCCATCACGGCGAGCCTGCACGTCAATCCGTATCAGACCCTCTCCCTCGATGCCAATGCCACCATCGGAAACGAGAGCCATCAGCTCGATCAGGCCAGCCTCTCGGCGAACCTGATCGGCAAAGACTCGCAGCGCTACCTGGCCGTCCGCTGGTTCTCGACCTTCGACAGTCAGCGCCCCACGAGCAGCGGGCCGCCCCTGTCAATCCCGGGTGCCAGCCAGTTTCAATTCCGAACCGGCTCGCCGATCCTGGCCAACAAGCTGCGGGCCGATGTCAGCATGACCTATGATGCCACCCGGTCCAAGTTCCTCGAGCAGCGCTATCTCTTCGGTTACTTCGCTTCCTGTTACAACGTGACTCTCGAGTATCGCGACCTCGCAGTGCCAACAGTGAGTCGTGATTATCTGATCTCGATCAACCTCACCAACGTCGGCACATTCGTCGACTTGCGCGGCTCGCTGGACCGCTTCTTTTAGAACCACATCAGCAGCAGAGGAACCTCCATGAACAAGGCCGTTCGACGTGATGGGAAAATGAAGGGGCTCATCCTCTCCGGAGGAAAGGGAACGCGCATGCGCCCTCTCACCTTTACCTCCGCCAAGCAGCTCATTCCAGTAGCCAATAAGCCGGTCCTCTTTTACGGCATCGAGGCCATGGTGAATGCCGGGATCACGGAGATCGCCATCATCGTGTCCCCCGAAACCGGAGGCGAGATCCGCCAGGCTGTCGGCGATGGCTCGCAGTTCGGCGCGAAGATCAGCTACATCGACCAGGACGTGCCACGCGGGCTCGCCCACGCCGTGATGATCGCCGAGCCGGTCATCAAAGACTGCCCCTTCGTCATGTACCTCGGTGACAACCTGCTCCAGCACGGGATTACCCCTCTGGTCGAGGAGTTTCGCTCGCTCGACTGCAACAGCGAGATCCTGCTGACCAGAGTTGCCAACCCGTCGCAGTTCGGCGTGGCCGAGCTCGATGCCTCCGGGCGCGTCGTTCAGTTGACCGAGAAGCCGGCCGAACCGAAATCGGATCTCGCTCTGGTCGGCGTCTACATGTTCGATCACACCATCTTCGACGCTGTCAAAGCGATCAAGCCATCGAAGAGAAACGAGCTCGAGATCACCGACGCCATTCAGTGGCTCATCGAGGCGGGACTCACCGTACATCCGCATATCGTCAAGGGATGGTGGAAAGACACCGGCAAGATCGAGGACATGCTCGAGGCCAATCGCACCGTGCTCGACACCTTCGACATGGACCTGCGCGGCACGGTCGACGCCAGAAGCAGCGTCGAGGGCAAGGTCGTCATCGAAGAGGGAGTGCAGATCATCGACTCCGTGATACGCGGCCCGGTCGTCATCGGTGCCGGCTCCCGCATCGAGCACGCCTTCGTGGGCCCTTACACGTCGATTGGAAAGTCGTGCGTCATCGAATATTGCGAGATCGAGAACTCCATTATCCTCGAGAGCTCGACCATCGCCCACGTCAACGGCCGCATCGAGGCCAGCCTTATCGGCAAGAACGTCAAGATCGCCAAAACTCACCGCAAACCCGTCGCCTATCGCTTCATGCTCGGCGACAACAGCGACGTGGGAATTACGTGAGTGACAGCTACTAGCTACTAGCTTCTAGCTTCTAGCTACTAGCTTAAAAGCTAAAAGCTAGAAGCTAGAAGCTAGAAGCTAGAAGCTAGAAGCTAGAAGCTAATAGCTAATAGCTAACCCCGGACGCCAACAACATCTCTCATGCCCAACGTTTACCAGTTCAAAGACTTCGACGGGAGCAGCCATCGCATTCTCATCGACCTGATTCGCAGGTTCGGGGGAAAGGGACGGCTGATCGATCTCGGTGCCGCTGGTGGTGAGCTGTGCGATGCCGTGCGTTCTCAGTTTCACCACACCCTCGGATTCGAATACGACGTCAACCGGGCTGGCGACCTGCGCAAGAGATTCGATCAGGTCGTGATCGCCGATCTCGAGAGAGTGATCCGTCTCCCGAAGAACAGCGACGTCATCGTGATGGCCGACGTACTCGAACATCTCCGGAATCCGTCAGCGGTGCTCAACGTCGTCCGGGAGGCCCTTGATGCAAACGGGACTCTGTTTCTATCCGTGCCGAATATCGCCAACATCACCATCCGGATCGGCCTGCTGTTCGGTACGTTCACCTATCGCGATCGGGGGATTCTCGATCACACCCACCTTCGCTTCTACACCCGCCGCACCATTCTCGAAGAACTGCGACGTGCCGGCTTCCATGTCGCTGCGGTCCGCGGCTCCTCGGTGCCGGTGCGACTTATCGTCGGCGGAATGGTGCCCGATCTCCTGCTCCGCCCCATCGAGAAAATCCTCAGCTGGGCAACTCAATCGTGGAAGTCACTCCTCGCCTACCAGATTATCGTCGTGGCCACTCCGACGCACCGAGGGTAGTTAGCCCGGGTCCTGAGCGTAGGGCCGCACGGCGTGCGGCCGGTACCTTCGGTCGCCGAAACACAGACGTAACAATGCGAAACCCTCGGTGACAAATCATTCGCAGCCTCGCTCCGAAGGTCATCCGCCAGCTTTTTGGTTCACATTGAACGATTGTTCTCGCCGCGGCCGATGGTATCGGCCGCACGCCGTGCGGCCCTACGCGCCACATACACGGCGACTGAAACTACCCCCTGCCCCCACGACTTCGCATTTCCACGGCGCCTGTTCCAATCAAAAGTAGAAGCCCGGCCAGCGAGACCGTCCACCATCCACGTCCGATCCGTCGTACGAAATCGACGCGATGCCGGCCGGCCGGCACGGGAACGCCCGCAAACATGCGATTGATGGGAAGCGCCTCAACAGGTTTCCCATCGACGTAGACGCGAAGCTCCGGTGTCAGCTTCTCAGAAGAAGCGAGAAAGAAAGCGCTCGACGACTGCACGTTCATGCCCTGCCTTCCACCGCGAAAAGGGAGGATCGAGACCTGCGCATCCCGTAGCCCGGCAGGTACTTCAGCCAGCCAACTGGCCAGTCCGGCCGAGGGCGTTGCGCTGTAGGCAGTGGTAAAGAAATCGAGATCGTTTCGTTTCATGAAGACTTCGTCGCTCATCGTCTTGAGCAGCCAGACCGGGTAATAGCGCGGCAACTCAGCGAGGTTTCGGAAGAGCCGCCCATCGCTGAATTCGTGTTCGAGGATCAGCGGTACCTTGACTCTGCCGACCGCAAGTGGCGTCTCGCCGGGAGCACTCTCCTTCGACGCCCCCACCATTCCCCAGACGCCGCGGGACGTTAGAGCGACAGTCACCGGCACGCTTTTAGGGCACGCCCGCGGCACGGCCAGGAAAAGCCTTTGTCGCTTCCGCAGCTCCTCTGCTCCAAACCGCGCACTTGCGACGACCTGACCTGAAGGTGTCAGCATCTGCATACCGATGAACGAATCCTTGCCCAGCGCGGTCTGAAACTGAAAAGGAATGGCCACCGCGTAAAAAGGACCGGCTTCGATACGAACGGAGCGCCGCAGCACCTCGCCTGATCGAAATGACATCATCGTGTCCGCTGCATAAATCGGTTGCGTACCACTTTCGATGGTCCAGCGGATGATGTCGATGTCAGGCTGCTCGACGTAATAGCGCACGTTCAACATGGCCAGCAGTGGATCGCTGAAGTTGAACTTCAGGCTGTTGAATAGCACCACCGTCGGCTGATCAAGGCTGGTCGGATCGATCCTGTGCATCAGCTCTCGATACTGCTTCTCGGCTCCCCAGTGACTTCGGATGTCTTCGAGCCTGAAGAGCTCCGCGGCGTTCGGGAAGAGGTAGGGAAAAAAGGGAGCAATTCGAAAGGGCCCCTGCTCCCTTTGAAGAAACTGCAGTGTCTCCGATGGCGCGGGCAGCGAGTCCTGAAACCTGACGTAGGGATAGAAACGGGCAGCGAAAAACCCGAGGTCGCAAGCGGCGATGATCACGATCAGGATTTCAGTGATCCACCGTCCCCCATGGGCGAAAAATCCGCCCCGCAAAGGATTGATCCTGCGGAGCAAAGCACATCCACTGGCTGCCAGGTATGCGGCCGGAATCGGGAGAAGAACCCGCAGGCGTGGAAGCGGCGAAAACCTGATCCCCGGCAGGCTCCCGATCAGCTGAGTTGCCCCGGCACCACCGCACAGCGCAACCAGCAGCAGAAGGAACAGCGCCAGAAAGAAGAATCGCGCTCCAGAGCGACGTCGAAAAAGTCCGACGAGAGCGAGAGGCAACGTGAGCAGCCCCAGGTAGATGGTCAGCTCGACGAAGTTGTTCATGGCTCCGAGAGCTGGCTCGCCGATCCACTGGTGCCCGGCCGGATCGCCCAGACGATAGGGAGCGACGAGGGCCAACAGGTGATGCCACGGAAAAAAATAACGGGCGCCGGCCAGCTGGCGGGTCTCCAGATAGCCGGTTCGCTGCAGGAAGCTGATGAACGGCGCCAGGAAAGGGGCGCTGATCATGAGAGCGAGAATCGATGCGAAGGACGCCCGGATCGCGTCGCCTTCGGGGAAACGCCAACGCCGTATCGTCAGGAAAATCGCATAGCAGAGAAATAGATAGCCTCCGTAAGCGACCGCCGCCGGAAATCCGCTGAGCGCGAAGCAGATGGCCAGGAGCCCGTAGGCGATCAGCGCATTGCGCTTCCCGTGAAAGGCCCGGGCAATGAAATACATCCCGACCGGGTAGAGCGCGGTGGCGTTACTCCCTTGCCATAACCACCAGACCGCGCAGGGACCGGCCGCGGCGATCACGAGCGCGCCGAGAGTCGCCCCCGTTTTCCCGAGGCGCTCTTCTCGCAGCCAGCGATAGCCAAAAAACAGCGGGATGAGAATCTTGAGGAGCACGATCCCGGAGTAGATCCAGCCCAGCGGAAGCAGCAGCGTGGGGATCAGAATGAACGGCGACAGCACCGCCGCCGCGACCGACCCGAAACCTGGGAGGCCACTTCCGATGTAACGATTCCAGTGGAACGACGACCAGTCGCTCTTGAGCATCGACATGAGCGTCAGATAGGAGAATGGAGGATCCTGAATCAGGGGATTCTGGACGTCGACGGTCTTTTGAGCGGCCCACGGGTAATAGTTGCAATAGGCATCGTTCGGCGACAAGACCCGGCCCATGAAAAGCGAGGGAAAGAAGAGGACGCCGAGGAGAATGGCCGAGCTGAGAAGAATGAGTCGATGCTTGCGCGCAACACGGGTCACTCTGCCGGTGACTCGAGCCGGGAGATGACTCTGCCTTATCGTCGGGATCGGTGCGGGCTGGGCAAGCTCGGACATTCGCGGAGACGCCGCCGTGAATCCGGCGGCCTTTGACGGCGCGCATCATACAGGGTGGCTGCAATCGTGACTACAATGCCGGCCATGAAAAAAAGGGTCTTTGTCGCCGCGGATGTCGACCAGTCCTTCTTCGATCGGATCATGATCGATGACCGCTTCGAGACCCGCCATCTCCGCTGTCATGACGAGCAGTCCCTGATCGGAAATCTGGCCGACGCGGAAGTGCTGGTGACGCGTTACGCCAATCAGGTCACGTCAAAGGTTCTCGACAGCTCGACGTCGCTGCGGCTCCTGGCCCAGGGCACGAGCGGACTCGACAATATCGACCTGGCGCGAGCCGCAGAGCGCAACATCATCGTGTTGGGATTGCCGGGTGAAAATGCCAATGCGGTCGCCGAGCTCGTAATCGGATTCATGATCATGCTGACCCGAACTGTGCCGGCCTATAACGAGATGGTCCGGGCTGGTCGCTGGTCGCGCGACGATTGCGCCACCCGTCGGGAGCTCCGTTCCTTCAGGCTCGGAATCATAGGACTAGGGAGAGTCGGCAGCAGGGTTGCCGCGATTGCGAAAAACTTCGGAATGTCGATTGTGGCCTGCGATCCATACATCACTCCGGAACAGGCTACGGAGAGGGACGCCCTGCTTCTTTCCTCGCTCGAAGAGTTGCTCGGTCAGAGCGACATCGTCACCTGTCACGTGCCCCTGACAAAAGAAACTGACGACATGCTCGCCGGCAGGCAGCTCGACCTACTGCCCGCGGGCGCCATCGTCATCAACACCTGTCGCGGTCCGGTCGTCAACGCCACAGAAGCGTTGCGGCGGCTGGAGAGCGGCCACCTGCAAGGGCTGGCCATGGACGTCTATGACCAGGAACCGCCGAAAGAGCGCACCTGGCCCGCGGACCCGCGATTGATCACTACGCCGCATATTGCCGGCTGCAGCCGCGAGTCCAAGGCGTCGATCGGAAAGATGCTCTACGAAAAGATCTGCGACCACTATGGCTTCGTACCGAAGAATTGAAAATTGAAAATTGAAAATTGAAAAACCCGCCTATCCAACGCTTCCTGTGATTTTTTCAATTTGTAATTTTCAATTTTCAATTCCGCCGCCGCGGCGGCGGCTACGGCCCCATGGCAATCTGTTTCCGGATGACCGACACATCTCCTTCGCCGAAACGAACTGCGCCCGATGCATTCCGCGCAGCGAGGATTGGGGCGGAACCAGGATCGCTCAACATCGCTGAATCTGACAACACCCCGCGAACAGGCTGTGGCCCCCGAAGATGGAGCTCGACCACCACACCCAGAGGCGGCACAGCCCGAAACTGAATCTGTCGCCATCCGGGACGAACGGCTCGCAAGGCTCCTGGTGATGGAAGAGGAACCACCTCTCCATTTGCCACGATCTCGGCAACCCCTTCTCCGCTCTCGAACGTCCATGTAAGGGTCGGTGCCTGCCGCGGTGAGTACAGCCGATAACGCAGGATTCGCGTCGCGCCCTCTGTTGATCCATCGATCTGCTCCACGCGCGGCCCCGAATCATCGCCACACGGATGCAGGGCCGCCATCGCATCCCACCTCTGCCCCCCTGACGTCACATACTGATATGGCGACCATTGCCGAACGGAGGCAAGCGGTCGAGGCAGGGAGCCCCCGCTTTTTTCCAGTAACCATCGGCACTCACGAGAGGGCTCGTCACGATTCGAGATCACGTTGAGCCGGCGCGGACTGTCAGCGCTGTAGGCAGGAAGGAAGAAAGAAGCAGCAAAGAGAAGTGCGGAGGCAAGCGCGCCGGCCGCGATGACCCGGCGGGAAGCAATGATCGACGGAGGCAACAGCAGAGCGACGACCGTGATCGCGACAGTAATCACGATGAGTGCAGGATTTCCCAACGTGCCGTACAGCCGCCACAGAAGAGGAAAGACGAGCAGCCCGGCAACCGCGAATGGGAGAATCTCGGAGATCATCGCGGCCCTGCTCTCCCGCGAGACTAGTAGTGGCAGGAGCAGAAAAAACGCCGGGACGAGAAAGAGGTAAGCGGCGCCCGGAAGAAACCAGGAGAGAAGGAGAGACAGCGACGCGAAGAGAATCGCAGTGATTCCGCCGGTATCGCGGTCTTCTCTCGATCCAAGCCTGTGAGCCGCCTCAGCAACCACCAGCCCCAGCAGCCACGAACCGCAAAGCAGCCCCAGCGGGTGCGCGACGAAGGGCGTCGGCAACGCACCGCCAGTCACGAGCAGTTGGACGAAAGCGGCCGAGAGAACTGCGGCGGCGAGGATCGCCGCCGGCTGAATGAGAAGGCACCACCAATTCTGACGGAGCCGCCTTCTTCGAATCTGAATCAAAGCAATCAGGAGAACCGCTACACCCAGATATCGATTCACGGCCTCGGGCCATCGGACAACGACGAAACCGCCGATGTCGAAGAAGGTGGCGTTGCGATATGTTTTAGCGAGATTGCCATCGGCCAGAGCGCGCGTAGCGCCAACAAGATTGTCGCCGTGATGCTGCATCGTTCCTGGATCGAGGAACTGCCTGCGGTCCAGTGGCGTGTGGTAGCGGGCGACATCGCCTAGAAAAGCGAAGTTGAGTCCCTGCCGTTCGTAACGTTTGAAGATCGTGAAGTCGGTGTCGTTGGGCAGTCGTTGGTAAATCGAATAGAAGACCGAGCTGGTCACCGGTCTCGAGACACCTGAGGCGAGAAGATCAATCAGATGACTGTTCCCCGGGCTGCTCTCGAACATGAAGCTCTGACCGGACGTCCCTCGTGCCTCGCCGTTCACGACCGCCACGACCGAGGCCGCACCGGGGTACTTTCTGATGAAGCCCTCAGCGCCCAGCAGTCCCGCCTCTTCCCCTTCGTCGAAGAGGAGAAGGACATCGCGCTTGTGATGCTCTGCTTTGATCAATCGAGCAATCTCGAGCAGTGCAGCGACCGAGGCGCCGTCATCGGATGCTCCCGGCCCGGCCGCGACCGAGTCATAGTGAGACGCCAACAGGACTGCCTCTGTGAACGAATGCAGCGTTGTGGACGCCGAATGCACAACAGGCGAAGCACTGGTTTGCGCCGGCAGCCGGGCGACGATGTTTCGCACCGTCGCACAGATCTGGTACGTGGTGCAGACGAACGTTTCCTGAACTTCGTGCTCGATACCCAGACCCTGAAGCTCGGCGATGATGCGGCGCTCGACGCCGCGAGCAGCAGGAGATCCAATGGGATGGGGCTCGTCAGTCGGGAAAACGGTCTTGTGAATAGCCAGGGCGCGGGCTGCCGAGAAGACGGAAGGGGAAGCGTCGAGACCTTTGGGAGAAGGCGGTTGTCCGCGCCAGATGGTGAACAGAAGGATGAAGACTGCTGCAGCGGACGTCCAGATTGTTGTCAGTCCCGCGCGGTCTGTCGTCTGCACAGGGACATTCTATGGGCAGGGGCACGAATCAAAGGGATCCGCGCTCGCGCATGGGATGTTTGGTCCTTGTGTGGCACAGGCACTCTTGCCTGTGTGCCGCGGCGTCGAGCCGCGGCGTTTCTTTGACAATTCACAGGAAGCTCGGCCTCGACGGCCGACACACAGGCAAGAGTGCCTGTGCCACACAAGTTAGACCTGTCAGTGGCCGTCGACCTCGGAAAGCAGTTCCTCAAGGGTTAATGCTTCGTACTCCCCCGATAGCCAGTAGTAGGCGCGCCCATCTGCATCCTTGGCCTTCTCTGCCAGGCGCACCAGACGTCGCTGCTCGCCAGATGTAAGCGAGTGAACGTCGAACTCCACCATCTGGCTTTGCGAAGGGGTTAGCCCCTCGAGGAACTGCCTTCTTTTCGCGTCGGCTGAAAGGCGATACCTCACCAGCATGGGAGCCTCCTCCTTCAAAAACACGACGCATACGAAATGTAAGGCCGTAGCGTGAAAATGCAAGGGCGGAAGATGGAAAGAGAGCGCCAGCGCTCGGAAAGGAAGCAGGCGTAGGGCCGCACGGCGTGCGGCCGGTACTCCCGTGGGCTGACGATGACAAAACGCCCGGATGCCATGCCTCTCCCTCAATCTCTTCCTCAATCGCGTCATTGCACGATTGCACGATTGAAAAAAACAGGTATCGGCCGCACGCCGTGCGGCCCTACGCCGAACCACGGGAACGTCCCGTCCCGAAAACCTACTGTGGAGTGATATAGGCCGCGGTGATTCCTCCGTCGACGAGGAAGGTCGCCCCGTTGACATAGGATGATTCGTCGCTGGCCAGAAACAGCGCCGCATTGGCGATTTCCGCTGGACGGGCAAACCGGCCTATGGGGATGTGAACGAGGCGCCGTTCACGACGCTCCGGGTCGGCCAGCAGCTCGGCCAGCAGAGGGGTCTCGACCGGGCCGGGGCAAAGCGCGTTGGCCCGGATGTTCTGTCGCGCAAATTCGACGGCGATCTCCCGGGTCATGGCCAGAACACCGCCTTTGCTGGCGGTGTAGGCGATCTGCGGGACGGCCGCTCCCATGATCGCGACAAACGATGCCGTGTTGATGATCGAGCCGCCGCCGGCGCGAAGCAGAGCAGGAATGGCGAACTGGCAGCCGAGAAAGACGCCTTTCAGATTCACGTCGATGACCAGGTCCCAGATCTCTTCGGTGGTCGTCGTCACCGACTCGTCTTTGGGATGGAAGACGCCGGCGTTGTTGAAGACGACGTTGAGCGCTCCAAATGTTTTCTCGGCAAAGGCGATCATCTCCTCTGCGTCTTTCGCCTTCGAGACGTCGGCGCCGAAGGCCGCGGCTTTCCCGCCCCCTTTTTCAATCATCCCCACCGTCTCTTCAGCCGTCTCTTTCTTGAGATCGACAGCAACGACGCGCGCTCCTTCCCTGGCGAAGAGCAGCGCCGATTCCCTCCCGATACCGCTGCCAGCGCCCGTGATGAGGGTGACTTTGTTTTCGAGTCTCATGAGTTAGTGCTCCTTCAGGTCGTTGCTCGAATTTCGAATTTCGAATTTCGAATTTCGAATTTAAAAAATACTGCGGAGTCGGTTCTGCTTTTCAATTCGAAATCCGAAATCCGAAATCCGGCATTTCCTACGCCTGTTCGAAATATCTCCGCCGCTCCCAGTCGGTGACCACGGAGTCGAACTTCCGCTGTTCGGTGCCGAAGAAGTGGAGGTAATGCGCGATGACCTCCTCACCGAATACCGATCGGGCCCACTTGCTTCCGTCCAGCGCTGCGATCGATTCATTCAATGTGTGCGGCACCTGAGGAAGGTCTTTGGCGCCATACAGATCCCCCTCGAACGATGCCGGTGGCTCGATCCGATTCTCGATTCCGTCGAGCCCGGCCGCGAGTGTCGCCGCAAAGGCCAGATAGGGATTCGCATCGGCTCCCGGGGCCCGGCATTCGATGCGAAGTGACGGGCCTTTTCCGACGATCCGGAATCCCGCGGTCCGATTGTCGTAGCTCCAGGCAATGGCCGTAGGTGCGAACGAGCCCGGCACGTAGCGTTTGTAGGACGCCGGGTAGGGTGCGTAGAATGCGAACATCTCTCGTATGTGCTTCATCCATCCACCGAGGAACCAACGGAAGATCGGCGAGCAATGGATCTGTCCCAGAGATTCCTTTCCCTGGAAAAGCGCTTTTTTTTCCTTCCCGTCCCAAAGACTCACGTGAAGATGGCAACTCGATCCGGCGTAGCGCTCGTCCCATTTGGCCATGAAAGTTACGGCGTGCCCGAGCTTCCAGGCAATCTCCTTTGCGGCGTGCTTGTACAGGACGTGGCGGTCGCACATCTCCAGAACATTGGCGTAACGGAGTCCGATCTCCTGCTGTCCCGGGCCCCATTCTCCTTTCGACGATTCGACAGGAATTCCGGAGCGCTCGAGCTGCCGGCGGATCTCGCCGATCAGAAACTCCTCCTTGGTCCCCTGCAGCATGTGGTAATCCTCGATCAGGCGGCCGATCGGCTCGATTCCCACGAAGTTCTTCTGGGCCGCCACTTCGTACGAGTCCTTGAATACGTACAACTCCAGTTCGGACGCACCCATGGCCGAATATCCCAGCCCGGCCGCTAACTCCAGCTGTCGGCGGAGGATGTTGCGTGGCGCTACCGCGATCGGCTCGTCGTCCTTCTCATTGAGAACATCGCAAAGAACGATAGCCGACTTGTCGAGCCAGGTCGCTTGACGCAGAGTCGAAAGGTCAGGGATCGGACGGAAGTCGCCGTAGCCCTTTGCCCAGCTCGTGAATTCATAGCCAGGTACCGGATCCATATCGATGTCACAGGCCATGAGGTAGTCGCAGGCATGCATGCCATGGCTAAGCACCTCATCGATGAAAAACCTGCCCGTGATCCGCTTGCCGACCAGCCGTCCATACATATCGGGAAAGACGGCCAGAACCGTCTCGATCTCATCGGAAGCGACGAGTTTTTTCAGTGTCTCGACGGTGAGGAAGCCTTGTGGAGTTTCGCGTTCTTGCATGTCTAGCTCTCGTTGCTCGTTGCTCGTTATCCGTTACTCGTTACTCGTCAGCAAGGAAGCACTGTGTCATCCCGAGCCGCAGCGAGGGATCTGGGCTGGGGACCTTCACCCGCGCGTTTAACGCACAATTGCCTGCAACCACGACAGCAAGGCCCCCGCCCAGATCCCTCGCTGCGGCTCGGGATGACACATTACCCGCTCACATCAATATAAACGCTCTTCATCTCCGAGTAATGATCCAGCGCCGCGAGGCCCAGCTCGCGGCCGATGCCGCTTTTTTTGAAACCGCCAAAGGGGGCGCCGAGATGGACGCTACTGCCGGTGTTGATCGACAGAACCCCAGTCTCGACGGCGCGCGCAACGCGTAGCGCCCGCCCGATGTCTCGCGTCCAGATCGACCCCGATAGCCCGTACTCGCTGTCATTGGCCATCTCGATTGCTGCCTGCTCGCCGATGAATGGCATCACCGCGACTACCGGGCCGAAGATCTCTTCGCGAACGATTCGCATACCCCGTTTCGCTCCAGCAAAGATCGTGGGAGCGATGTAGGTGCCCCCGGACAGCGAGGGATCATCCGGCGCGGATCCTCCGCACACCAGCTCGGCCCCCTCGTCGATCCCGCTCCTGATGTATCCGAGAACCCGCTCGCGGTGCTCCGCGGTGATCATCGGACCCATCTCCGTCTCTTCGCGCAAAGGATCACCCATGACCACACTGGAGAAGCCGCGCCTCAACTTTTCGAGGAACTGGTCGTACACCGACTGCTCCACCAACACCCGACTGCGCGCGCAGCAATCCTGGCCCGCATTGCCCAGGGAACTGGAGACCGCCGAGGAGACGGCTTTGTCGATGTCGCTGTCGGCGAAGATGATGTTCGCTGACTTTCCACCTAACTCCAGAGTCACTCTCTTGATGGTATCTGCGGCGAGTTTCATGACACGAACGCCAACGTCTGTCGATCCGGTGAAGCTCACCTTCCTGACCAGCGGATGCTTCACGAGCGCTTCGCCCACGACGCTGCCGGCTCCGGTAATGACATTGAAGACGCCTGATGGGATGCCCGCTTCGAGCATGAGCTCCGCCAGTCGCAGAGCAGTCAGGGGCGTCTGCTCCGCCGGCTTGAGGACGACGGTGTTACCCATGGCCAGCGCCGGCGCCGACTTCCAGGAGGTAATGGCGATCGGAAAGTTCCAGGGCACGATGATGGCGCAGACGCCGATCGGTTCTCTGAAGGTGAGGCTCACCCCCGGAGCTGCCACGGGGATGGTCTGTCCGCCGACCTTGTCGACAGCGCCGCCGTAGTACTCGAAACAGTTCGCGGCCAGGTCCACCTCGTCGCGCGCATCCCGTATCGGCTTGCCGGCGTTCCGACTCTCCAGCCGCGCCAGTTCATCTCTGTTCTGACGCAGCAGCGCAGCCAGCCGAAACAACAGCTGCGCGCGCTCGCGGCTGGAGACTCGCCGCCAGCCCGGAAAGGCTCTTGCCGCCGCCGAGACGGCGCGCTCAACATCCTCGACACCCGCCGCGGCGACCACCGCCAGCTGGCTCCCGGTAGCCGGCTCGATCAGGGTCGAGGTACGCCCATCGACGGCCGGAACACTCTGTCCATCGATGATGAGTTTTGCTTCGGCTGCAACGGACATTTCGACGAAACCATTCTGCAAGAATCCGACCCGCAGTAGAATTGCAGCGTGGCTGAGAAACCTACCGATACCAAAGCGCGCCTCGAAATGATGCACATCGGCATCAACGCCGCGAAATCAGGCGACCTGCTTCAAGCTCTCTCCGTACTCACCGACGTCTACGTCGACGGCTTCGACAGGCTCACCACCGACGGCGTTTCCTATTACGGACTCGCTTTAGGACTGGTGAGAAAGAAGAACAAGGAAGCGATCGACATCTGCAAGCACGCCATCCGGATCCAGCCCCTGAATCCGCACAACTTTGTGAACCTCGCCAAAGTCTATACGGCGGCTGGATTCCGGAAAAAGGCCGTCGCCACGCTGGAAGAGGGATTGGCTCGCAACGGGAAGAGCCGCATCATCCTCAGCTACTGGAAGACCCTCGGATACCGCCAGCGCCCCGTTCTGCCCTTCCTGTCGCGAGACAACGCGTTGAACGTAAAGCTCGGAAGAAGCCGAAAGTACAAGGAAGACGAGACCAAAGGGAAAGGGTAACCAGCGCGTGCCCGCTCCCGTGCCCGGCTCTTCATTGTTCCCGCCGAGAACTGAATTCTGAGAGACTCAAGGATAAGACCGGGCACGGGCACGGGTGCGGGTGCGGGGGACGGGGACGGGACACACGGGTTTACATATGTGTCCCTGGAGCCTCGTGGCCTGTCCTGGCCACGTATTCCACATACGAGCCGCCATAGACATGAGGGTGAGAGTCCACGCCACTTTCTCCTCCCAGCTCGATCACGCGATTGCTCAGACCTCGGAGGAACTCGCGGTCGTGGGACACGAAGAGCATCGTCCCATCGAAGTCCTGCAGCGCCTCGATGAGCATTTCCTTCGTGGCCAGATCGAGATGATTGGTCGGCTCGTCGAGCACGAGAAAGTTTGGTGGATTCATCAGCATCCGCGCCAGCACCAGACGCGAGCGTTCGCCTCCTGAAAGTGACCGCACTTTCTTTTCGACATCGTCCCCGGAGAACTGGAAGGCGCCGAGTAGACTGCGGAGGATCCCCACGCTCTCCATCGGAAAGTCATGCTGAATCTGCTCCCACACCGTCAGCTCGGGGCTCAAGAGATCGAAGGCCTGCTGCGCGAAGTAGCCCATCTTGAGACTGGCACCGAGGCGCACGCTTCCGGTGTCAGGCTCGAGCGTCCCCGCGACCATCTTGAGCAGCGTCGACTTGCCGGCGCCATTCTTTCCCATCACGCACCAGCGCTCACCTCGGCGGACCAGAAAGCTGAAATCGTCATAGATCTGCCGTTTCCCGAAGCGTTTGGTGACCCCCTTCAGCTCGACAACGTCGTCGCCCGAGCGGGCCGGGCGGCGGAAATCAAACTTCACCACCTTGCGGCGCTTCGGCAACTCGATCTTCTCGATCTTGTCGAGCGCTTTGACCCGGCTCTGAACCTGCGCCGCCTTCGCGGCATGAGCCGAGAAGCGGTCGATGAACCGCTGTTCCTTGGCCAGCATGGCCTGCTGCCGGGCATAGGCGGCCTCGCGGTTGGCCTCGCGCGTTGCCCTCTCACGTTCGTAAAAATCGTAGTTTCCGGAGTAGGTCATCAGATCGCCGCCGTCGATCTCCACGATCTTGGTGACGATCCGGTTCATGAAATCGCGATCGTGCGACGTCATCAGCAGTGAGCCGGTCATCGTTTTCAGGAAGTCTTCCAACCAGATGATCGACTCAATGTCCAGATGGTTGGTTGGCTCGTCCATCAGGAGGACGTCGGGTTTGCCGAGCAGCACTTTGGCCATGGCCACGCGCATCTTCCAACCGCCGGAGAGCGCGCCGACATCGCCGTCGATGCCCTCGTCTTCGAAACCGAGACCGTGCAGCACTTCCCTGGCGCGAGCCTCCAGGTCATAGCCGCCGAGATGCGAGTAGTCTTCCTGCACTTCTCCGAACCGCTCCAGAATCTTGTCGAGGCGGTCGGCCTGATCGGGGTCGGACATCGCGTTCTGCAGCGATTCCAGCTCGTGATGGAGATCGCCGAGACGACCGCTGCCGGCGATGGCCTCGTCCAGAACCGATCGGCCGGACATCTCTTCGATGTCCTGGCGGAAGTATCCAATGGTAGTGCGTTTCGGAACGGCCACGTCACCGTCGTCGGGCTGCTCCTCACCGACGATCATTCGGAACAGAGTCGTCTTTCCGGCGCCATTGGGTCCGACCAGCCCGACTTTCTCGCCGGGATTGAGCTGGAATGAGGCATCGACGAAGACGAGCTGTTTCCCATACTGCTTATTGATTCTGGAGAACGAAATCATGGCGGCGGAGAGTAGCAGAGTGAGGGTGGTAGCTTCTAGCTTTTAGCTTCTAGCTTCTAGCTTCTAGCTTTTAGCTTCTAGCTAGAAGCCACAAGCTAAAAAGCTAGAAGCTAGATGAGTGAGCCCACCTCCCAGATCCCAGGCCACGATGTCACCGGGAGCGTAATCGGTGGAGAGGCGAGAAGTCGGGAGAGTGCGGCCGTTCCGGCGGAAGAAAGTCATGAGGTTCGGCACACGGCGATGATCGATGTTCGCGTCGGCGCCCACCGCGCTCCAGATACGGGGATAGGCTGAGAAACTGCGCAGCATGTCTTCGTGTACGAGCTTCTGCAGATCGAATCCGACGGCGCGGTAGATGCGCACGATCTCGTCGCTGCATACACCGGTACTTGAAGGAACGTCGCCGCCTGGATATGGGATTCGAACGTAGCTGGCAACGTAGGTTACCTCCCTCGGGAGGGTCGTCGTGCTATTTTGATTCCGAAATCTCTATCAACGCCACTGCCCGAGCAGGAACATCGGAATGACAAGGATCTCCAGCGCGGCAACGGCGATGAGAATCGTCTCTCCGTACCGCTGAAGAGTTGGGCGAGGAGGTAGCAACATCGCTGTGAGCACGCCGCCCATCGTGGCCACGCCCAGAATCAGATAGATACAGAAGTCGGCGTCCCATGTTGAATTCACCACTTCCGCAATGACGTATCCTGCGCCCATTGCGACCACCAGCGCGATCGCGGTTCGACCGAGCGCGCGCTTCCAGGTCAGGCGCGTCACAGGAAGAAAGCGAATCAGAATGGCGATGCTTGCAAACACGACCGCCCCGTAAGCGATCTCCCCGATGAGTTCCCGCGTTTCTGGATGCATACGTGACATACGGCGGTCAGAGGTCGCCTGGATTGGTAGGTGTTTGAGTTGCGGAGTTGCAGAGATTGACTATAAAGCCGCGTAGCGGCGACATCTTGTTAGCCCACGGCGTAAGCCGTGGTTTTCGCGCGAACCTGATTTTCATGGCGAGTCCCGGAGGGGCGACATATCCTCACGGCCCACGATCATGATTGCGCGCATCCATTCCGAACGTATGCCGCCCCTACGGGGCTCCGAAATACTGAAGGTCGATCACGTTCCCACGGCTTGACGCCGTGGGCTAACGTGATTCCGCCGCTACGCGGCTGAAGTCGAACTCCGACAACCCAGCAACTCACCATCGGCCTCCCACCTCTTCCCTCTTCCCTCTTCCAGCTCCCTCCTCCACAATCCCGGCGTGGCTCCGAAGACCAAAGGACTCCTCTTTGTGCTGGCGGCGGCATTGCTGTGGTCGAGCGGAGGTATCGGCATCAAGAGCATCCCTGACAGTCCGCTGAAGGTAACGTTTTACCGCTCCCTGTTCGCGGCCATTGTGCTGCTGCTGGCCTTTCGACCTAAACCTCGCTGGAACGTCCCCTTCATCATCGCCATCGTGAGCTATGCGTCCTGTCTCACCACGTTCGTCACGGCGACAAAGTTGACGACGGCCGCGAACGCGATTTTTCTTCAATACAGCGGCGTGATCTGGGTACTCATCTTCTCGCCGATTTTTCTCAAGGAGCCCTTACGAAGACGAGACATCATCTCCATAGTCATCGCTCTGTTCGGCATGGCTCTTTTCTTCGCGGGAAAACTTGCCGCTGGCGGCGGAGCGGGAAACACCATCGCCCTGCTGTCGGGAGTCTTCTTTGCCGCTCTGATCATTTCTCTGAGGAAGGGCCATGAATCGGCCGAATCAGCGGTCACGTACGGCAATCTCCTGGCGAGTCTGGCCATTCTGCCGGCCATTCACAACGACCTGCCTCTGTCGTCTCGATCGCTGCTGGTCCTGATCCTTCTGGGTGTCTTTCAGATCGGCGCCGCCTATGCGCTGTTCGTGCGAGGCCTGCGTTATGTGACTGCCACCCAGGCATCCATCACCGGGATGATCGAGCCGGTGGCGAATCCCATCTGGGTTTTCCTGTTTCTCGGCGAGCGACCGAGCGGCTACGCCATTCTCGGCGCCGGCATCGTTCTTATTGCCGTGCTGCTCAGCACAGTGAAGGAGACGCCGGCGGCCGAGGCCGTTGCCGCGCCGGACTAGGTCGAGAACCAGTTTCGAATTTCAAATTTAAAAGAAGCAAAGGGACAGGGGCTTTAAATTCGAAATCCGAAATTCGAAATTTCGCATCACCGGCGGCGAACCACGGCCACCGACACGTCATCTTCGACGATGGTGTTGTGGCTAAATGAGCTCCACTCATTGACCAGGCGATCGAGCAGTTCCTGACTGCTTTCGACAGCGTTCCAGCCGGCGATGCTCTCGACGAAGTCGTAGCCAAAGTCGCGGCCGCTGGCATTTTGCGTCTCGCACAATCCGTCCGAGAAAAAGAGTAGCGATTCGCCATCCTGCAACATCCCTTCGAGCGGCTTCCAGAACTCAGTGGCTTTGATTCCGAGAGGATAGGAGCCCTCGCTGATCTGTGTCCGGATCCGGCCATTCTTCTCGACGACCAGCACGGGGGGATGACCAGCGGTAAAGGCCGCGTAGCGCCCATCGGGCTCGACGAGGACATAGGCGCAGGCAAAGAAGGAGCGAGAGGACCCAGTGCGGCAGAGAATGCGGTTCAGCGCTCCACAGATCGATATCGGTGATGGATCGATGTCGAGCTGCGTGCGGAAAGCAGCGTGCGCAACAGCCATGACCAGTCCCGCCGCCATTCCGTGGCCGGAGGCGTC
>DASZZV010000222.1:0-6194 GCA_035544835.1 Thermoanaerobaculia bacterium
GCCTCGCACAATCGTAAGAGAGCTCCAAGACTCCACACCGCAAGGCCCCCTCCCAGATCCCTCGCTCGACGCTCGGGATGACACCCTGGTTTCTTTCACTCAGACGCCGCGCTCCGCGGTCAATCGCTCGGGATGACAGCAGCTCCAAGGGCGCGCAATTGAGGCCCTTTCGGGAAGCACTCTACTGGAACGATTGTTGTAATAGTACCGATATGGTACTGTTTGGCTCCTTCGCGGCAGAATCGAGCCGCGTGAAAGCGTGAGTGCATGCTGAAAATATCCAAACTGACTGACTACGGACTCCTGGCTGCTGTCTATCTAGCCCGAAAACAGGGCGAACTGATTAGCGCCCGGGAGATTTCCGATTCCTACAGACTGCCCTTACCGGCGGTCTCTAAGGTACTGAAGGCACTGCACGATGGGGGAATCATCGATTCCCAGCGGGGAGCGACGGGAGGCTATTCATTTCAGGGAGACGCCGAGCGAATGACACTCGGAAGACTCCTCGAGGTCCTCGAGGGTCCATGGGACCTCGTCGACTGCGAGACGGTCGACCTCCACGGACAGGCCGCGTGCGCGATCCGCTCGTGCTGTCCGTCCCGATCCATGATGGGCGGAATCAACCGCGCTATCAAAAACGCATTTCACCAGGTGAGTCTCGGCGATCTCGTTCGCGGCTCGCTGCCAAGCGGAATGTTGCGGACCGGCAGCCGGCCCGCGGCAGTCCGCGCAGAGGGTATTCAATGAGCAAGAATCTCGAGATCGAGCAGCTGGCGAAACAGGACTACAAGTACGGCTTCGTGACCGACATCGAGTCGGACACCGTTCCCCCCGGCTTGAACGAGGACATCATCCGCTTCATCTCGGCGAAGAAGAACGAGCCGGACTTCATGCTGCAGTGGCGTCTCAAAGCGTTCCGTCACTGGTTGACGATGAAAGAGCCGACCTGGGCCCACGTGAAGTACGACCCGATCGAGTATCAGAAGATCAGCTACTACTCGGCGCCCAAGCAGAAAAAGAATCTCAGCAGCCTCGACGAAGTCGATGCCGAGCTGCTCGATACCTTCAAGAAGCTGGGCATCTCACTCGACGAGCAGAAGCGTCTGACCGGCGTGGCCGTCGACGCAGTATTCGACAGCGTCTCGGTGGCCACGACATTCCGGGAAGAGCTCTCGAAGCTCGGGATCATCTTCTGCTCGTTCTCCGAGGCCGTTCAGAATCATCCCGACCTCGTGAAGAAGTATCTCGGGTCGGTCGTTCCGCATACCGACAATTTCTTCGCTGCCCTCAACGCTGCCGTCTTTACCGACGGGTCGTTCTGCTATATCCCCAAAGGCGTTCGCTGTCCGATGGAGCTGTCTACCTACTTCCGGATCAACACTGCCGGAACGGGTCAGTTCGAGCGGACACTGATCATCGCCGACGAAGGGGCTTTCGTGAGCTACCTCGAGGGTTGCACGGCTCCGATGCGCGACGAGAACCAGCTTCACGCCGCCGTCGTCGAGCTGGTCGCTCTGGACAAAGCGCAGATCAAATACTCGACAGTTCAGAACTGGTACCCGGGCGATAAGAATGGCAAGGGTGGCATCTACAATTTCGTCACCAAGCGCGGTAAAGCCATGGCCAACGCCAAGATCTCCTGGACGCAGGTGGAGACCGGCTCGGCCATCACCTGGAAGTATCCGAGCTGCATTCTTCAGGGCGACAACTCCATCGGTGAGTTTTATTCAGTAGCGCTGACGAACAACTACCAGCAGGCCGACACCGGCACGAAGATGATTCACATCGGGAAGAACACTCGCAGCACCATCGTCTCGAAAGGCATCTCGGCAGGTCACGGGCAGAACGCCTATCGGGGCCAGGTCAAGATCATGAAGAGCGCCACCGGCGCACGCAATTACTCGCAGTGCGACTCGCTGCTTCTCGGCGACAAGTGCGGCGCGCATACGTTCCCCTACATCGAGGTCCGCAACTCTTCGGCCACGATGGAGCACGAGGCCTCGACCTCGAAGATCGGCGAGGACCAGCTCTTCTACTGCCAGCAGCGCGGCATCTCGGCCGAGGATGCCGTCTCGATGATCGTGAACGGCTTCTGTCGCCAGGTCTTCAAAGAGCTGCCGATGGAGTTCGCGGTCGAGGCGCAGAAACTGCTGGGAGTGAGTCTGGAAGGAAGTGTGGGGTAGAGAAGCAGCTACTAGCTACTAGCTACTAGCTAAGAAGCAAACCCAAAACCCTAGAAGCTAGAAGCTAGAAGCTAGAAGCTAGCAGCTAGCAGCTAGAAGCTACAAGGAAATCATCTACATGCTCGAAATCACCAACCTCCATGCCCGGGTCGACGAGAAGGAGATCCTCAAAGGGCTGAACCTCTCCGTACAGCCGGGCGAAGTTCACGCCATCATGGGCCCTAACGGTTCAGGCAAGTCGACCCTCGCCAACGTACTGGTGGGACGGCCGCATTACCACGTGACGTCGGGGGAAGTTCTCTTCGAAGGCAAGGATCTCATGGTCATGGCTCCCGAGCTACGGGCACGCGAAGGGGTATTCCTGGCCTTCCAGTACCCGGTCGAGATCCCCGGCGTCAACAATACTTACTTCCTGCGGGCGGCGCTCAACGCTGTGCGAAAACATCGGGGACTCGAGGAGCTCGACGCCGTCGACTTCCTTCAGCTGCTACGCCAGAAAATGAAATCGGTGGAGCTCGACGAGGGTCTGGTAAACCGCCCCGTCAACGAGGGATTCTCCGGCGGTGAGAAGAAGCGCAACGAGATCCTGCAGATGGCCGTCCTCGATCCGAAGCTGGCCATTCTCGATGAGACCGATTCCGGACTCGACATCGACGCTTTGCGGATCGTCGCCGACGGCGTCAACGGTCTTCGCAGCGAGCTTCACTCGGTCATCGTCATTACCCATTACCAGCGCCTGCTCAACTACCTGGTCCCCGATTTCGTCCACGTGCTGCACGAGGGACGCATCGTGAAGTCGGGCGGCAAAGAACTCGCGCACGACCTCGAGAAAAGGGGTTACGGCTGGATCGAAGAGGAGTTCGCCGCGGCAGCGCGGTAGGAATCATGACGACCGCCGCACAGACAACCGAATCACGGCTTGAGCGTTATGCCGAGCTGCAGCGCCAGCTTCCGAAAGGCGACGCGTTCCTTCGCGAGTTTCGCGGCAAGGGACTGGAAGCCTTCACGAGTATGGGCTTCCCGACTACGGATCAGGAAGCGTGGATCTACACCAACGTTGCGCCGATCGCGCGAACGCCCTTCGTGCTGTCTCAGAGCCGCGTTATCGATCGAGCCGCAATCGCTGAAGTGTCGATCCGCGACACTGCAGTCGCGGAGCTAGTATTCGTCAACGGACTCTTCTCTACCGAGCTCTCGAAGCTCGACGCAACCAGCGGTCTGGAAATCAGCCCTTTCGACGCTACCTCCACGCATGCATCCAAGGAGCTCTTCGGCCAGCTGGCGACCATCGATCAACCCTTTGTGGCTCTGAACGCGGCGCTCCTCGATCACGGCGTCGTGATCAAAGCATCGAGGCGAGTCATTGTCGCGGCTCCCGTCCACCTCCTCTTCGTTGCTACCGCGCAGCCGCAAGCGCAGATCATCTCGCCGCGCATTCTGATCGTCGCCGAGGAGAGTAGTCATGTTGCCGTCGTCGAGACTTATACATCGCTCGATCGCGCCAACTACTTCACGAACTCTGTTACTGAGGTCTTCGTCGCCGAGAATGCAGACGTCGATCACACTCGCGTGCAGCGCGAGAGTCTGCATGCCTTCCATGTTTCGACGGTCGCCGTTCGGCAGGCTCGCAGTAGTGTTTACGCCTCGCACGCCATGAACTTTGGTGGCGGCCTGGTTCGCAACGACATCAAATCTCTGCTGGCCGGCGAGGGAAGCGACTGCAGCCTCGATGGACTGTTCGTTCTCGATGGACGTCAGCATGTCGACAACCATACCGTCATCGACCACGCCACGCCGCACACCACCAGCAATGAGCTTTACAAAGGCATTCTCGATGGTGAGTCGCGCGGCATCTTCGATGGGTCGATCATCGTGCGGAAGGCGGCCCAGAAGACCAGCTCGCGCCAGACCAACAACAATCTTTTGCTCTCCGACAGCGCCATCGTCGACACCAAGCCGCAGCTCGAGATTTACGCCGATGACGTCAAGTGCAATCACGGCTCAACGATAGGCCAGCTCAACGAGGAGGCTCTCTTCTACCTCCAGTCCCGGGCCATCGGAGCCGACGATGCGCGCAGCCTTCTCACCTATGCCTTTGCCAGCGAGGTGGTGAGCCGCGTGAAGGTAGCGGCGGTTCGTGACCAGCTTTCAGCGATGTTGCTCAACCAACTTCCCGGAGCGAGGAACTCATGAGCTCTACAACAGTCGACAGAGCCACAGACCTGACCTTCGATGTGGAGAAATACAGGGCAGACTTTCCGATTCTGAAGACCCTCGCCCGTGGCAAGCCGCTGGTCTATCTCGACAACGCTGCCACGTCGCAGAAACCGCAGCAGGTCATCGATCGGATCTCCCATTACTACGCTGCCGAGAATGCCAACGTTCATCGCGGCGTGCATTTTCTGAGTGAGCTGGCAACCTCGCACTACGAGGCCGTTCGGGAGAAGGCTCGACGCTTTCTGAATGCCCGATCACAGAAGGAGGTCATCTTCGTGCGCGGCTGCACCGAGGGAATCAACCTTGTGGCCAGCACGTATGGCCGTCGCAACATCGGCGCCGGCGATGAGATCGTAGTCAGCGGGATCGAGCATCACTCCAACATCGTTCCCTGGCAGATGCTCTGCGAAGATAAGGGAGCCGTGCTGCGAGTGATCCCCGCCAATGACCGTGGCGAGATCGAGCTGGGCGCCTTCGATGCTGCCCTGACCGATCGCACGAAACTCGTAGCGATCGTGCACGTCTCCAACGCCCTTGGGACGATCAACCCCATCAAGGAGATGACGGCCCGCGCCCACGCTCGCGGCATTCCGATTCTGGTCGACGGTGCGCAGGCCGCGCCGCATATTGCCATCGACGTGCAGGATCTCGACTGCGACTTCTACACGATCTCCGGTCACAAGATGTTTGCGCCGACCGGGATCGGAATTCTCTACGGGAAAGAAAAGCTCCTCGAGGCCATGCCGCCCTGGCAGGGTGGCGGCGACATGATTCTGTCGGTAACCTTCGAGAAAACAACCTACAACGCACTGCCCTACAAGTTCGAAGCCGGCACTCCCAATATCGCCGATACCATCGCCCTCGGTGCGGCCATCGATTACATGACCGGCATCGGTATCGATCGCATCGCCGCGTACGAGCATGAGCTGGTGGAGTATGCGACCGCGCAACTGTCGAAGATCGATCGCCTGCGCATCATCGGTACGGCTCGACAGAAGGCCAGCGTGATCTCGTTCGTGCTCGAGGGCGTGCATCCGCATGACATCGGCACGATCATCGATCAGGAAGGCGTCGCCATCCGCACCGGTCATCACTGCGCACAGCCGGTCATGATGCACTTCAAGGTGCCGGCGACGGCGCGGGCGTCGTTTGCTTTCTACAACACCAGAGAAGAGGTCGATCGCCTGGTTGCCGGGATCCACAAGGTGCTCGAGGTGTTTGGCTGATGTCGGATCTCCGTGAGCTGTACCAGGAAATCATTCTCGATCACAACAAGAGTCCTCGGAATTTCAAGAAGCTCCCTGAAGCCAGCAGAGCCGCGGAGGGTTACAACCCCTTGTGCGGTGATCACTACCATCTCTACGTCGATCTCGATGGCGAGACCATCCGGGACATCGGGTTCGAAGGTTCCGGCTGCGCCATCTCCAAAGCCTCGGCGTCGGTCATGACGCAGCTGGTGAAGGGGAAGAAGAAGGAAGAAGCGGAGAAGATGTTTCATGACTTCCGAGCGATGGTGACCGGCGAGGTGCAGACGGACGAAGCCGCCGAGCGTCTCGGTGCGAAGCTGGCGGCGTTTTCGGGCGTCTGTGAGTTTCCGTCACGAGTGAAGTGCGCCATCCTGGCGTGGCACACGCTGAGTAGCGCATTGAATGGAGAAGACAGGCCAGTGAGCACGGAGTAAAGAATCGAAATACGAGTCGCAAGGTGCGGCGTGTCATACGAGAGTGTGTCATCCCGAGCCGCAGCGAGGAGTTTTGAATCAGCAATGTAAAACAAGGAACCAACACCATGTAT
>DASZZV010000223.1:0-9076 GCA_035544835.1 Thermoanaerobaculia bacterium
GGCCTCACACACCGGGCTCCGCCCGGTGCTTCCCAGGACTTCGTCCTGGGCCTGGAGTTTGGCCATTCGTGTGCGGCCCGGAGGGCCAGTAAGCTGGTAGCCAGTGGTGAGCGAAGCGAACCACTGGACGCGGGATCATAACGATTCTTTTCTTTTCCAGAGCCCCAGGAGGGGCGCGAGCGATCGACACGAGAGCCCGTCCAATCGAGGCATCCGGTGGCGGCTTTCGCCCCTGCCGGGGCTCGGTGAAACTTCAAGCAAATGATTGATTCGTGACGTCTTCCAGTGGTTCGCTTCGCTCACCACTGGCTACCAGCTCCGCGGCCCTCCGGGCCCGGTCCTCCGGGCCTCACACACCGGGCTCCGCCCGGTGCTTCCCAGGACTTCGTCCTGGGCTAGCTAGAGCGGGCGAGGCGCCCGCTCCCCTCGGTCGTTAAGCCGGATGATTGGCCGACTCTAGCCCTTCGCTCCCGAGGGACCGCTCACGAGATTCTCAGCATCACTTCGGACCCGGCTGTCGGAGAATTTCTGGAGCGTCTCGAGTACCTTCGGATGCGTGCTGGTCACGCTGTCGACGGCCGCTTTGTCGAGCTCCAACAACTCGCAATGTGAGGCTGCGGTGACTGTGGCGGTGCGGTTGCTTCCGGTGAGCAGCGAGATTTCGCCGAAGAAATCGCCGTCACCCATGTCGCGAACTTTTCGGTAGCTTCCATCGCGACCTCGAACGAAGGCCTTCACGTTGCCGCTGGTGATGATGAAGAGGCTGTCGCCCGGAGCGCCTTCGGTCACGACGATGTCGCCGGGCTCGTAGGACAGAAGCCGAAAGCCCTGAATCAGCGACACGAGCTCATCGGCGGAGAAGCTGCTGAAGAGTGGCGTCGTCGCCATGTTCGGAATCTTCGCTGCAGATTCTTCGGCCGCGGCATCTTGCGATGTCTCGGTCTCCCATTCTTCCTGAGGGTGGCCATCCTCGAGCTCGATCTCCAGCTCGACCTCGTCTCGATCTTCGGGAGTTGGGGCGATGAAAGGAACCGGCGACGGCACTGCGCTGACAGGTTCCGTGGCGTCCTTTGGCCCTTCGGCCAATTCAGGCTGGTACTCATCGAGGCTTTGCAACTTTCCTCGATACAGTCCGCGCCGGGCCTGAATGGATTGTTGTTCGGCATCGCGCATGTTGATTATGTTTGCCAGCTTGGCATCGACGTCGACACGGCCGGGCTCGAGTCGCTGGATCTTCTTGAGTACGGCAATCGACTTCGCCGCGAAACCATCACGGGCAAAATCGTCTGCCAGAGCGTTGAGCAGTTGAACGCCGCGGCGCTTTTCGCCGGCCAGGACGTAGACGTCGGCGAGCTGCTGGCGGACATAGGCGTTCTTCCTGTCGGCGTGAAGCTGGGCTTCGAGCATCTCGGTCGCCTTTCGATAGTTCTTGCGGGCGATCAGCTCGTTGATGTCGTCGCTTGGCGCCGATTTTCGCCAGGTCAGGGCCATTCGTGGGACCTCCGTGGGATAAGAAGGCACAGCCTAAGGCGGGATCCATTTCGGTGTCAATTCATGCTTTGCGACTCTCGGCTCCCGCAAATATCGCTATAGTGATCGTTGCTACACCCGGAACGAACGAGTACAGAGGATACCGCTGACGAATTTCGATGTAGCGACTTCGAATCTCGTGACCCTCGGTCAGGAATGGCGGCTGCCCGAGGGAACTACTCTATGGCGCGAAGGCGAGCCCGGCGATCACGTCGTAGTTCTTCTCGAAGGGACTCTGGAGGTTCTGCGGGAAGATGAGGACGGCCACATAGTGCTGATCCGTCAATTGGAGCGGGGCGCGATCGTCGGCGACATCGCCACGGTGGATCGGGGCGTACGCTCGGCCACGGTTCGTGCTCGAACCGAATGTCTGATCCGCCGCATCCCTGCCAAAGAGTTTCTCGCGAAGCTCGATGAGGAGCCAAAGCTCTACAAGCAGCTTTTCTGGGAACAGATCGCACGGGTACGCTCTCTGACCAACGACATGGCGGCGAGTCAACGCGAGGCCATCACCGATCCACTGACGAAGCTCTACAATATTCGATTCTTCCGGCAGCGTTTGAGCCTCGAGCTGGACCGGGCCCTTCAGACGTCCGATCCAGTATCGGTCGCCATGTTCGATGTCGATCACTTCAAGCATTACAACGACACGAATGGCCATCAGGGCGGGGACGAGGTCCTGGTCAGCATTGCCGGGACCTTCCGGGAAGCGGGCCGGCGTGGTGACATCGTCGCTCGCTATGGCGGCGAGGAATTCATCGTGCTGCTTTACGGCGCGACTCCCGACGAGGCCAACATTTATGCCGACCACGTCCGTCAGCTGATCGAATTGACCGACTTTCCCGGCGGTCGCTCCCAGCCACTCGGAAGCGTCACGGTCAGCGGCGGAATCGCAACGTTCCCCCGGGACGGGAGCGACGCCCAGACTTTGATCGGTTCAGCGGACCGCAATCTTTACCATGCAAAACACAGCGGGCGCAACCGCGTCTGCGGCATGAGCCCGTCCCAGAAGGCAACGGAGGAATGATGTCCAATAGAGTCATCGGTTTGCGAGGTGAGTTTTTCGACGACAGCGACGGCGTGAGGACGGGCACGGCCGCCAGGTTTTCTGAAGGCACCATCACTCCCACATGGCATCTGGACGATCACCTCACTTTCCGCGGCGACCTCCGGTTTGATCACGCCAACTCCGCATCCTCGGTGACAACGAGGATCCACAGGATCACCAGGTGACCGCGGCGGTGAATGCCATCTACACCTTCTGAAGCGGCGTAGGATGAGCAGGTCGGGAAGCTTCCGGCCTCAGCCTGAAACATCGGGAACGAGATGTATTGGTAGCGAGGGGGTTGTACATGGCGGTAGTGTCCACAGATTCCGGCGCGCGATCTTTCTTTCACTCCTTACGGGGAAAGCTGATCGCCGTTTTCCTACTGATCGGTCTCCTGCCCATGGCCATCGTGGCGGGGCTGAGCTACTACAATGCCGCCAAAGCCCTGCGCGCCAATGCTGGTGCATCGCTGCAGGAACTGGCCTTCAACGCCAGCGATAAGCTGGACCGAAATTTGTTCGAGCGTTACGGTGACGTGCAGGCTTTCGCCAAGAGCGACCCGGCGAAGTCGATGGATCCGAAGCGTCTCAATGTGTGGATGAACGTCATGATGATGACGTACACCCCGATCTACAACCTGATGGTCGTCGCCGACATGAACGGCCGGATCATTGCGGTGAGCTCGATCGACAACAGTGGGCAACCCATACAGTCGGCTTCCCTGATCGGCATGGACGTCAGCACCCAGGAATGGTTCAGGCAGGGTTCAAGCGGTACGTTGGGCGAGGGAGTGAGCTTCGTGGAGGGTCTCCATGAAGACCTGCTCGTGGCCCGCGTCTTCGGGACCGGGGCCCGGTCGTACGCCATGAATTTCACCTACCCGATCTACGATGATCAGAAGAAGATCATTGGAGTCTGGTCGAACCGGTTTAACTGGCATGTGGCCGAGGACATTCTGGGGGCGGTCATCCAACACGCCCGGACCAGCGGTAGCACGACGACGCGGCTGACGCTCGTGAGCAGGGAAGGTAAGGTGCTCGCGTCGGACAAGGCCGCCGAAATCCTGACCCGGGAACTCTCCGGACAGTCCATCGTGCAGCAGGCCCGCGCGAAGGGAACGGCTGGATACGGGGAGGGACCCAGTTTCGATCAGTCCAACGCCACCGAAATGTTCGGGTTCTTTCATTCCGCTGGCTACTCGGTGTACCCGGGGCTGGACTGGTCTTTGATCTCGAGCCAGGAGCGTGACGAGGCTTTGGCGGAGGCCAGGACGCTGGCCAGCACCAGTGGGATTCTGGCGGTCGGAGCTCTCGTGGCGATCATCTTTCTGGCATTTTTCGTAGCCCGTGTTTTTACGAGGCCGCTCAATACGATCACAGAAACGCTGCACAATCTGGCGACCTCCGAAGCGAACTTGTCGGAGCGCCTGCCCGTAGCAAGCAATGACGAAGTGGGGCGTCTTTCCGAGAACTTCAACATGTTCATGGACAACCTCGAAACGCTGATCCAGCAGGTTCTACGCTCGGGCATTCAGGTAACTACATCGACGACGCAGATCGCCGCCGGGTCGAAGGAGCTCGAAGCGACAGTTGCCGAGCAGGTCGCCGCCACCAATGAGGTCGTAGCCACGGCTCGGGAGATCACCGCCACCTCCCACGATCTTGCCCAGACCATGAACGACGTCTCCGGCCTGGCGGATCAGACTGCCTCGTCGGCCGGTCTCGGTCAGCGCGATCTGTCGCAGATGGAAGACAGCATGGGGCGCATGGAAGACGCCTCGAAGGCCGTGTCAGCGAAGCTGGCAGTCATCAACGAGAAGGCCGGCAACATCTCCAGCGTCGTGACCACGATTACCAAGGTTGCCGATCAGACCAACCTCTTATCTCTGAACGCCGCCATCGAAGCAGAAAAGGCCGGGCAGTACGGTCAGGGTTTTGCCGTGGTCGCGCGTGAGATTCGGCGTTTGGCCGATCAGACCGCCGTCGCCACCCTCGACATCGAGAAGATGGTCAAGGAGATGAAGACCGCCGTCTCCTCGGGGGTCATGAGCATGGACAAGTTCTCGGACCAGGTCCGGCAGGCTGTCGAGGCAGTGAAGCAGGTGGGGCTGCAGCTGGCTAAGATCATCGATCAGGTTCAGGAAGTCAGCCCCCGCTACGAAGCGGTGCACGTCGGCATGCAGGCCCAATCCCAGGGGGCCCAACAAATCAGCCAGTCCATGTCCCAGTTGAGTGAGACGACTCAGCAGACTGCGAGCGCCCTACGCGAGACCAACCGCGCCATCGAAGGTCTCAACGAGGCCGCCAACGGTCTTCAGCGAATGTTCTCGCGTTTCAAGCTTTCCGGAGAAGTCGTATAAAAACGGATGCCGCCTCTTATGGTAGTCCCTGACACTTCACTGCAGCCGATCATCGATTACCTGACCGGCCGGATCGGGCTCGATCCTGGCTCGATTGGAAAAGAAACGGTGGAACGGGCTCTTCACAAGCGGATGCATGCCGTGCATGCCGCCAGCGCCGAGTCCTACCTGGCCAGGGTGAAATCATCTGATGGTGAGCTGGAGCGTCTGATCGACGCCGTTGCCGTTCCGGAGACGTGGTTTTTTCGCGATTCTTTGGTTTTTCCCTTTGTGACCAGATGGGTGGCTCACGAATGGAAGCCCGCTTTCCCATCCGCGGTGCTGCGGATCCTGTGTCTGCCCTGCTCCAGCGGCGAGGAGCCCTACTCCATCGCCATGGCTCTTCTCGACTCCAACGTCCCGGCCGACCGTCTCGACATAGAGGCCATCGACCTGCGGGAGCCTGCACTCCAAAAGGCGCGGCTGGGGATTTACTCGCGAAATTCGTTTCGTGGTGACGACCTGGAGTTTCGCGATCGCTACTTCGACCACGTAAAGGAGGGCTTTCAAATCCGGAACCTGCCCTTCGACAGGATTCGCTTCCGCCCTGGAAACATCCTCGAGCCAGGGCTGCTCGATGCGAACGCCTTCGACATCATCTTTTGCCGGAATCTTCTGATCTATTTCGATCTCCAGGCTAAAAAGCAGGCGCTGGCCAACGTGAAAAAGGCACTTCGTCGCGACGGGGTTCTATTTGTAGGTCATTCCGAAACACTCTGGGTATCGTCGCAGCCCGGCTTTGCCATCGTCCCCGAGCCACACGTTTTCGCCGTCCGGCAGGACGAGAGTGTGGCCACGAAGAAATCACACATCACACTGCCCACCGCCTCGGTGAGAAGAACTGCCAGCCGCATCAGTGCTGCTCCCAGTCCGAGAACGAAGGTGCGCAGCCGCCGGGAATCGAAGGTCGAGGAACCCCAACCGGCGAAAACCGATCTGCTTGCTGTGGCGCGTGATTGCGCGAACAGGGGTGACGTTGCGAAGGCGCGCGAGTCGGTCGATCAATCGATCCAATCCGACGGGCCGAGTGCCGAGGCATTTCTTTTACTCGGTCTTTTGAGTACTAGTGAAGGGAGGCACGCCGAGGCGGCCCGGCTCTTCGAGAAGGCGCTCTACCTCCAGCCGGGTCACGAGGAGGCGCTCACACTTCTTGCGCTTGAAAAGGAGAGGTCCGGAGACAGCGTCGCTGCCCGCCGTCTTCGGGACCGCTTGAAGCGAATCACTGCAGCGTCACGCGCCGGGAGCTCACTTGTCTGAGCCTCTTTCGAAAGCGCCTGACTGCTGGAACGAGATCGGGGTGTGGAGTCCCGTCTCGGCATCCTGTCCGGTCCTCAAGGAAGTCATCCACTGTCACAACTGCGATGTTTTCGCGAAGGCCGGCCGCGACCTGCTGGAGCGCCAGGCGCCCGGTGAGTATCTCCGCGAATGGACGGTCGCTCTGGAACGCACGAAGGAGACGGTCACCGACGCCGCCCTCTCGCTCTTCATCTTCCGGGTAGGCAGGGAATGGCTGGCTCTGCCGGCCTCAGCACTCGAAGAGGTCACGGAGTTGAAGCCGGTGCGGACGTTGCCTCACCGAACTGGCGGAGCACTGCGTGGCCTGGTCAACATCCGCGGTGAGATCGAGCTCTGCTTCTCCCTTTCTGTTCTGCTGGGTATCGAGGCCGCGGATGTCGATTCGGGGCTGGCCGCCAACCTCGCTCAACCCCGCATGATGGTCGTCCGGAATGAAGGAGATCACTGGGTGTTTGCGGCCGACGAAGTATGGGGAAGCCGGAAGTTCTCGCCGGAGGAGCTCACTGACGTTCCCGTGACAGTGGCCCGGGACAAGAAAAGCTTTACTCGGAGCCTGGTGCAATGGCGGGATCACAGCGTCGGCATTCTGGATGACGGTCTCCTCTTTTACGCGCTTCGTCGTCGGGTGTTCGGTTGAGGCAGCCATGCTGATGCTTCTGATGCATCTCGGTGGGGATCAATACGCGCTCCGGAGCTCAGAGATCGTCGAGATCGTCCCGCGAGTAGCGCTGCGAGCAGTGCCTCAGGCTCCGCCGGAGGTTGCTGGTCTGATGAACTTCCGAGGCGACATCGTGGTCGTGATCGATCTGTCGCGCCTCGTTCTCGGTGTCCCCTGCAACGACTCGCTGAGCACTCGCATCGTCGTGGTCGAGTACGTCAACGTGGCCGGGCGGGTGCGGCGGCTCGGGCTCCTCGCCGAACGGGTCACCGAGATGATCAACAGAAACGAGGAAGACTTCACGACGTCGGCTTTGAACCTCGAGAAGACACCATTCCTTGGCGGCGTATCGGTCGACAACCGGGGCATGCTTCAGTACCTCATGGTCGAGAAGCTCGTCGCTGATTCATTGCTGCACACGCTGCTCCCGGCGGAGATGCCGGGCCAGCGGGATACTGCGTCTGGAGAAGAGCGGTGAGCAATGATGACCTGAGCGGATTCTCGATGATCGACCTCTTCCGGGGCGAGGTCGAGTCGCAGACACTCGTGTTCAATTCCGGCCTGCTGGCCCTGGAGCGAAACAGCGAAGACCTCACGGTGATCGAGTCTCTCATGAGGGCCTCGCATTCGATCAAGGGTGCTGCCCGCATCGTCCAGCTCGAGGACGCCGTGCAGATTGCCCACCTGATGGAAGACTGTTTCGTCGGAGCTCAGGCGGGGGCGATCACCCTTTCCGATGCCGCTATTGACGTGCTCTTCAAAGCGGTAGACATGCTCGGCCGCGTCGGGAAGGGAGAATCGGCGCAGCTTGCCGAAGGTCCCCTCGATGCCCTGCTGCGATCTCTCGAGTCCATTCGCCTGGCCGCGCCGAAAGGGGAGGAGGCTCCGGCGAGCGAACAGAGGGAACTGAGCGCCTTCTCGATGTTCGATCTGTTCTGTTCCGAGGTCCGGACAAATTGCGGGGTATTCAACCAGTTGCTCGCAGCCGGAGTTTCGGAGGGCGCGGCTCTGGAGCCGTTCATGCGCGCCGCGCATTCCGTGAAAGGCGCCGCTCGTGTGATTGGGCTGGAAGCCATCGTCACGCTGGCCGGGGCGCTCGAGCACCTTTTTGTGGCTGGTATGGAAGGCAGAGTCGCGCTCACGAATGGCTCCTCCATTCTTGTCGAAGAGGCCGTCGGTCTGCTCCTTTCGGCGGCCGAAACGACTGAGGCCGGCTTCAGTCGGTGGTTAAGCGAGCACAGGGCCGCACTCGATGAGCTTGCGGCCGGCCTGGCTACCGCGGCTGCGGGTGGCGATATCTCATCGATCGTCGAGCGCTTCTCGCCTCCTGAAGCCGTACCGGCCCGGAATGCGATCGGCAAAGAAACTCATGAGGCTCAGGGAGCTCATTCCGAGGTGGCGGGGCGCGAAGTCCGGATCACCTCGGAGAATCTGAACCGGTTGATGGCCCTTGCCGGTGAGACCGTCGTCGAGACCCGATGGCTCGACCCGTTTGCGGAATCGCTTCTTCGAATCAAGCAGCGCCAGCTCGAGCTGGTCGACATGCTGGACCGGCTTCAGACGTCGTTCAGCGATGCCGCTCATCGTGACGTCGCCGAGACGACCCTGAGCGAGGCGACCCAGTCGGCCAACGAATGCCTCGGGCTGATCAATGCACGGCTGAGCGCCTTCGAGGATTTCTCGCGTCGATCGAGCAATCTCTCCGGAAGGCTGTACCGGCAGGTGATCGCGACGCGGATGCGTCCCTTTGCCGAAGGGGTCAAGCCCTTTCCCCGCATGATTCGCGACATCAGCAGAAAGCTCAACAAGAAAGCGCGCGTTCTCATTGATGGGCTGTCGACGGAAGTCGATCGCGACATTCTCGAGAAGCTGGAAGCGCCCCTCAGCCATCTTCTTCGCAATGCTCTCGATCATGGAATCGAGACACCAGCCGATCGCCTCGCCGCCGGGAAGCCCGATGAGGGCACGATTCGCCTGGAGGCCGCACATCGAGGCGGCATGCTGCTCATCACTGTTTCCGATGACGGTCGCGGAATCGACATCGGCACACTGCGGGATACCATCGTGGCCCGGAACCTGGCCAATCACGAGATGGCCGGAAAGCTCACCGAGTCCGAGCTCTTCGAGTTCCTATTTCTTCCGGGCT
>DASZZV010000224.1:0-22466 GCA_035544835.1 Thermoanaerobaculia bacterium
GATCCCGTATCAGCGCGAAGACTTCCGCGGCATCTTCCGCGAGCTCGATGGTTTGCCGGTTACGATCCGGCTTCTCGATCCGCCGTTGCACGAGTTTCTGCCGCAGACCGAGTCGCAGATCTCGACTGTGGCCCGCGAGATGAACTGGGGGTTCATCGAGCTCCGGGCAAAAGTCGGTCAGCTCCATGAGGTCAACCCCATGCTCGGTCATCGCGGTTGCCGGCTCGGGATCACGTATCCCGAGATCTATGAGATGCAGGTCCGGGCCATCTTCGAGGCGGCTTGCGATCTCAAAAAAGAGGGTCTCGACGTGCATCCGGAAGTCATGATTCCGCTGGTGGGGACGACCAGAGAATTTGCTCTCGGGCGCGAGCTGGTGGAGAGAGTGGCCAAACAGGTGATGCAAGAGAAGGGAGTCGAGGTGCCGCTCATTGTCGGGACGATGATCGAGATTCCTCGCGCCGTGCTCATCGCCGAGGAACTGGCGAAGACAGCTCAGTTTTTCTCCTTCGGCACGAACGACCTGACCCAGATGACCTTCGGTTACTCGCGCGACGATGTCGGTTCCTTCATGCCCGATTACCTCGAAAAAAAGATCGTCGCGCGGGACCCCTTCGAGTCGATCGATCAGGAGGGAGTCGGGCAGCTGGTACGGCTCGGTACGGAGCGCGGTAGAGCGTCGAATCCGAAGCTCAAGGTAGGTGTCTGCGGCGAGCACGGGGGCGATCCGGACTCGATCCGATTCTTCCGCGAGTGCGGGCTCGATTACGTTTCCTGCTCGCCATATCGGGTACCAGTGGCGCGACTGGCGCTGGCGCAGGCCGAGCTGGCGGCCAAGGAAAGCGAAGCGTGAGGGCTCCTTGTGCCACACAAGATGAGGCAGCGAGCGCGGTCTCGAAACGGTCGGTCGATCTGCCCCGGTGACGGTACCGGCCGCACGCCGTGCGGCCCTACGCCTACCTGGATCTGAGGTGACTCTTGCACTCCTCCGGCGTGCCGGACCCTCGCCGACTCATCAATGAGTCAGTTTTAAAAACGCGTCTGACTGGCGCTCCGGACTTACACGAAGTTCGTGTTACACTGAGCTCGTGAAAAACGTCACGATCACTCTCGATGAGGAGACTGCGCTCTGGGTCAGGATCCGTGCCGCGGAAAAGGACTCGAGCGTATCCCGCCTGGTAGGAGAGATGCTTCGCGAGCGGATGAACGAGGAACGCGGCTACGAACGGGCCATGGAAGCGTATCTAAAGCGGAGACCTCGCCGGCTGCGAGAAAAGCCCTCGAGACTTCCCGGCAGGGAGAATCTTCATGACCGCAACCGTCTTCGTTGACACCAACGTTCTGGTCTACGCGCGGGACTCGTCGGAGCCTGACAAACAAAAGCAGGCCTCGGTCTGGATGACCGATCTCTGGCGGACGCGGCGCGGACGGATCAGTCAGCAGGTTCTCCAGGAGTACTACGTCACGGTGACACGTAAGCTTCGGCCGGGTCTTTTACCGAAGGCCGCGCGCGAGGATGTTCGAGCCCTGTTCGCCTGGAATCCGGTCCCGACGGACGTGGCTCTGCTCGATCGCGCCTGGTTCATCGAGGACGCCTACCGACTCTCGTTCTGGGACGCGATGATCGTCGCCGCCGCAAGGATTGCGCGGGCCGGGATCCTCCTCACCGAAGACCTGCAGGAAGGGGCGGATCTCGACGGCGTCATGGTCGTGAACCCGTTCCGTCGCTGTCCCGATGGCGAAATGATTCACGATTGATCGCTGGCCTCTTGTGTGGCACAGGCACTCTTGCCTGTGTGTCGGCCGTCGAGGCCGACTTCCCTGTAGATTATTCACAGAAACGCCACGGCTCGACGCCGTGGCACACAGGCAAGAGTGCCTGTGCCACACAAGAAGCGGACAACAAGCCGGAGCTTGCGAGGCAGGTTCTCGTCGAATAGAACGCGTTTCACGCGATTTGCGCGAGCAGCGCTCGCCCAGCTTCCTCCAGGAACGCTACCGCCTGATCACGGTTGACACTCGGATAGTCGTCGAGGAACTCCTCGATCGTATCGCCACCTTCGAGATAGTCCAGCAAGGCTTGAACGGGAACACGCGTTCCGACGAACACCGGCGTACCACCGAGAATCCCTGGGTCAGAATGCACGATCTGCTTTGGGTCCATCAGGATTGCTAGCATACAGCGAGTCGGCTTCCGAACCGACTCCTATCCCCACGCCTCTTGTGTGGCACAGGCACTCTTGCCTGTGTGCCGGCCGTCGAGGCCGGCTTCCCTGTAGATCACAGAAACGCCACGGCTCGACGCCGTGGCACACAGGCAAAGAGTGCCTGTGCCACTCAAGAAGAGGCGTAACACCGATCGAGTGGCTGGCGAGTCGGCTTCCGAACCGTCTCCTATCCACACGAGCGCGAATGCGTAAGTTCTCGAGCTAGGCGAGGCGAGGTCGAGGTCGAGGTCGAGGTCGAGGTGAGTCCGAATGGCTCGCGCCAGGCGGCCGTCGGCAGTCAGAACAGCCGCACCCAGCTGCTCGGCGAGAGTGACATAGACGGCATCGTAGGCGGTGAAGTTTCTGTCGCAGGGAGATGACTCGGGGCAACAGCGACAGGTGACCGTGACGCTCGAGAGGGAGGTCGAACCAGTCATCGAGTGCCTCCCCTGCTCACGCGTCATCGAGGGTTCCACGCAGGAGAAGGCGGCCGAGAACGGAAGCGATCTCGACGTCCGCGAGCGCGGGAACATGGAGCTGATGGTGGCGCGACTCGATCAGCGGGATCAACGGCAACGCCCGGGGGGTACGCAGCAGATACTCGATCAGCGCTGAGGCGTCGACGACCAGCGGTTTCATCGGCCGCCGAGTACGCTCGTCCCGCAGGATGTCCGCGGCGGGTATCCGCAGATCGACCGGCGAGCGACGGCTGATTCGCTCGAACACCTCCTGCCGGAGTGGTCGCGCGACTTCGCGCTCGAGAATCTGTTCGATGTCGCCAGCGCGACGGACAACGGCTCGGGGGACACGGTGCCGCGGGTGGAGTAGCATCCCACGACACACACGGGCTGGCGCTCGCCGCACCAGGATCGCGGCGGCCAATTCTCCATCAGGACGATCGATGATGCCCGGAGAAACCGCAGAGGCGTGGCTCTACGCTTCACTCTGCTTGTCGACGGATGCCCCGGGTTGTGCGTCCTGTCTGCGGTCCTTCATCTTGTGGTAGGCAAACACCACGATGCCGAGCACGACGATGGTGATGATCCCTGCCGCCTGCCCGAGGTATTTCTGTACTGCCCGCCCGAAGTAGAAGCCGAGGAGTGTGACGAGCGTCGCCCAGATCAGGCAGCTCAACGCCTGGTAAAGGAGAAATGTCCGAGTCTTGATATGTGAGATCCCGAACATCACCGCGGAGACGATGCGCAGACCGTAGAGATATTGAGAGATGAATACAGCCGAGGGTCCGTGATCCTCAAAGAGCTTGAGTGCGCGGGCCATGTGACGTTCCAGGTTTGGATGACGATGGAGGATGTGCGCGCCTTTGGTCCGCCCGATCCAGAACCAGAAGACATGTCCGAGGAACGCGCCAGAGAAGGCGACGAGGATGATGATCGCCGGCTTCAGAATCGCGGCGCGGCGAGAGGCGAAAAAGCCGGAGAGAACCAGAATGGTTTCTCCCTCGAGAAAAGTACCTACGAAGACGGCGAGATATCCGAAACGATGAAGAAAAGTCTCCCACATGCGGTTGTGCGTCCGTGGATCTACTTCTTCGAAGGGAGCCCATCGAGGGACGCGACCTCGCGCGCCTCGAGCAGTCGGAGAACTTTTTCCAGAAGAACCCAGATCTGTGAAATGCCTTCCTCCATTTTCTTCAGGCGGCGATCGAGATCGGCGTTCTCGATCTCTTCGATGAGGTCCATGAATATCGGGTTGGCTGCAGCGGAGCGTTGAAGATCATGCTCCTGAGCTACGAGCGTGTCGTCATCGGTGGCGCTGCCGAGAGGGTAAAACTTTTCGACCATCTTGGCGATAGAGCTCTGAGGGGCGATGAGCGGAATGATCGGCATTCCGCATCCGGTCTCGAGCACGCGAATGTAATCGCGGTCGGTGGGATCGACCATTGCGACTTCGAGGCCTCCGTCGGCCAGACGGATAGGGATCGCGCCGCAATCGCGAGCCAGGCGCCCGGGCATGCGGCGGAGAACCTTCTTGGGAATGTCTATGTGCAGGAGGCTGATGCAGGGGATGTCGACTTGTTTGGAGAGGAAGGCCGCCAGGACGTTTTCATCGATAAAATTCAGGGTGACCAGCGTCGATCCAAACTTCTTACCGGTTTGTTCCTGCTCAGACAGGGCGATGCGCATCTGGACCTCATCGATCAGATTCGCAGCGACCAGCATCTGTCCCAGGTTCTGTTTGTACACGAGTCGACCGGCCCTAATGGTAATGCAAACCAAACCTTCGTCGCATCCAGAGGGGAGAGCTGAAGCCAACCGCGAAAAGCGTCGCAAATGGAAGGGAGAAGTAGTTACCTTCGACGATGAAGAAAGCCATGCTGCTGATCATCAGCAGGCTCATGGCCGTTTCACCGATGGCCGGGCGTTGCCTCGTGTCGGCGAGACCCGGCGTCTTGCCTCCCGACTTCGGCGTGCGATTGAAATAGCCTCCCCTTTCGAAAACACCCTGCACCACGGCCGATGCGTTGGTAACGCAGAGCCCGATCCCGATCGGCGTGAGACAGAGAAGATCGAGCAGTCGAGGCCGTTTTCTACCGAGAATTTTCTGCGCGGCGATGTAGAAGTAAATCATCGAGGCCGTGGTGAGCATGAGGAGGATTGTGTCCGCCAGAAGGAAACGCATTCCTCCGAGCCTGTGACGAATCTCCATGGCCGGTACCAGGAGCAACCCCAGCATCAGCAGGAGCAGATAAGCTACGTTGTTCAGAAGATGGAGTGACGCTTCGATTTTTTTCGCGCCTGAGATCGGGGCCGACAGAATCGAGGGCAGAAGCTTTCTCGCAGTCTGAATCGATCCCTTGGCCCACCGATGCTGCTGCCCATGAAAAGCGAGCAGTGTCTCGGGTAGCTCTGAAGGCACCTCGACGTCATCGAGAAAGACGAACTTCCATCCCGCGAGCTGTGCGCGATACGAGAGGTCCAGATCCTCGGTGAGAGTCGACGCGGACCAGCCGCCGGCCGATTCAATGGCTTCTCGCCTCCAGATGCCGGCCGTACCGTTGAAGTTGAAAAACCGACCCGAGGCGTGACGGGCCGCCGACTCGATCGCAAAGTGACCGTCGAGAAAAATGGCCTGCACTCGTGTGAGCAGAGAGTGGTCGCGGTTGATATGGGCCCAACGAGCCTGCACCATGCCGACTCCTTCGTTCGCAAAGTGCGGGATCATTCGCGTCAGGAGGTCGGGAGGCGCCACGAAGTCGGCGTCGAGGACCAGGAAAAGCTCGGAATCGCTCCTGCGCATCCCATGGGAAAGCGCTCCAGCTTTGAAGCCATCGCGAGTCTGCCGGCGAATGTGGTCGATCTGAATTCCTTCGCTCTGCAGCTGAGCTGCCCTCTCCGCCACGAGTGCGGTCGTCTCGTCTGTCGAGTCGTCGAGGAGTTGGAGCCGCAGATTGCCCTGGTAACAAAGAGCAGCGGCGGCCTGGAGTGCGCGAACGGATACCGCCGGCTCGTTATAGAGGGGAAGTTGCACAGTGATGGAAGGGAATCGACTCATCGCCGCTGGTGCGGGTACGATGCCCTGCGAGTGCTTCCTCCGCAGATAGACCAGCGAGAGTCGATGCAGCGCGAAGAGCGTCAGCATGGCGAGCACGGAATAGTAGGCGCTGAGAACGAGGCCGTCGAGGTAAGTCACTGGCGCCACCGTCGGTCGCTACTCATTCTGCCTGTAGTTTTCTGCATCTCTGTCCTGCCGCTCAGCCTGCACAAAGGAGGCCCGGGGCTTTTTGTTCCCGTCTACCTGGTCGGATTCTGCCTATGGCTTGCGATGGCGAGAAGGCTTCCAGTTCTGAGCTCGCCGGTCATTCTTCTCGTAGGCATACTTTGCCGCACTCTTTTTCTTTTCGCCGAACCGGCGCTTTCGACCGACGTCTACCGCTACCGATGGGATGGCCGGGTCGCGGTTTCAGGAGTAAATCCGTATTCAAGCGCGCCTTCGGATGCGCCCGCTGCGTCGCGGCCAGCGTGGTTCAACAGGATCAACCATCCCGAGATCCCGACCATTTATCCGCCGCTTGCCGAGCTTCTCTTTTTCGTCTGGGTGCGTTGCTGGGACGGCCTGGCTCTGTGGCGAATCATACTGCTGCTTTTTGATCTGGGGACGGCCGCCCTGATCGCGTCGACCGGGCAGAAGCGGTCCGCCCTGGCCTACGCGCTGTGTCCCTTCGTCATCGTTGAAGGGTTCTGGAGCGCGCACCTCGAGGTCGCGGTGACCAGCGCGCTGTTGTTCGCCCTGACCTCGTTGCTTCGAAGGCGCGAAGTGCGCTCCGCCATCTCGCTGGGCATCGCCATTGGCCTGAAGATCACACCGCTGGCCGTGGTTGCCGAGTTAGTGCGAGCGAGTCGGAAGAGAGGGCGATTCGCGATGGCCGTGCTCGCCTCCGTCTTCCTGCCATTGGCCATCTTCGTCGGGCGCCCGCTCATGCCGGGAGCGGGGAAGTTCGCAGCGAGATGGTCGTTCAATTCACCCCTGTTCAGCGCTCTGAGGTGGGCCATGCAAAGAGAGGATGTCGCCGGCCACTTGAAACAGTGGTTCACTCTGGTGAAAGATCCACTCCGGCTCGAGTTCGCTGCGTCTCTAATCTACTCCCATCTCTATGCTGATTTCGTTACGCGACTGATCCTCGGGTTGCTCTGGATCGCCGGCACCGCTTTTCTCGTGTTGCGCGGCCGGCCTGTCCGGGTTGCCGTGGCCGAAGCATTTACCCTGCTGATCCTTCTCTCGCCGACGATTCACCCGTGGTATCTGCTGCCGCTTCTGCCGCTGGCGTTGCTGGCGGGAAGGAGCGATCTCGTGCTTCTGGCCGGCCTGTCGCCCGTCTCGTACCTGCTGTATCAGTCGCCATCGTTTCAACCGCTCGTTTTTCTAATCTGCTACGGCGTTCCGGTGATGGCGATGGTGTTCAGGCGAGATTTCATGCCGGACTAGTAGGGGCGCGCAGCCGACACTCTCGGCCTTCGTCGCGCCATGATATCGGCGCCCTCTGGAGTTTGGCCATTCGTGGGCGGCCCGGAGGGCCAGTAAGCTGGTAGCCAGTGGTGAGCGAAGCGAACCACTGGACGCGGGATGATGACGACTCTTTTCTTAGAGCCCCGGCAGGGGCGCGAGCGATCGAGAGAGCGCTTCCAAATCGAGGCATCCGGTGGCGGCTTTCGCCCCTACCGGGGCTCGGTGAAACTTCAAGCAAATGATCGATCCGTGACGTCTTCCAGTGGCTCGCTTCGCTCACCACTGGCTACCAGCTCTGAGGCCCTCCGGGCCTCACACACCGGGCTCCACTCCCGGTGCGCCCCTACGAACGACTCGCCCATGCCGCGGACGAGCACCGAAATCAAACTTCCGGCTTCAACTCGCGCGACATCAGTCTCTGGATGCAACTGCGGGCCGCTTCACCTTCATAGAGAAGACGGTACATCTCGGAGATGATCGGCATCTCGATGCCGTGGCGGTCGGCGAGCTCTTTCGCCGACTTACTGGTCTTGATCCCTTCCGCGACGAGTCTGCTTTCAGAAAGGATCTCGGACAGACTCTTCCCCTGCCCGAGAAGAACACCCACTTTGCGATTGCGGGACAGAGCTCCCGTGCAGGTGAGGATCAGGTCACCCATTCCGGCCAACCCGGCGAATGTCTCCATCCGTCCGCCCAGGGCCAGCCCGAGGCGTCGGATTTCGTGGAGGCCTCGAGTGATCAATGCGGCGGTGGTATTCCAACCAAATCCGACGCCCTCGATCACCCCGGCGGCGATAGCTACGACGTTCTTCAGCGACCCACCCAGCTCGACTCCAATCACGTCGTCGGAGCGGTAGAGGCGGAAGGACCGGCAGGAGAGAGCCTGCTGTATCTCGACCGCGAATTCGTGATCGGTAGAGGCAATCACCGCAGCGCTCGGATCCTCCCGCGATATCTCCAGCGCGAAGGTGGGGCCGGATAGTGACGCGAACTTGCCTAGTCTTCCTTTGAGAACCTCAGCGGCTACTTCGGACATGCGGAGCAGGGTCTGGTTCTCGATGCCTTTGGTCGCCGAAATGATTCGAACCGATTCCCCGGAATGGATCGAGAGCTCGGTCAGCACTTCGCGCCAGTGATGACTCGGTGTGACCATGAGGACGGTGTCGCTGAACCGCGCCGCCTCCTCGAGCGAGTTCGTGACCCGAACCAGTGAGGAGAATTGCGCGGCAGGCAGATACACCGGATTGCTTCGACTCTCGGCGATTGCCTCGGCGACACGCGGGTCGTGCGCCCACAGCATCACTTCGTGATTGCAGCGCGAGCAGACCTCGGCGAGTGCCGAGCCGAACGAGCCGGCACCGATGATCGAGATCTTCATGACCTTCTTCCTAGCTCGGAAATTTCCGCTCCTTGCCGTGAATCAAACGGGAGATGTTGTCGTGATGCTTGGAGATGATGGCGATGCTGATGGCGATGGTGAACACGAGCGTCCAGAACGGGGCACCGGTCATGAATCGCATCAGCAGGGGAATTGAAGCCGCTCCGATGATCGACCCCAGCGAGATGAAGCGAGTGGTTAGGACAACGATGAGGAAGATGATCGCCGCGCCCGCCAGGGCCAGGGGATTGATGGCCAGAAAGACACCGCAGGCCGTGGCCACTCCCTTGCCGCCTCGGAAGCGAAGCCAGATCGGAAACATGTGACCGACAATCGCGCAGAAGCCAGCCAGCCCTATCCAGAACGCTACCGGAGCCAGAGTCGGGCCCGCGGGAGGCCAGAAAGGGGAGTGGAGGAGACTCCGCGCGACATGAATGGCCAGCCATCCCTTGGCCGCATCGAGCAGGAGTGCGACTACGCCGGGCAGCTTGCCGAAATTACGGGCGACGTTGGTGGCGCCGACGTTCCCGCTGCCATGTCTGCGGATATCGTCTCCGGCGACCAGCTTCACGATCAGAAAGCTGAATGGGATCGAGCCGATCAGATACGCCACGAGCACCAGCAGCGCTGGAAATAGCGACTCCATCGAGACTCATTGTACCTGCCGACCTTCAGACGCCCTCGAAGGCATTCTCGAGATCGGCGATGAGGTCTTCGACTTCTTCGATTCCCACGGAGATTCGAACCAGGCCGGGAGTGATGCCGAGGCGGGTCCGCACCTCGAGAGGAACCGAGGCATGCGTCATCGTCTCGGGATGCGAGATCAGGGTTTCCACGCCTCCCAGAGACTCTGCCAGCGAGCACAAACGTACTCGGTTGAGAAAGTTCGCCGCGGCATCTTTCGATCCCAGCTCGAAGGAGATCATCCCCCCGAATCCCTTCATCTGGCGCCTGGCCAGCTCGTGCTGGGGATGGTCGGGGAGGCCGGGATAGAAGACCTTTTTCACTTTCGGATGATTCCGGAGGTATTGCGCGATGGCCATCCCGTTCTCGTTGTGACGCTCCATCCGAATCGACAGGGTCTTGATGCCTCGCAGGACGAGCCATGAGTCGAACGGCGACAGAATCGCCCCTACGGCGTTCTGCAGGAAGCCGATCATCTCTCCGACGGCATCGGGATTCGAGATCACCGCGCCGCCGACGGAGTCAGAGTGACCGTTGAGGTACTTGGTGGTTGAGTGGAGGACGATGTCGGCGCCAAGCTCCAGCGGGCGCTGCATGTAAGGTGAGCAGAAGGTGTTGTCGACCACTACCAGGATTTCCCTTCCCTTGACGAGATTGGCGCAGGCGGCAATGTCGGTCAGCGTCATCATCGGATTCGTCGGCGTCTCCAGATAGAGCATTTTCGTGGTCGGCCGGATAGCCTCGCTGATCGACTCCAGTCGCGAGGTGTCGACATACGAAAACTCGACGCCGAACTTGCGATACACCTTGTCGAAGAGGCGGAAAGAACCGCCATACATGTTCTCGCCGGCGATTACGTGATCACCGCTCTTGAGCAGCCGCATGACAACGTCTTCGGCCGACATTCCGGAGGCGAAACAGTGACCGTACTTGCCGCGCTCGAGAGTGGCGAGATTCGCCTCAAGTGCCGAGCGCGTCGGATTCTTCGTGCGGGCGTATTCGTATCCCTTGTGCTCGCCGAGCTTCGGCTGAACGTAGGTAGAAGTCTGAAAGATCGGAATCGTGACGGCGCCCGTGACCGCTTCGGGCTCCTGCCCGGCGTGAATGCAATCGGTGGAGAATCCCATGTGTGTATGACCTCTTGAGTGCTGAGTGCTGAGTGCTGAGTGCCGAGGAATGTGTCATTCCGAGCGTCGAGCGAGGAATCTGGGCGGGGGCCCTTCTACCATAAGCATTACGCACAATCCTGATGCCACGACGGTAAGGCCCCCACCCAGATCCCTCGCTCGACGCTCGGGATGACACCCTTTGATCGCGCCTCAGTCCTGCTGATCGTTGTCCATCGCTGTTCCGCCCTTTCTCCATTTCGAGTAAATCCCTTTCGACAAATATCGCTCTGAGCTGTCGGGAATGATGGTGACCACGCGCTTGCCCGGGCCTAACTTACGCGCGATCTGAAGCGCCGCGACCACGTTTGCTCCCCCCGATGATCCGCTGAGGATCGACTCTTCTGCAGCGAGGCGGGCCACCATGGCAAAGGCCGGAGGATCGACGACGGTGATGATCTCAGAGGCAAGGCTCATGTCGAGCACGGGAGGGATGAACGAGGAGCCGATACCTTCGACTTCATGGGGGCCGGCGCAGCCGCCGGTCAGAACGGAGCCCTGCGGCTCGACGATGACGGCATAGAGATCGGGGTTCTTCTCTTTGAGATAACGGGCCGCTCCTGTAAACGTGCCCCCCGTTCCGGAGCCAGCCACGTAAGCATCGACATGGCCATCCATCTGCTCCCAGATCTCGGGGCCGGTCGTTTCGTAGTGGGCATCAGAATTCGCGGGGTTCCGGAATTGCTGCGGCACGTACGCGCCGGGGATCGTCTTTGCGAGCTCATCGGCCCTGGCGATGGCGGCGAGGATCCCATCAGCTTTCGGAGTCCGTACCACCTCGCCGCCCAGCGCCTTCATGAGCTCGACCTTTTCTTCCGAGAAACCTTCGGGCACTACCAGAATCACCCGGTAGCCCATCTGCGCGCCGGCCAGGGCCAGGCCGATGCCGGTGTTGCCGGCGGTCGGCTCGATGACCGTGCCACCTTTTTTCAGGAAGCCGGCCTTCTCCGCGACGCGGATGAGATGGGCGCCGAGGCGGTCCTTCACTGAGCCGCCGGGGTTGAGGAACTCGAGCTTCACGTAGATTGCGGCGGCGCCCGGCTCAGTGATGCGAGCCAGTTTGACGATCGGCGTATTGCCAACGAGATCGAGGATGGAGTCGACAGGTTTCAGAAGAGGTCTCGACAAAGCGGCTTATTTTAGTGGATTACGATCTCAGTGCAAGGCGGGGAATCGCGACAGTGGTGATTCAGGCGGCGCAAACCAACCTGTCATCCCGAGCTATGGAATGACGGGCGGGTTGCGTGTCATTAGCAGCCGTAGCGAAGGATCACCGGTGGCGGGATGTGAATTCAGACATTCGTAGTCTTGAGATCCCGGATGACAGGGCAGCGATGGCCAGCCGCATCGATAGAATGGTAGAAGACGCTGGAGATTCAGCATCGGAGGTGTGTCATGGAAGCAGTCTTGTCGACGAGTGGCCTCGAAGGTGTCGTGACCGCGCATACCCGTCTGAGCAGCGTGGACGGGGAGAAGGGCGAGCTGATTCTCGCCGGCTATCCGGCTGAGGAGATCGCGCCGCGGGCGATCTTCGAGGAGATGGCCTGGCTCCTGTGGAACGATGTTCTTCCCACCAGCAAAGAGCTGGAGGATTTCCGGCAGGCTCTTTCCGGCCGGCGCGAGCTCGAGGAGATCACAGTCGACGTGATCCGCCGGGCCGCCGCCAGTGGCGCGCCAGCGATGGACGCGCTCCGAATGGGAGCGGCAACAATTCCTTCGCTCCCTGACGGCGAGGCAGCGCTGGCGCTGCTGGGAAAGTTTCCGGTCATGGTCGCTGCGTACTGGAGGTTTCGATCGGGAAGGCCTCTGTTAAGTTCACGACCGGAGCTGGGACACGCCGCAAACTTTCTGTACCTGTTAAGCGGTGAAGAGCCGTCCGAGCAGCGTCGAGAGGCGCTCGATATCTATCTCAATACCGTGAGCGATCATGGGATGAACGCTTCAACGTTCACGGCACGAGTCATCGTCTCGACGCAGTCGGACCTGGTCTCGGCCGTGACCGGCGCCGTTGGTGCCCTCAAGGGTCCGCTCCACGGCGGAGCGCCTGGTCCCGTCCTGGACATGCTCCGGCAGCTCTACGCCTCGCGGGACATCGACGGTTATGTCCGGGAGAAGCTGGCCCGTGACGAGAGGATCATGGGATTCGGCCATCGCATCTATAAGGTGCGCGATCCGCGGGCCGAGATTCTGGGAAAGGCCGCGGAAGCGCTCTATGGTGACGAGGGGAATTTCTACCAGTTCGCAATGCGTGTGGAGCGGCGAACTGTCGAGCTGCTGGCCGAGCTCAAGCCGGGGCGGCGACTGCAGACCAACGTCGAGTTTGCGACCGCGCTGCTGCTTCACGGCATCGGAATCGATACCGACCTGTTCAGCGCCATTTTTGCCATCGGCCGCGTAGCAGGCTGGCTCGCCCACGGTCTCGAGCAGCGTCGCAACAACCGGCTGATCCGGCCGCAATCGGTGTATGTGGGACCGTCGGATCGAAAGTGGATCGCGTTAGAGGAACGGTAGGGACGCGCGACAACTGTTCATAGGATGCCGAAGGATCGTAGGGGCGCGCAGCTTGCGCGCCCGCAGCTCGGGCGGGGTGAAAGTTCGTACGGACGAACACTGAGGGTACCGGACGCGCAGCTGCGCGTCCCTACGCCGCAGGTGAGGTTCATAACGCAAAAAGGCGGGCCTTTCGGCCCGCCTGGATTGGTTTGGTATGGCTCGCGGCTACTATGCGTAGCTGTTGGAACGGGGCTGGGAACGGCGGCTGTTGTAGCAATCGCGGCAGTAGACCGGCTTGCCACTCACCGGGGTAAAGGGGACTTCGGTGCTCACGCCACAGCTGTCGCAGGTCACGCTCACCATCGAACGCTCGCGACCGCTGCCGCCTCCGGAAGTCTTCCGTTTGTCACGGCAATTTTTGCATCGCTTCGGCTCGTTTGTGAATCCGCGCTCCGCGTAGAACGCCTGCTCATTCTTGGTGAAAACGAACTGCCCGTTACACTCGACACAATTGAGGTTTTTGTCGTTGAAAGAGTCCATGGGACTTTGATCTCCTGAAAATGCACTACGTAAGATGGTGAATCGCCGCAGCGTCTACGCGCGCGGGGTGCCGCGACATTTGAACCCCGCAAGTCAAGCCTGATGCCCTGCCGTGGAGTACGATCACACCCCTTTCACACACGAATCTCCAAGACAGGAGTCGACCTCTGTGCTTGGACCCTTTGAATTCGTTGTGGTCAAGTTTTAGCATAGGAAGACAAACGATGGCAACGAATATCAATGTTTTACAATAACTTACGATGCGCTCAGCCATCCGTTTCCGCTGCAGAAACCCAGTGAAAAATGCGGGTTAGGGTCGGTCCGGCCGGGTGGAGTTACAAGGACTGGACAGGTCCCGTTTACCCCTCCCCGAAAAGCTCTAAATTTGATGAGCTGGCATTTCTGGCGGGCCTCTTCGACACTATCGAGGTCAACTCTTCCTTTTATCGGATCCCACCCGCCTCTCACAGTAAGAGCTGGCTCAAGCGCAGCGCTCACAACGAGGACTTTCTCTTCACTGCCAAACTCTTCAAGGGCTTCACCCACGAGAAGAAGGCCTTCGACGAGGGCGACGTGAACGCCTTCCGCGCTTTTCTCGATCCGCTGTACGAGGCCCAGAAGCTGGGAGCGTTGCTCATTCAGTTTCCGTGGAGCTTCAAGGAAGGGGGAGGCGACGCCATTCCGTTTCTCCACGATCTCTTCGCCTCCTTTGCCCCCTACCCCAAGGTGCTGGAGGTCCGTCATGGCAGCTTTCAGAATAACGATTTTCTGCACTTCCTCGAGGACGAGGGGGTCGGTTTTGTCAACATCGATCAGCCGATCTTCGGCGACTCGGTGCGGCCCTCAGACGCCGTCACGGCCCCTCGGAGCTACGTCCGCTTCCACGGAAGGAACTACGGGAAGTGGTTCGCCCACGAGGAATCGTGGGAGCGATACGACTATCTGTATCCGCCCAGTGAGCTGAAGCCATGGGTAAAGCGTGTCGAGAACATGTCTGAAAAGAGTGAGGTCTTCGTCATCATGAACAACCATTTCCGCGGCCAGGCCGTGGTGAACTCGATCGAGGTGATGCAGTCGCTCGGGAAGACGGTCGAGATTCCGCCGCAGTTAGCAGCGGCATATCCGGGGCGGATGAAGGGGGCCTGAGCCTTGGCTCGATCTCGACTCTTCTTATGTGGCACAGGCACTCTTGCCTGTGTGTCGGCCGTCGAGGCCGACTTCTCTGTGGATTATTCTCAGGAACGCCACGGCTCGACGCCGTGGCACACAGGCGAGAGTGCCTGTGCCACACAAAAGGTCGACAAATATCGCCGACACCTCTTGTGACTCACCTCTCCTCCGCTTACAGTTCCACCCGAATGACGCTCAAGAAACGGGTACTCGGAACCGCAGGACACATTGATCACGGCAAGACATCTCTCGTGCGGGCGCTGACCGGCATCGATTGCGACCGGCTCCCCGAGGAAAAACGGCGCGGCATCACCATCGACCTTGGCTTCGCCAGCTGGATCACCGAAGAGTTCCAGATCGGTTTTGTCGATGTTCCTGGGCACGAGCGTTTCGTGAAGAACATGCTGGCCGGAATCGGTGGCATCGATGCAGCGCTGCTCGTCGTCGCCGCCGATGAGTCGTTGAAGCCGCAGACCCGCGAGCATTTTGCGATCTGCAAGCTCCTGCAGATACCGACCGGTCTGGTGGCCATCACCAAGAGCGACCTGGTAGAGGACGACATTCTCGAGATCGTTCGACTGGAAGTCGAGGAGTTGACGCGTGGAAGCTTTCTCCACAAACGCCCGATCATCCCGGTGAGCAGCACTACCGGAGCCGGTATCCCGGAGCTTCGCGAAGCCATTCTTGGTGTTCTGAGAGATACCGCGGAGCGCGACACGGCCGGTCGGCTTTTCCGCCTCCCCATCGATCGAGCCTTCTCGCTGAAAGGGTTCGGCTCCATCGTCACCGGCACGACGGTGAGCGGATCGGTGCGCAGTGATCAGAGTCTGGCCATCATGCCCGGCCCGGCCGCGAGCAGGGTTCGATCCATTCAGGTTCACGGCCAGAATCGAGAGTCCGCGAACGCCGGCGAGCGAACCTCCATCAACCTGCCTGACGTTGAGCTCGACTCGCTTCATCGCGGTCAGCAACTGGTCGCGGCCAACACGCTTCGGGAGTCCCAGGTGCTCACCGTCGAGCTGGAGCTCCTTCCCGATGTGAAGCCGCTCAAGAATCAGAGTCGCATCCGCTTCCACCACTTCTCCTCGGAGCTGCTTGGGAACATCCGCATTCTCTCCGCCGAGGGAGATACGGTGGGGCCGGGAGAGACCGCATTTGTCCAGATCAGACTCGAGTCACCGGTCGTGGCGGTGTCGGGAGATCGTTTTGTGATCCGGCGTTACTCGCCGCAGGTAACGATTGGTGGCGGACGGATTCTCGATCCCTATTTGCCGAAGATGTCACCGGGAACTCGCAAGTCATTGCTTCGGAGTTTCGCCGATGGATCTATGGTCGAGCGGCTGGAGCTCAGGTCGAAGCTGGAGGGGGTCCGTGGAATCACGGCCGCCGATATGGTCGCATCGACGGGACGCAGAGTGGACGACATCCTTCAAGAGGTCAGGAAGGAAGCACCGAAGACGTTGATGTCCATTGGCACGGGTGCATCAACGCGCTGGTTTCATCGCGACGAGATCGGGGCGCTGGAGAAGCGGGCCATGGATTTCGTCCGGCGCTTTTTCTCCGAGAACCGCACCGCAGCCTCTCTCCCCAAGAGCGAGCTCATTCAGAAACTGTTGCCGGCAGATCTCGATGGCGCCTCCACCGAGTTTCTGCTGCGACATCTGGAGAAGGAAAAGATTCTCGAAATCCACGGCGACGATATCGACGTCCCGGGCCGGGCGAAGAGGCTCTCGGGAATCGAGGGGGACCTGGCGCGTCAGATCGAGGTGCGTTTTGCCGAGGCCGGGCTCAAGCCGCCGCCGGTGTCAGAGCTGATCAAGACCATCAATCAGAAGCCGAAGGTGATCGAGGGAGTGGTCGGCTATCTGGTCAAGACCGGCACGCTCCTTCGGCTCGCTGAGGGTGTGTATATGCACAAAGACGCTGCCGCGGCTGCGAAGGGAGATCTCCAGTCGCATCGCGGTGAGCAGATCGAGATCGGCTGGTTCAAGGATTTCTTTTCCCTGAGCCGGAAGATCGCTATACCCCTGCTCGAGTACTTCGACCGGCAGGGGGTGACGAAACGCATGGGGGATTCGAGGATGATCCTTTGAGGCGTAGCACCTAACTTAACTAACTAACGGCTAAATGGAAAATGAGAAATTAAGAATGGAGAACTACAGGCCCTCGGTTTCTAAATTCTAAATTTTTCGTTTTTCATTTGACGTCTTGCCGTGCACGACCACCCACAGATCCCAAGCCGCGGCGCTGGATTACACCAGGGGCCCCTGGAGCGACAATACTAGGCGGTGTCAGATCGCGGTAACCCTCGGGAATCTGGAACCACGCCGCGGGCACCCGTTTACTCGTCACCGATTGGAGCACTCGCTGGATAACGAGCTCTTTGCCATCCCAGGTCATTCTGCTCCGTTCGAGGACCGGCATTCCGCGGACCTTCTCAAAGACCGGTACGGTGTCGCGAAGCATTCCAGCGAAAGGTGCGGAGAGTGGTTCCGACAGAAGGAGAAGAGAGAGGAGGGGCTCCGGCGTAAGGCTTTTCGTAGAGATCCACACCTCTCGTTGGTACGGGCCTACGGCGACAGTCAGACGACGCGCTTCCCATGATCGAAACGTCTCCGGCCGCACCGATGCGGTAACAACCGCCCGCGGAATTCCGTCCGGCAGCTCTTTCGACACGATCTTACGCCGCTCCGACACGAGCGTCGGGAGGTCGACGGTCCGGTAGCTTCGATCGCCATTGTTGACGAAGGTGACCGTACGCCCGGTGATATCGATGAGTCGCCATCGATCGGCCTCATCGCCGATGCGCGTCTTTCCGACAGGATCGATCACCACGAGGTATTCGAAGGCGACCCTCTTCGGCAGAAGGTCCACGTGATACGAAAGTACGGTGGCCTGGACACGCGGGATGTTTGCGAGAACCCGTCGTTCTTTCGCCACACTGACCGCCTTTCGGCTGTCGTGGCAGGCCGTGACGCTCAGGAACAGAAGACAAAGGGCCAACAACGCAGCACTGGCGCCTCGCGCTGCGTTCATTCTTTCGCTTCGAACCAGCTTTTTCCCCAGCATGTCTCCACTGCCAGCGGCACCGCGAGAGGGTAGACGCTCTCCATGGTCTTTTTCACGAGCGCCTGGGCCGCTTCGACGGAGTTGCTTCCGACTTCCATCACGATCTCGTCGTGAACGGTCAGGAGCATTACGACATCGAGCGCCGCGGCGCGCAATTGTCGATCCAGCTCAATCATTGCCAGCTTCAGCAAGTCTGCTGCCGTGCCCTGAATCGGCGCGTTCGTGGCCATCCGTTCGGCATTGCTTCTGATCGTGAAAGAGCGGTTGTAGATCTCGGGAATGTGGCGGACCCGCCCAAAGAGCGTCGTGACCTTTCCCGTCGCTCGCGCTCCTTCCAGAGTGCGGTCGAGGAACCCACGAATGCCGGGATAGCGGGCAAAGTAGGACACGATGAACTCTTTGGCCTCGGCGCCGGATATGCCGAGCTCCTGCGAGAGGCGAAACGCCGACATCCCGTAAAGAACACCGAAGTTGATGGTCTTGGATGCGCGGCGCTGTTCGTGCGTGACGAGCGCTTCATGGACGTTGAAGATCTTCGCGGCGGTGGCGCGGTGGATGTCTACACCGCGGTGAAAGGCCTCGATCAGCGATTCGTCACCGCTCATATGAGCGAGGATGCGCAACTCGATCTGCGAGTAGTCGGCGGCCAGCAAAACGTTACCCTCGTCGGCAATGAAAGCACGCCGGATTTCTTTCCCCTGCGTCGTGCGAATGGGAATGTTCTGTAGATTTGGATCGGATGACGAGAGCCTGCCGGTCGCTGCGACGGCCTGGTTGAAAGATGTGTGTACCCGTCGGTTCTCGTCGACCAGGACGGGCAGAGCATCGACATAGGTCGACTTCAGTTTGTGCAGCTCACGATGCTCGAGAATCAGCTTCGGTACTGCGTAGCCATAGCTGGCTAGTTCCTTCAGCACCTCCACGCCGGTCGAGCTGCTCTTGGTCTTCTGGGTTTTCTTGAGGCTCGGATACTGGAGCTTGTCGAAGAGGATCGTCGAAAGCTGTGTCGGCGAGTTGATGTTGAACTCTTCGCCAGCTTCCTTGAAGATCCTGATCTCGAGACTGGCAATCTGGTCACCCATGGTCTTCGACATGTCGGCCAGCAGCCCGAGGTCGATACGAATTCCCTTTTCCTCCATGCGCGCCAGCACCGGGATGAGTGGTAGCTCGATCTCTCGATAAATTCGCGTGAGATCGGGATCTTTGGTCACCTCGGGGGAGAGCATCTCGTGCAGAGCGAGCGCAATGTCTGACTTCTCGCCGAGATAGCCGGTTGATTCGACACTCGTGTCCAGCACTTTGTTCTTCTTGAGGTGCTCCTTGCGGGTCAGGACGTCCCGCTTGAGCCGTTCGCGCGAGACGGTCTCGATCTCGTGTCCGTAAGCTCCGGGATTGATGACGTAAGACAGCATCATCGTGTCTTCGTACTTCGACGGCATCGGCAGACCACTGAGTGCCAACGCCCGCATGACTGCTTTCATGTCATGAGCTATGAATAGGCGACTCGACGACAGGGAAGAGGCGAGCACCGCGCGAACGTCCCCGTCGCGAAGGTCGAGCACCCAGGACTCGCCTCGCATCGGTGAGATGGAAGCCAGTTCACCCTTCCCCCCCTCGGTGGACGATTCCACGAAGATGGCGATCGGCTCCCTTGAACGGTCGAGAACCTCCTGCAGCCCGGCCCCGGTCCCGACCAGTGAATAGTGCGTCTCGATCTGCTCCTGTTGCGGCAGGAACTCCTGGAGCAGCGTGGTGAACTCCATTCTGGTGAACAGGTCGTGAAGGGCCGCGCGATCGGGCGGTGTCATCGTCAACTGATCGACGGTGACGTCGATATCGAGATCGCAGCGGATGGTCGCCAGATCGCGGGAAAGGAAGGCCTGCGCACGGAACTCCTCGAGCTTTTTTCTCTGTGCCGGCTTGGGCACTTCATCGATGTGCTCGTAGAGATTCTCCAGCGACCCGAACTGCGAGATGAGAGCCTTGGCTCCCTTCTCTCCGATGCCAGGGACGCCGGGAATGTTGTCGATCGAGTCGCCCCAGATGCCCATCACGTCGACGACACTTTTTGGCGACAGCCCGAAAACCTCGGTGACACCGCTCTCGTCGTAAATGATGTCGCGACCGGTGTGGTACAGGCGGATCCCAGGTCCGACCATCTGAAAGAAGTCCTTGTCGGATGTGGCGATCACTACCTCATAGCCGGCGTCGCGAGCCTTACATGCCAGAGACCCGATCAGGTCGTCGGCCTCGAACTGCTCCCGCGTAATGATCGGCAGTCCGAAGCCTCGACACACCTCGTAAACGAGCGGAATCTGCGGAACCAGATCGTCCGGCATTGGACGCCGATCTTTCTTGTAATCCTCGAACTGTTCGTGACGGAATGTCGAGGCGCCGACGTCGAAGGCCACGGCCAGCGCGTCAGGCTTGTGATCCTTCACGAGCTTTCGAAGCATCTGGGTGAAGCCATACACGGCATTCGTCGCCATCCCGGCCGAGTTGGAGAGGCCGCGAATCGCGTAGTAGCTGCGGTAGAGATTGTTGGAGCCGTCGATGAGGTAGAGACTGCCGCGGGATGCCATGGCCGCGGAGCATACAACGGGATCGGCGTGGGCCGGACGGGATGTGATCACGCTGCGCAGCAACTCGGAGTGGCGGCATCTTTGCCGCCTGGCCCGGCGCCGTCCCGCGGCGCCGTTCTCGTGAAGCTATCGGATGGTGGGCGGCGGCGCGGGATGCCGCCGAGTCAGGCGACAGGATGTCGCCACTCCGAACTTCGCTCGCGCAAAAAAAAGAACCCCGATGGTTCGGGGTTCCGGAAAGAGGCTTTTGGACCGCTGCGGCTTAAGAGGATTTAGAGGTGGGCTGTAGGATAAATCGTCCAAAATCGGTCCAAATTTGTAGGAGGGAGTCCGCAGCGGTCTCGAAGCGCGAACAATTGGAAGGGATCCGCGCAGATGGTCTCAGGTGAAGCTGTTCCGAAACCTGTTTTCATCGTGCCATCAAAAGATGCACGATAGCTGCCAATCTCGATTTGTTATTCAGAGGGCGCTGAGGGTCTCTGAAACCACCTTATTTCGTGAGAATGCTCCATTTCTGATCGCCTTGTCGTCTCGGCATGAATGATTTCGCCGGAAAAACTTTCCAGACGCCATCCAAATTGCCGAGTGGAGCGGGCTCGCCTACTCTGTAATCAGGGAGTTCAGATCGTCGACAAGCTTGTCGAGAGGCACGCCGTAGCCCTCTGCCACCTGCGAGATGGTTTCCTCTTCGGAAATGGCGCAGTGTGAACAGCCACCCAGGTGATAGGAGGCGAAGACCCACCGGGCGTTGGGGTGAAGGGTCATAGCCTGGCCAACCGTCATCTCGGGATGAAAGGGCCTGGTTCCGGTCGTGGCAGCCGGCTCAGGGATGATGCTGGTCTCAGGCATATAGCTCTCCTTGATTGTGTAACACCGATGATACGGTGCAAATTTTATGATCAATGACCGCCGAAGGAAAATCGCTTACAGTTAATTGTTCGGCCATCATGAGAGTACGCCTTCTGCTGTTCGCCGTCCTGCGGGACATTGTCGGCTCCGACGAGCAGCAGCTCGACGTCGCCCCGGGGACCTCGGCGCAGGATATCTGGAGCGCTCTGCGCGATCGACACTCCCGGCTTCACGGCTACGTGAAACCGCCCATGACCGCCGTGAATCTCGAGTACGTCGCCCCGGAGACGATTCTTCGCGACGGCGACGAGCTGGCCTTCATTCCGCCGGTGTCGGGAGGCTGAGTTGTCTTTCCTGACTGACATCGCGATCGATGCGGAGGCTCTCTCTGCCGAGGTTTGTCGCGATTCCGACGGAGCAGTGGTCACCTTCAGCGGATTCGTCAGAGACCATCACGAGGGTCGTCAGGTGGAATCGATCTTTTATGAAGCCTACCGGCCGATGGCGGAGAACGAGATCCGGAGGGTGGTCGAGAGTGTCGCGCAGCGTCTGCCCGAGGTTCGGATGGCGGTGCAGCACCGACTCGGACTCGTTCGCGTCGGCGAAGCCTCGATTGTGATTGCCTGCGCTTCGCCGCATCGCGCTGAAGCGTTCGACGCCTGCCGCGCGCTCATCGATGGCATCAAGGAAATGGCTCCGATCTGGAAAAAGGAACGTTCTCCGGACGGGGAGGAGTGGGTGGGATGGCAGGGGGGAGGGCGGAATGAAGAATGAAAAATGAAGAATGAAAATGAGAAATGGAAAATGAAGAATTCTGTGAACCTTGGATTTGAAAAGGCTAACAGGATTTACCTTTTCATTCTTCATTCTTCATTCTTCATCTCGCCTTATTGACCACGCTGGTCTGACGCTTCACCATTCACAGGCCATGACTTCCACCAATGTTCGAGATGATCAACTGCCGCTTGGTGCGGGCGATGCTGCCGAGGTGACGCCGAGGCCGGCGGCGAGCGTGCTGCTCTTTCGTCGGGACTCGCTCGACCTCCTCATGATGCGCCGTCATGAGGGGAGCTCCTTCGTTCCTGGAGCGTGGGTGTTTCCCGGTGGAGTTGTCGAGCCTTTGGATCGTGAGCTCACGGAGAATGAGCTGGACGCCATCCGCCTCTGCGCCATTCGCGAGCTTTTCGAGGAGACCGGTATCTATCTCGGTAAGGGACTCGCGAATTCTGACGATTCGCGTGCCGCGCTCGCCGCCGGTGCCACGACGTTTCGTGAAGTGATTGCCACCGGCCCCGTCGCTCTCGATCAACTGGTTCTGGTGTCGCACTGGGTGACGCCGGTGGGAGTACCGAAACGCTTCGAC
>DASZZV010000225.1:0-11142 GCA_035544835.1 Thermoanaerobaculia bacterium
GAATCCACGATCGTTGTCGCGCCATCAACGCAAAAGGGACCGCCAGCAACCAGTTGGCTGGATTCAGATTTACCGCTGCGATGAGAAAGAGACCGACGCAATTGGACATCCCCTGCTCGGGACCGGCCGATCGCTTCGAGACCATCGTGAGCATGATCCATGCGGCGAGAAGCATGACGATGATGGCCATCGATCTCGGGCTGATTCGATCGCGCCACCTGACAATGGTGCTCTTTTCCAGTCCGGCGCGATTCATGGCGCTTTCGGCGACGTGTCTTGTTGAAGGCACGACGCCCGTCGAATCGATCGCTCCCGCAAGTGCCTGACCCGCCGCGCTGAGAGTGACCGACGAACGTGCCACGGAACTGAGTGGCGTGATGACCGCCGAGCGCCCTCCCAGCAGGTATACGAGAGAGAGAAGGACCACGATCGCGACAAAGAGGCGCTCGATACGAACGGCAACGTCACCGACGGTCGGTAAGGTCGTAAACGCGAACGGCGTAAATCCAGCGGCAACTCCGAAGGCCAGACCTCCCGTCGCCTCGTGATCCTGTCGGGCCCAGAGAAAGGCGGCCATGAGTACCGCGGCGGCGAGCAACTCCACGTGTCCCCGCCAGAATCCGGCGAGAACAATGAAAGGAAAGGTCGCCCAGGACAAAGCCAGTCGCGGCCGCTGAGGATCCCAGAGAAACCACACCATGGTGAGGTCTGCCGCCATCAGTACCAGGCGCCAGAGAATGACGCCCCCGAAGCTGGAGGCCACTACCGCGAGAACGTAGGCGAGCGGTGCCACCGGCTCCTCAGTCTCGCCCACGCCGACCGCTGATACTGCAGGCTCACCGGTCAGCTTCGGAATACCCGACCGCTCCAGGCTGGGTGTAGTCGTGAGGGTCATGACTCGCAGCAGCACGGCGAGCACAAGAACACTCCTCAACCGCAGCCCATCGACGCGTTTCAGAAACCGAAACCACAGAATGGTGGCGACCGCATATCCGGCGAGATAGCCAACTGGCCCCGCCAACCGGCTTAAAAGAGGTGCCGCCGCGATCGCGATGCCCAGCGGCAGGAGCTCACCAGTCAGTCGCGCGGCACCCATTTTCTGCAGCGTGGTGGCCTCAACGACAGGCGATTCGCCGGGTCGCTGTCGCAGTTTCTCGGCGAACCGCGTCAAGATCGTTCCGCTGGCCTCAGTCGGCAGCGGCTGCGGACGGGGTACGGCAACCGTTGGATCGGGAGTCGGTTCTTTCCGCAGCGGCCTGGGCACCGCCTTCGTTGGATCGGGAGTCGATACCGGCTCCGGGGCTGGCGCGGACTTCTTCGAGGCGACCGCCGGAAGTGTGTGGCGCAATAAGTCAAACGCCTGGGTGGGGAGCTTCTCGTCGGGGCTCGCCGCAGGCGCCGGAATCGGTGCCGGTATTTGAACGGACTTCGAAGTCTGCGCGAAATGAAACCCGTCGAAAATCTTGGGTTTCATACCATCGGAAATGAAAGTCTGATCTTCCACCACCTCGGCCGCCTCGGGGGCGGAGTAGGGATGATCCCCCGAGGAATGAGTCATCAATCCCTGAGCGGGTGAAGCACCCTGGACTTCCTGCGTAGCGAAGGCTGCGAACTCCGGTGAGAGCCGGAAACGATCCAGCTCCCTGGCGAAATCTGCCGCGGATGGATAACGGTCTTTGGGATCGCGCTTCAAAGCGCGGGCAAAGATAGGGTCGAGCTGGGATGGCAGCACTGCGACGCGAGAGGGAGGCACCGGAAACTTATCGGAGAGGATCTTCGACACGATCTCGCCGTACGTCTTTCCCGGAAAGGCGTTGGTGTAGGTAAGAAATTCATAGGCCACGATCGTCATCGCGAAGACATCGTCTGAAGGACCGTCGGCGCCGCGCATCCGCTCCGGTGACATGTAGGCGACGGTACCGCTGGTGAAACCACTTCGCGTCAGGCGTGTCTCGTCGAAACGGGCCAGGCCGAAGTCCAGCAACTTCGGCACCTCCTTGGACGTGAGGCAGATGTTGGCGGGTTTGATGTCGCGGTGCGTAACGCCCACTTCGTGTGCATACGTCAGGGCGTTGCACAATTGAATGATCATTTCGAGGCGTTTGGAGAGTTGCACCGGCAGGCGCTTGCCGATCACGCTGGCGAGGTTCTTACCTTCCACGTACTCCATCACCAGGTAGGTCAAGTCGCCGTCGCTTCCAAAATCGAAGATGGTTACGATGTTCGGATGGTGAAGGCGCCCCGCCGACTTAGCCTCCATAGTCAGCCTGGCGACCAGATCCTTGGAGCTTTCGTCAGAGTCGAAATGAATGGTTTTGATCGCCACAATGCGATCCAGAAAGGGATCCCGGGCCTTGTAAACGACTCCCATTCCCCCCTGACCGAGGATGGAAAGGATCTCGTACTTTCCGATACGTGCTGGCAGATCCGGCTCGGACACAAACCCTCCCTAAATCGCGAATTTTCGAATTGTACTCGCCAGCGTGCTGACTTTCGCGCCGCATCATCGGATAATCGGAGTTCCCAAAAAGCGAAATCAAAAGGATCCTATGCAATCGCCGGCTTTGCCTCTCGACGAAGACAAGCGTCTGGAGCTGCTGTACTCACTGCATCTGCTGGACACACCCGCTGAAGAGCGGTTTGATCGAATCACGCGCATCGCGCGGCGACTCTTCGACGTCGGTTCGTCGACGATCAGTCTGATCGATTCGACCCGCGAATGGTTCAAATCCATCAGCGGGTTCGACTTTCCTCCGCAGCTGGCCCGGACCATATCGCTGTCCGCGCACGCAATCGCTGATGGAGCGCCACTTGTAATCGAGGACGCCTCACTCGACTCCCGCTTTCGAGATAACCCGCTGGTCCTGGGAAGCGCTGGTCTTCGCTTTTTCGCGGCACTGCCAGTCGGTATCGATGAGGGCTCGGCGCTCACAGTGCTCGCAGTGTGGGACAAACGTCCCCGCACCTGTGACCGTGAAGATATGCGGGCGCTCGTCGACCTGGCCGGGATCCTGGCTCGGGAGCTCAGCGTCTCGGACCGGAGCCAGGCTCAAATCGAGTCGCAGAAGAACTTCACCGAGGAGTCGAGGATCGACGAGCTCACCCGCCTCTGGAGCCGTTCGGCCGTCGTCGAGATTCTCGAGCGGGAGCTCCAATACGCACGACGTCACGAGAATGCCATCGGTGTACTGGTCCTCGATATCGACGGACTGAAACGGATCAATGACCAGCTTGGACACGAAGCCGGCGATGCTACGCTTTGTGAGGTTGCGCGAAGACTAAGGTCCACCGTGCGGCCTTACGATTCGGTGGGGAGGTATGGCGGTGAAGAATTTCTGATTCTGCTGCCTGGGGCCGACAGGGAGAGCTCCTACGCCGCGGCCGAGCGGGTGAGGCTGTCGATGTTCGCCGAGGGCGCTGACAAATTCGCAACGCGAGTCACGATCAGCATCGGTGCGGCCTCTGTTCCGGGACGGACACAGTCCGACTCCTCCTCGCTGATCCGAAGCGCCGAAACCGCGCTGCTCCAGGCGAAAAGCCGGGGGGGAAACCGTGTACAGCTGGCGTGAATAACTGGTCGATCAAGCCGACCTGAGGCATAATGATGCCGGTCTAAATAAGAGTCACGCTTCACGAAGTGTCCTTTTCCGGAATTCGAGGCTCGCAAAATGAAAATCCCGATCAAGCGTCAACAGCCCCCCATCGTCATCGCCGAAGACAATTTCGTGACAGCACGCCTCCTCGCCTCCTCGCTTCAGGCCGAGGGACGCAGCACGGTGATCGCCCGCGACGGCGATGAAGCCGTCGCGCTCATCAACAAGTTCAATCCTGATCTGCTCCTGCTCAATCTCAATCTCTCCAGGCCGAGTGGAGTGGAGCTGTTGCGTACTCTCCAGCTCCACAGCTCGCGTCTGCGCGTCATCGCACTGACGACCCCCGGTCAGGCCGACATGAAATCGGTAGCAACGTCTTTGGGCGTCACTGGATTCTTCGAGGTTCCGTTCTATCCGGCCGAGCTCGGGAAGCAGGTCCGACTCGTTCTCGGCCCCCAAGATCGATGAGTTTTTCACTCGACCTGTTCGCGCCTTTCATGGGCTCGCGAGCTTTGGCAGTCATCGCCGTCGGCGTCATTGTGCTCACCTCGCTGGTACTGGTGCTGTCGGCGATCATGTTCACTCATCACATCCTGAGCGACCGGAAACGGCGGCGAAACGGGCAACGATTTCAGGGAGCGGCGGTTTTTCTCGCACCTCACATCATCGCCAATGAAGCCGAGCTCCTCGACTACGCCCAGCAGGCGCGCCGACGCTACGGCGATCGGGCCGTGAGCCTGGTCCTGCAACGCTCCCGCTACGACCTGAAGGGCGAGACATCGCTGTCCGTTTCACACGTTCTGAACAAGATCGGAACGGTTGACCGTCTACTGCGCGAGGTGCGCTCTCGTCGCGAGTGGAAACGCGCGGCGGCAGTTCGAGGTCTGGCCGAATGCGGTGGTGACCGCGCCATTGCCGTTCTGCTGGACGCCGCCGATAAAGACGAGACCGGTGATGTCAGACGGTCCGCGAGAGAAGGTCTGCTCCTCGACTCGCGACCGGAGTCTGTCCAGGCCGCAATCGCCTCATTTCTCAAGGATCTCCCTCGCCGGGCAGGATGGCGGCGCTCCTTTTATGCAAGGCTGGCAAGCGCTTCCTCGAAAGAGCTCATGCAGTTGATCAACGAAAAGAAGCTTGCCGGCTCTGAGGAGAAACTGGCCCTCGAAGCTCTTGGTGATGCCGGGGCCAGTGAGGCAATCGAATTCGCGTTGTCGCGTTTGAGCTCCGAGGATGCCGAGCTCCGGGCGACAGCTGTCCGTCTTCTGGGCAAGCTGGGTACGCTCGATCACATCCCTCAGATGCTGGCACGCCTCGAGGACAGTGAATGGTTCGTTCGCGCTGCGGCGGCGCGGGGACTCGAATGGATGGCTAGTCACACGCGCGATTCGATGACCCGCCACCACAAGGAGTGCTGCCGACTGCTCGGCGCCGGACTCAAGGACAAATCGTGGTGGGTGAGGGCCAACGCCGCCCGCGGCCTGGCGCACCAGGGCCAGCTCGGGATCGATGTCCTCTTCCGGGCCGGGGAGGCAGACGACAACTACGCCCGCGATGCAGCGTTGGCAGCGCTGGCCCTGGCTCAGCTGTCAACCGAGCAACAAACTCGTCTGCGAATGATCCTTCGGCGATTAGAGGAGATCCCGGAGATCGACCCGGTGGAGCGAGTACCCTTCCTCGATCCACTCGGAGGTCTGGCCTGATGAGCACACTCACTCACGTCTTCAACGTTCTGCAGATCGTCATCCTCTTCTACTTCGGGGCGATCAATACGATCTACCTGTCATTCACGGTGATTGCCTTCTTCGATCTCCTCTCCTTCGATCGCCGTTCCAGGCGCCGCGGTGTGTCGGACCATCTCTCCGGCTCGACCTATCGACCGATCTCGATCCTCATTCCGGCTCACAACGAGGAATCGATGATTGTCTCGAGCATTCGCTCGATGCTGGAGCTCGGATATCCCGAGTTCGAAATCGTGGTCATCAACGATGGCTCGACTGACCGAACGCTTCCGATGCTGCAGGCGGCGTTTACTCTTTTCCCGGTCACCGATGCCAGCCGTCAGCAACTCCCGAGCAAGAAGGTCAAGAAAGTCTATCGATCCCTCGATCATCCGAACCTGATCGTCCTGGACAAAGAGCATGGGGGAAAGAGCGATTCCCTCAACGCCGGGATCAATGTCTCGCACTTTCCGCTCTTCTGCTCGGTCGATGCCGACTCCCTTCTGAACTCGGACGCCCTGCTCCGCATCGCCAGACCCTTCGTCGAAGACGAGCGAATCATCGCCGCAGGTGGGATCGTCCGCGTGCTCAATGGCTCCATTCTGGAGAACGATCGGGTCATCAAATCGCGGGCGCCGAACAAGGTACTGATCCTGTGTCAGGCCATCGAGTACGTGCGCGGTTTCCTGACCGGACGAACCGCTCTGGCCCGACTGAACTCGCTGCTGATCATCTCCGGGGCATTCGGTCTCTTTCTCAAGCAGGCTGTCATCGAGGCCGGGGGCTACAGCACGACCACTGTCTGCGAAGACATGGAGCTGGTCGTCCGACTACAGAGACTGTCGCGCGAGAAGAAGAAACCGGCTCGGGCCATCTTCGTCCCCGACCCGGTCTGCTGGACTCAGGTTCCTTCAGACTGGAAATCGCTGCTGCGTCAGCGCGACCGTTGGCAGCGGGGCCTCATCGAAACGCTCTGGATGCACAAGGTGATGTTTCTCAACCCGCGCTATGGGGCCGTCGGCCTCGTGGCCATGCCCTTCTATTTCTTCTTCGAGGCGCTCGGACCGGTGATCGAGCTGATGGGCTACATCCTCATCCCGGTACTCTGGTATCTGGGCATTCTAGACAAGAACTTTGCCATCCTGTTTTTTGTGCTGGCCATTCTCTACAACATCATGCTCTCGCTGCTGGCGCTCATCATCGATGACCTGCTTTTCCAGCGCTATGACCGCGCACGTGATCTCGGAAAGATGATGTTGGGTGCCTTCATCGAGTTCATCGGATACCGCCAGATTCTCACCGTCCGACGAACTGCGGCCTTCTTCGGCGCCTTGTTCCGCCGTCGCCACTGGGGAAAAATTCATCGGACACCGATCCGAGCCGAAGCGAGGAGTACTGTATGACGAGTTGGCAAATGCCGCGACGGGCCCTGGCCCTCCCGGCGTTCTGGTTTGCCCTCACGATCTCCACGATTTCCACAATCCCCACAATCAACGTCCAGGCACAAAGCAAAAACGATCCCGACCCGCATCGCGGCGCGCCATTGAATGCTTTCTCCCTCGACTACGAGTACGAAGACTTCGATCGGAACGTGGAGTCGTGGCAACTTCTCTCGGCGGAGCTCTCCCACCGATTTGGCTTCGGCAGCGTAATCGCCCGGGTCAACGATGCCGAGCGCTTCGGGAGTCATGGCGATCAGATCGAGCTCGACGCCTATCCACACCTCGGCAAGGGAACGTACGCCTATCTGAATGTGGGCCACTCGAATGACGGGATTTTCCCGAAGTGGCGCGGCGGAGCGGAGATCTATCGCAATCTCCCCCATTCGTTCGAGGCCTCGGTGGGGTTCCGCCGGCTGCTGTTCAGTTCCAGCGACGTGACGCTCTATACGGGCTCGGTCGGCAAGTACAAAGGCAACTATTGGATCTCGCTGCGTCCCTACATCTCGAGCGACAACAGCGGGACGTCCGCTTCCGGAACGATCACGCTCCGGCGCTACTACGTTGACGCCGATCAATACATCGGCTTCGACGTCGGCTACGGCGAGGGGGCGGCGCCCGATGTAACGCAACAGGAGATCACGCGCCTGCGCAACTGGAGCGCGCGCGTGAGTACTCACTGGAAGGTTCGCCCGACCGTGGTCCTGCTGGGTCGAATCGGTTATCGCGATCAGGAGTTCCAATTCGCCAAGCGAAAAAGCGTGTACGCCGGCTTCGGAATCGAAAAGCGTTTCTAGTCGTCGAGAAGGACTTTCGTGCCCGCTGCCGACGAGGTCGCTGCTGCTGAAGAGTCTCCCCTGACGGTGGGGTTCGTTTTTCGATTTCTCTTCATCTGGCTCTGCTCGGGATTCGCGATCGGCACGCTCGTTCTGCTCGGACCCGTGCGCTGGTACACCGCCATGTGCCGCCGGCTGGGATGGGCAATCGCAGTGGAGCGGGTCGGGGTCGGGGCGATGATCGTGTTACTGGTGGTCGGTTCAGCGGCGCTTTCGATTCGGCTTACGCGATCCTCGGCGGCTTCAGGAAGGCACCTTCGTTTCGGGATCCCCGCCGCCGCTTTACTGTTCGCGGGCGCCGCCTACCTGGTGTGGATCAACCCATCCATGCTCAGCAGCAGCATGGGCGACGAACAGGCGACCTCGCAGTTCACATTCGGCCCCTACCCCACCGCCACACGGATGCGCCGTCTCAAGGCCGAGGGGTTTACGGTAATCAGTCTTCTGAGCCCGGCCGTGGTGCCGTTCGAGCCGCAGCTGATCGCCCAGGAAGAGAGGCTCGCAAAAGAGGTCGGCATACCGCTGCTGCACATCCCGATGCTTCCCTGGATCAGCGGCAATCACGAGGCCATCGAAAAGATCCGGGCTCTGGCTCGGGACAAGACCCGTCATTACTACGTTCACTGCTATCTCGGAAAAGATCGGGTGCAGATCGCCCGGCGGGTCGTGGAAGAAGAGACCGGCGTACGCCATACTTCCTACTCCAGAGCGCGCGCTCTCACGACCTCGACTGCGTTCGAGCGAGGGAAGGTTTACGCGCTTGGGAAAGAGGGATTCCTCATCCCCTGTCCGACGGATGAGGAACTGGTCGGGTACATTCTCGCCGGCGATACCCGTTCCGTCATGGCATTACTCGACCCGGACGATCCGGACGACCGGAGGCTCATCGAGCATGAGCGTCAGGTCTTTCAGGAACAAGGAATCCAATTCCTGCTGATCCCGGCAAAGGGCAAGCCCGACCCGGCAATGATTGCTGCGGCGGTGCGACAGGTCAGACGGTTGCCGCACCCCTTCGCGGTGCATGCGTTCTTCACCCCCGAAAGCGGGCGGGCGCCATGGGCACAGGCGTTCATGGAGGCCTACGAGCACGAGTAGGAAGGAACCGATTTCGGATTTCGGATTTCGAATTTAAAAGCAGAACCCGCAACTTGCTTCTCCTGGTTCTTTTAAATTCGAAATTCGAAATTCGAAATCCGAAATCCGAAATCCGAAATCGGCCACTCTCTAACGCATTACTGCAGCCGCAGCGTTCGTGGCCGGCGGCGTGTAGTGGAAGATTCGGTTCAGCGCCTGCACTTTTTGTTCGATAGCCAGGCGACGGCGCTTCTCTTCGGTTGCAGAAACCACGAGTGGCTCGCCCGTAACCATGTCATAGCTGTAGTCGCGGAAATTCAGGGCATCAGCGATGTAAAGCGACTTGCCGTCGCCCGCCATGATGCCGAATACCGCGCCGTAGCTGGATGCGACGAGGTAGGAGTCTTCGGGAACGAACTCCGCCTCTCCATGGGCGCGGAAGAGAGACCGCCCTGAGAATTCGCTCATGGCCAGTCCGCGATAGCCGAGAAGATAGTAGAGCGACGGTGTGATGTCGGTAGAAAAGGCCAGCTCGGCAGGGTTCCATGTAACACTCGAACGCAGCGCCGGTGGCAGATGAATGATCAAGGGGATCTTCATCACCTCCGGGAAAATAGTGTAGGCGTGGCCCCAGCGCCCTTCCTCACCCAGCGAGTCCCCGTGATCGGAGGTAATCACGACGATGCTCTCGTCGTAGAGACCTTTTCGCTTCAACGTGTCGATGAACTTCCCGAAGCATTCATCGATGCGCTCCAGCCGCCAGGCATAAGGATCGTGAAACCCGGGATAGTGGTGACCCTCGGTCGTGTTTCCCTCCCGGTTGATGGCTGCGATGTGAATGTTCTGCGGCTGAACGAACATGAAAAGCGGACGGTAGGAATCACCGGCCACCCGGCGCTCCATGTCTGTCAGGGAAACGCACAGGTCAGCATTCAACCCTCCCGTATCGATTGACTGCACCAGCGGAGAGGGTCGAGTGATGGCCTGAAGAATGGGATCCATCCCCAGGTACGAGCGGTACCGATTCGCATCCAGTAGCTTTTCGAGACGATTCATGGGATGGAAGGGACTCACGTACTGCTTGTGCAGGATCATCCCTCCGACCCAGATCGACGGCTCGGATAGTCCCGTTCCGCCATAGCGGGTGAAGGCATTACGGAAGACGATGTTCTCCCGCGCAAATCCATCGATGGCCGGCGTGAAGGTCACCTTCGGGTTGTATGGCGACAGGTAGTCCCGTCGCAGGCTGTCGATCACGATGATGAATATGTTCGGAGCATTGGCGACGGCAGGCAGGCTGGAAACGAAATCGAGCTCGACGGGAGGCGTCAGGAGGGAACGAGGGATGTTCGAGCTCTCCTGAATCAACCGGTAAAGCGGCGCTTCGTCGACCGAGGAGGGAGGCGTGAGGACGTCGCGAATCAGGAGAAGTGAAGGATTGAATGCGGCATAGCGATCCAGCTGCTGCTTGCTGACACGGCCGGTTCGATCGACGTCGCTTCCGACCTGGTTCGCTTTAAAAAACCCCAGAGAGAGAGCGGCCACGCAGAAGAAGGCCACCGTGTAATCACGCCGCAGCGTTCTGCTCAAGGCATAGAAAGCCACGAAGACCAGCGCCCACAAGACGACAGCGCCGAGCTTCTGAAAGAGAAAGTTCCAGTCCAGCACGGATATGCGCGGCAAAACGAACGCCGCAAAACAGAGGCTGCCCACCAGGAAAATCCATCCGACCATCCGGCGATGTGGTCCGGTCCCGATCAGGGGCTGAAACGCCAGATCGATTCCCGAATCGACTTCTCCGGTCGTGTGACAGCAGATTGAGAGTGCGGTTCCTCCGTAGAGAAGGGCCACTGACATTCCTACAGCCGCGGCAAACAACTGCGCTAAGGGGCCACGGAAATTCATTGTGCCCAGGATCAGGGTGTGCACGATCATGGAGATCAGGACCGCCGAAAAGAGCAGAAGAAGAACGAACTCGGCGTCGAAATTGAAAACGAAAAGAAAATTCGCGGCGGCGCGAAGCGTCAGAAGAACCAGATAAGCAGCCATAGCCACGACCAGATGAGCGCTGATGCTCCAGATGGTGATCCAGAGATAGTCTCCCTGTCCGAACCTGGTCTGGCCCTGCCCGATACGCCAGGCGGCGAGCGCGCCGCAGGTGAGCGCCAGGAACAATGCCGAAAAAAGAGCCGCCTGGAAAATCCGTCCCCGATCTTCCGTCTCTTTCTCTCCCACCAGAGCCCCACGGCCCTCGATGAGATCGATGAGTCCGAGAGTCGCCACCGGCTCGAGAAAAGCGAGGGCCCAGTTAAAACTCTCGTGCGACAGCTTCAAATGCGAGAGGACCGGACTGAAGAGAAGAATCGCGCCCATCAGGACGTGAACGAATGCCCACATCCTGACCGCCATCGACCTGGGGCTCGGCGAGCCGAAAAAGGCCAGCAGGATCACGACCATCAGAGCGAAGGGGTGAATCCGAACG
>DASZZV010000226.1:0-1766 GCA_035544835.1 Thermoanaerobaculia bacterium
CTCGAAGAGGGCCGCAAGATGTCGAAGTCAGCCGGGACGGGCGTGTCACCCCAGGACGTCATCAAGCAGCACGGAGCCGACATCCTGCGCCTCTGGGTTTCGATGGTCGACTACCGCGACGACATGACCTTCGGCAACGAGATCCTCATCAAGATCGGCGACGGCTATCGCAAGATCCGCAACACGGCGCGCTTTCTTCTGGCGAACCTTTACGACTTCGATCCGTCCAGAGACATGGTTCCATCCAGCGAGCTGCAGCCGATCGACGTCTGGCTTCTGTCTGAAGCCGCCGACGTTTTCGAGCGTGCGCGAAAAGCTTATGACGATTTCGAGTTTCACTTCGTCTATCACCGGGTCCTGGAGTTCTGCACGGTGCAGCTATCTGCCGTCTACGCGTCGATCATGAAAGACGCGCTGTACGTTGAGGGAAGCTCGTCGTCCGTGCGTCGCTCCTCGCAAACGGCGATGTACCGGGTCCTGGATGGGCTGGTGAGGATCATCGCGCCGATCCTCTCCTTCACCGCTGACGAGATCTACGAAGCGATGCCTGGATCGCGCGAGGGATCGGTCCATCTGACGCAATTCCCCGAGGACGCTCCGGAGCGATTGACAGCGCAGCAGCGTGAGGCCTGGGATCGTCTCTTCCGTCTTCGTGAAAGCGTCTCGAAGGTGCTCGAAGGGGCTCGCGGCGTCGGACAGATCGGGCAATCGCTCGAGGCCGACATCGTCCTGAGCGGCGGCTTCGACATGAAGCAACTACTCGGCGGACTCGGTGTCGACCTGGCCCAGCTCTTCATCGTCTCTCACGTCGAGCATCGCTCCGCTGCGGTGGTCGGAGACAAGATCACCTTTGACGGAATCGGTGAAGTAGGAATCACAATGACGCCGGCCAGCGGAGTGAAATGCGCGCGCTGCTGGCAGTATCGCGACGAAGTGACTCCCGAGCAGGAGATCTGCCACCGATGCAGCGCGCTCGTGGCATGAACCTTGTTGTGTTTGCCAGCAACGGATTCATAATTGAGTAAATTGAAAGCAGTCTGGAGGAAACGTGGCAATAGTGACGAAGAAGGTAAAAAGGGTTGCAGCACGATTCGCGAAAAAGACCGGCAGAGCGATCGAGGACCTCTCCGAGAAAGCACTGGAGAAGGGACAAGACCTGGCAACGGATCTGGCGAGAAAGGCCAGGAAAGCCGCGAAGCCAAAAGTGAAAGCAGCGAAGAAAGCAGCTCGCAACATGGCTGAAGACATCCAGGATGCGGCGCAGGCGAAAATGAAAGAGGGCCGGAAGGTCGCCATTAAGAAAATCGCTGAGGGAAAGAAATCGCTGGCGAAGACAGCTGCGAAAACCTCGAAGGCCGCGAAGGCTGGCGGCAAAGTCGCCGGCAAGGAATTATCCAAGGGCCTCAGCGACCTCGGCACAGCGATCAAGAAGGCAGCGAAGAAGGGCAGTCGCACAGTGGTCAAGGCCATGCGCTGACGCCCGACGACATGATCTCCACCGCGCGCCCTGAAGCACGCCGGCAGCTATCTTCCGGCGTCGCTTCAGGGCGCAGTCTGTTTCAGAGTCGCCAATGCGTCGTTCCCGAGCGGAGGACGGTAGCCCGTTGTTGAAGGCCCAAATAAAGCGTTGTCATCCTGAGCGATTGACCGCGGAGCGCGGCGTCTGAGTGAAAGAAACCAGGGTGTCATCCCGAGCGTCGAGCGAGGGATCTGGGAGGGGGCCTTGCGGTGTGGAGTCTTGGAGCTCTCTTACGATTGTGCGAGGC
>DASZZV010000227.1:0-6000 GCA_035544835.1 Thermoanaerobaculia bacterium
CTTGGCAATCGAAAATGGTTGCGAGCACCACGATGGAAGGGCCCCCGCCCAGATCCCTCGCTGCGGCTCGGGATGACACATCGGGGAACCCGCGTAAATACAGGGAGTTTCTTAGAAGCCGCAGCGAAGGATCTCAAGATATAGCGATCTGAATTCAGATCCTGCCGCTGGAGATCCTTCGCCGCGGCGGCTCAGGATGACAAGCACGTTTTTTTCCCTCATCGGCGACGCAGCGTCGTCCCTTGCTCAAGATGACAAGCTCGGGAAACCAGCATAGATACTGGAGGTTCATTAGAAGCCGCAGCGAGGGATGACACAGTCCTCAATCAGACCGGCAACACGTTGCCATCCTTCCTCGCCTTCTTATTTTTTCAAGTTTCAATCTTCAATTTTCAATTTCGTATTCTCATCCCCATCCCATGACGCGGCCGCAAAGTAATCGAAGCCTGCGCCTCTACTCTGTCCGAAATGAGCTCGACGCGCCAGCGCTGCGCGAACGTGGCGAGGATGAGCACCGCCTCCATCCAGGCGAAACCCTCTCCGATGCAGACACGCGGTCCTCCTCCAAATGGGAAATAAGCGAACTTCGGACGTGCGCTCTTCTCAGCCGGCGTAAACCGCATCGGATCGAAGCGGTCGGGCTCCGGCCAGAACCGCGGATCGCGATGTGTCACCGCCTGGGAGGCCACCACGACCGTGTCCCGAGGAATGCTCCAGGTACCGAGCTCGACATCGTTCAATGCCAGTCGGCTCACCGCCCAGGCCGGAGGATAGAGACGCATCGATTCGGCCAGGACCATCTCGACAAAGGTAAGTCGAGGATAGTCCGGCGGTGCCGGCAATCGATCGCCGAGCACAGCCGCGATCTCATCCTTCATTTTCTCGAAGGTCTGGGGATGCTGCGAGAGCAGGAGCCACGTCCACGACAGAGCGTTCGCCGTAGTCTCGTGACCCGCCAGAAAAATGGTCAGAACCTCGTCTCGAAGTTGCTGATCGGTCATTCCTCCCCCATCGCCTTCCTCGTCCTGGGCGAGCAGCAGCATCGAGAGCAGATCACCGCGATCGACTGAGCTGGCGCGGCGTTCCGCGATGATGGAGTAGATGGTCCGATCGAGCCGCTTGATGGCACGCCGGAAGCGAAGAGTCGAGGGAAGAGGGATCCTCTGAAGCATCGGCGTGAGAGGATTCATCAGCAGCGGGAAAAGATCGATCAGGTCGGTCAGCGCCCCGCCAATCTCGTCGCCTTCTTTCTCGACCTCGGCGCCAAACAATGTCCTGGCGACGATCGACAGCGTGAGCGACATCATCTCGTGATGCATATCGATGACCTGCCCGTCGTGCCATCGATCCCGCATGGCCGCTGCACGCGCCACCATTTCGGCAGCGTAGCGGGCAATGCGCTCGCTGTGAAACGCCGGCTGAGCCAGCCGGCGCTGTCGTTTGTGAAACTCACCCTCGGAGGTCAGCAGCCCTTCGCCGAAGACGACCTTGGCTCGCTGAAGAACGCGGCTCTTGTGAAAGGAGCGATGCTGCGTGACCAACAGCTCGCGGATCAGGTCGGGATGACTGAGCAGGACGATCTTCTGACCGCCGATGACGAATTGCGCGGCGTCTCCCTGCTCCCGAGCCAGCCGGCGAAGAAAAGGAATCGGATCGCGCTGCATGATGCGCATGTAACGTCCGGGAACCGGGGAGCGCGGTAACGATGGGATGGCAGTCATGTTAATAGTGATCTGAACCTATTGTGGCCGGACATTCCGATGTCCGGCTGTTGGCCGGAGCAGAATTGCCCTTTGCAACTGACAGGGCTTTGCGACCCGCCGGACATCGGAATGTCCGGCCACCAGGCTAGGCATCAACGCGCTTTCACTTCTTTCTTGCGGCCGCTTCGATCATGGCCCGGATCTCCGGTTTGTCTTTGGCCAGATCGAGCAAGTCCTCTTTGTCTCTCTTCACGTCCGCGCCGGCATCGATGAGCGTGTGGATCACGTCCTTGTAGCCGCGCAATACGGCCACGGAAAGAGCGGTGCCGCCGGAGGGGTCGCGATGATTGACCTTCGCTCCGGCTGCCAGCAGCATTTTGACGACATCGTTGTGCCCCTGTTCCGCTGCCTCGGCCAGGGCATCGACCTTGTACTCGTTGACAGCGTTCACGTCGGCATGCGCGTCGATGAGGAGCTTCATCACTTCAGGTTTCTCAGTCGCTGCCATGACCAGAGAGCCGCCCGACTCATCACGCTTGTTCACATCGGCTCCAGCATCGATGAGCATCTTTACGATTTTGGCATTGCCGCGCTCGACAGCCTCACCCAGGGCGTTTTGGGTTTCGACCGGCATGCCGGCTTCGAGGAACAGTTTCACGGCATCGGCATCGTCCCGCAGAATCCGGCTGCGGAAGCTCGATTCGTCGTATTCGATTTCGAGCTGTTTCAACCGCCACAGGGCGTGCTGGGCCGGCGTGGCGTCGGCCGGCAACGGATCAGATTTGACCTTGCTATGAACGATCGGAGCTTCGAAAGTGACGTCATACGTGAAGGAGTTGCCTGGATCATCCAGGACGATCCGACCGGACAGCTTCGTCGAAGCGGTCTTCTTCGGCTGAAAGGTACTGAGCTCACGCACGGAGAGGCCCGCCGGCAGCTTGGGATGAAAGAAAAACACCTCTTCTGCTTTCCCATCCTCGTTGAGCTGGACTACTACCGCGGCAATTCCGTTTTCTTCGGCATCACTGCTCAGCGAGGAGGCCTCCTCGAGGTCGGCTTCGCTCAACTCCTTGTCGGAGACGATGATGCGGAGCAGAGTGTTCTTCTCGACTACATAAGCAAACTTCACAGGGGTCGACTTGCCACTGACGACAATGGCGCCGCTGGCCTTACCGGTTGGAATCGCTCCGAATAGCGAGCTGGCCGATAGAAGCGCGACGAACAGGACAACGCGGTTCGCGATCATTTCTTTGCACCAGCCGCTTTCAGGATCTTGACGATGTCGTCCTGATCGCCTTTCTGCGCTGCCTTGAGCGGAGTCGTTCCGTCGCTGGTTTTCGCGCTCACGTCCGCTTTCAAATCGACGAGCGCCTGAACGGCCTCAGGATGGGCGCCATAAATGGCCGAGAGCAGCGCGGTCTGACCGCCGGTCTTCGCGCCGTGATTCACATTCGCGCCACGCTTGACGAGAAAGCGGATCATCTCGATGTTGCCGGAGCTGGCGGCGAACTGCAGTGGCGTCAAGCCGGATGCACCGGCTTCGACTTTGGCTCCGGCATCGAGCAACAGGCCGGCGATCTCCTGGTTCCCCGCTGCAACCGCCGAGGTGAAGGCATTGAAGTCGAACTTGTTCTTCGGCGACACATCCGCACCCGCCTTGATCAATATCCTGACGATCGGGATATGCCCTCGCGTGACGGCATTCATCAACGCCGTCTCGCCCGTATCCGTCGCATTCGCATTCACTTTCGCTCCGGATGCGAGAAGAATATTGACGATCTCCTCTTCGCCATCCCATGCCGCTTTGATGAGTGGCGTGATCTTGTGCTCGCCGTATTCAATGGTCGTCTCCGTGGAGATTCCTGACGCCAGCATCTCCTTAATGGTAGCGACATCCGAGGATTCGATGGCAACGGCAAATCGGGTACCGGGATCCTGATCCGCCCACAACGGGAGCGCGAGCAGGGACAGAAGAAGAGTTAGACGACGGACCATGAGAGGCCTCCTTGCAGAGCGATGAAAGGAGAGCTTAGCACCCGACCGGAGTGGCGACATCCTGTCGCCTGGCTCGGCGGCGTCCCGCGACGCCGCCCCATCCGGGATCGCTTTCACGAGAACGGCGGCGCGGGACGCCGCCGAGCCAGGCGGCAGAGATGCCGCCACTCCGGTTGTGGTGAGAGAATGTAAGCATTGTGGAGATTCCCCATGCTTCAGTCGCAGCATCGCGCGACCACCGACTTTAAAGAGGACATCATTTATCAGGATGGAGCGTTCGTCCGATATCCGAAACAGGCCGACCTCAGGAACGAGTAGGGTCTTCCGTCGAGTAAACTCCTTGTTCCGAATCATCTACACGGGCGCTAAAATCAAACGATCTCCATGACTGACGATGCCTCTCTGCCTCCCGGCAGCGTGATTTCCCACTACCGTCTCGTAGGCAAGATCGGGGCTGGTGGTATGGGCGAGGTTTATCGCGCCGAAGACACGACCCTTCATCGTCCCGTGGCCATCAAGGTTCTCTCAGCCGGCGTTCTCGAGAGTGTCGATCGTGTTCGCCGTTTCGTTCAGGAGGCTCGCGCTGCCTCGGCTTTGAATCATCCGAACATCGTGACGATCTACGAGATCGGCCAGGCCAGACTGGAGCTGGACGAGAACACCGCCGGTCCACCTTCCTCCGACCCAATCCACTACATCGCCATGGAGTTCATCGAAGGCGAAACGCTGCGCGCAGCGATCAAGAAAAAAGAGGATACGAAGACGCTGCTCTCGGTACTCGCACAGGTCGCCGAGGGACTCTCCAAAGCGCACAACGCCGGCATCATCCATCGCGATCTGAAACCCGACAACATCATGATCACGTCAGACGGCTACGCAAAGGTCGTCGACTTTGGTCTGGCCAAGCTCACCGAGAAACGCGCCGACGCCGCTGCAGCCGAGAAAACGCAGGAAGGCATGGTCATGGGGACTGTGGGGTATATGTCGCCCGAGCAGGTTCATGGGGCACATGTCGACGAGCGGTCGGACATCTTTGCACTCGGATGCATTCTTTACGAAATCGTCGCCGGCAAGCGGGCCTTCCAGTCCGATTCGGTGATCGACACGATGCACAAGATCATCTTTTCCGAGCCACCGGAGATCACCGAGATCAGTGCTGGCGTCTCCCCCAACATCACCCGGATCATCAGCAGGTGTCTGGTCAAAGATCCCGAGGGACGCTATCCATCGGTTCGTGAGCTGGCCATTGATCTTCGCAGGGCATTGGCTCAGACACCGTTGATGCCGGTCGACGAATACGCGCCGACGATAGCTGTTCGCGCCCCCCATCTAGAAGAGCAGGTGTCGTCGTCCGAGCCCGGGCAAATGGACATTCCATCCGTTCAACCGGCGAGCGGGGAACGCCCTCGTCTCGAGACAAAAAGAGCGGCAAGAAGTTTTCCTGTCGCGGCGGTCGTTCGCTGGACGCTGATCCTTTCGGTCCTGGCGGCAGGCGTTATTCTCTGGCGCAGTTTTCCGGCGATCGAGAATCTCCCTGACGAACAAGCCAGAATTGCAGCGGCCGGTGCGGCTGCGCAGCGTGCCGGCGCAGCTGATTTCGCCTGGACATCTTCATCGAATATGGCGCCGACATTGCGCCGGAGCGTTCTGGTGACACAGGATCCGCAGTTCTTCGAGCGACCCGTTCTGCGGACCAGTGCCCAATGGACCCTCGCTCTGCGCCAGGGACTGAAGCGACGAAAATTCGACGTTTTGCCTTCACCGGTGACAGTGCATCTCGCCGAGCAGCTCTACTTCACCCCGACGAATCCGATTCGCAAGGTGGAGTCCTGGCTCGCCGCCTGGCCGATGGAACGTCTGCTGTCACGCAAGCAGACCATGGAGCTGTATCTGAACAGCGCTCCGATCGGCAACACCGTCGGCGTCGAGGCGGCTGCTCAGAAGTTTTTCGACAAGCCGGCCTCTGCTGTCACGACACGTCAATCGGCGGCGCTAATCGCCAGCATCGGGCAGCCCTCGGGAAATCCCGGCGCACCGGACGGGGCGTTGACCGACGCGCAGCAGAGCATCCTGGACAAGCTCAAAGGCGCCGGGTATCTCGACGAACCGAAATCGGCGGGGGCGAAGTCGAAGAAGTCTGCCGGTGCAAAGGTCAAGAATACCGCTCCGGCATCCGATGAAACAGGGGGGGAAGCCGCGGCCGAGCTCGATGCGGCAGCTCCCCCACCGACCGCAGCGAACTAGCCCTGGGCTAGCGGCGAGATCTCTTGTGTGGCACAGGCACTCTTGCCTGTGTGTCGGC
>DASZZV010000228.1:0-10660 GCA_035544835.1 Thermoanaerobaculia bacterium
TCCACACCAGTACGTGGTGCTTCACTCCAGGTCGATGCCCAAGCCGCTGGCAACGGACTCGATCGGAGATCCACAGATCGAGCGCATCGTCTTCAAGGCCCTTGAAAAGGATCGGACGCGCCGCTTCGCCACGGCCGCCGAGTTCGCCGAAGAGCTGCGCGCGATTCTGGCGACGCTCCCGGACCAGCCGCTGGCGAGCACGAGGGAGTCGGACGCGGCGCTGTCGCAAACCGAACAACTCACCCCTCAAACCGGGCCGACTCAATTTCAGTCGACCGGCGCGACCGCTTCCCCGGCGATTATGCCGCGTCCAGCGCACCCGGCAAGCCCCACCGTGGTCGTCAACGCGCCGACGGAAATTGTGACGCCGGCGCCGGTAGCAATGACTCAACGAACCGTCAGCCCACCGCCTCGACGGGTGGAAGTATCGCCATCTCCAAGCGCTCCTGCGCAACGCGAATTCAAGGGCGTGATCCAGAGTAAGCTTCGCGACTTCCTCCAGACCCCGCTCGGAAAGCTGACTGCTGTCGTCGTCTTCCTCGGCTTCGTAGGCCTCGTTCTCCCCTCGGTGACAACCATCATCCGCTGGCTCCTGATGATCGGATTCTTCCTTCTCCTGCTCATCGGAGGCTGGAAGGTTTACTCGTGGTACAGGAAGCAGGGACCGTAAGGGATTCCAATCCCGGTCGCCAGGAATGTTCCTGCTCAACAAACCCCGTGATCGCGATATTGAGAGCCTGCTGGCTCGGGCCGGCTCGCTGCGGTTGTCCTACTCGCCAGTCGGCATTGCGCGGGGAGATGCGCATGGGTTCAATCTCGATGTGCTTGGCACCAGCATCGGCAGCGGTCGGGGCGATTTCGATGCAGCGAAGCGGGCCATCGACACCTGGCAGATGTTCAACATCGGCTGGTGTGAGGTTTTCCCGAAAGGGGCTGCGACCACGGAAGGAACTAATGTGGCCGTGATCGCCCGCCATCTCGGCTTCTGGTCGCTCAACTCCTGCCGGGTTGTCTACGGCATGAGTGATGGGGGAGACGAAGAGCAATACGGTTTTGCGTATGGAACCCTCACTGAGCATGCCGAACAGGGGGAGGAGATCTTCGCCGTGTCCTTCAACTCCCGGAGCGAAGAGGTGTCCTACCTGATCCGGGCTGCGTCCAGGCCTCGCGCACTTCTTGCGAAGCTCGGCTATCCCTTTTCGCGTTGGTACCAGGCCCGCTTCCGCGACGCGTCAACGGCTGCAATGCGGAAGGCGCTGACCTGATGGAATTGAAAATTGGAAATTGAAAATTGAAAAGGAGAGATGTCTTTCTTTCAATCTTTCAGACTCGCCCCTTTCTTCCGAGCACAATTTCAACGCTGATTCCAACGCTCCCTCCCACGATCAGGCCTTAAGTTCCACGACGATAGGAGGAAGTCATGGAAATCAATCAGGAGAAGCTGAACGAGTTCATGGGACGGGCGGTGGTCGACTTCGGGGCCACGCTCCATGCCGGGCTGGTCGTGATCGGCGAGAAGCTCGGTCTCTACAAGGGCCTGGCCGCAGGTGGGCCGCAGACGCCGGGGGAACTGGCGAGGCGGACCGAGACGACCGAGCGGTACGTTCGCGAATGGCTCAACGCCCAGGCAGCAGGGGGATACGTGATGTACGACGCCGACCACGGCACCTACTCACTTTCACCCGAGCAGGCCTTTGCGCTGGCGGATGAAGAGAGCCCGGCCTATCTCCCGGGTGCATTCATTCTGGCGGTCGCGGCAGTTCGGTCGGAGGCCAGGATCACGGACGCTTTTCGCAGCGGCGCCGGCTTCGGATGGCACGAGCACGACAAAGGGCTCTTCGAAGGGACCGAGAAATTCTTCCGGCCTAACTACGTCGGCAACCTGGTCTCGTCGTGGATCCCCGCTCTTGTGGGCGTCGCTGCCACGCTGGAGCGGGGAGCGAAGGTGGCAGACATCGGGTGCGGTCACGGCGCATCGACGATTCTGATGGCGAAGGCCTATCCGAAATCGCAGTTCGTCGGTTTCGACTACCACGGCCCGTCGATCGAGGCGGCACGGAAGGCCGCGCAGCACGCCGGCGTGGCCGGCCGCGTAACGTTCCAGCAGGCCGCGGCGAAGGACTATCCCGGCACGGACTACGATCTGGTGGCATTCTTCGATTGTCTGCATGACATGGGCGACCCGGTCGGGGCGGCCACGCACGTTCTGCGCTCCTTGGCCAAGGACGGGACCTGGATGATCGTCGAGCCCTTCGCGAACGATCGCGTGGAGGAGAACCTCAATCCGGTGGGCCGCGCCTATTACTCGGCCTCGACGATGATCTGCACGCCCGCCTCGCGCTCCCAGGAAGTTGGCCTTTGCCTCGGCGCTCAGGCTGGTGAATCACGCATTCGTGAGGTCGTGACCCGTGGAGGCTTCACGCAGTTCCGTCGTGCCACAGAGACACCGTTCAACCTCGTGTTTGAGGCAAAGGCGTAACATCGACTGACCTGATATGCTCGAGATCCGGCTACTCGGCGAGTTAGAAGTGGTGCGGGACGGCCAGCCGTCCCGCTTCCCGCTTCCGGGAAGTCGCGCGCACTTCTCGCATACCTTTGCCACACGGAGAGGGAACGCGAAGGAGGAGAGAACGCGAAGAGGGCCAAGCCTTTCGTTCTTGCCAAAATCATTCATAGTCGCAAGGTGGCACGAGGATAGCGCGCGAGCGTTGAGAAAATTGTCTTAATTTCGAGACCATGCTGATGCCGAGGTATATTGCTTGACTGAAAGGCTTTCTGAGAACCCGGTCGTATTCATTCAGGATTGCATCCGGCGACGTTCGATCTTCTGGACATACCATGTGAACATGCGGCTCGACCGTAGGCACATATCGCGCGAGGAGATCTTCGCCGCCGTCGATTCCTATCAGCTGGTAGAGGCATATCCAGACGACAAGTATCTTCCGAGCTACCTCGTGCTCGCCGCCGGAACGTTTCACGTGTTGTTCGCGATTGATACCGAAGGTGATAATGCTCGAGTGGTGACAGCCTACCGTCCCGACAAAGACGAGTGGGAGCTTGGATTCCTGCGGAGGAAATCTCGATGAAATGCCGAGTTTGCAGCGGCAAAATGAAACGGACGACGACCGATCTCCCGTTCAAGACGAGCGAGAGGACGATCGTGATTCTCAAAGGCCTTCCTGTCCTGCAGTGCGATCGCTGCAGTGAGTACGCGATCGCCGACGCGACGTTCAAGCGAGTCGAGGCCATCCTCGCCCAGGTGGACTCGAATGCAGAGCTGGAGATCATCCGCTTCGCCGCATGAGCAGATCGTCGTGTTTGAGGCAAAGGCGTAAAATCGTCTACCCAAAATGCTCGAGATCCGGCTGCTCGGCGAGTTAGAAGTGGTGCGGGACGGCCAGGCCGTGCCGCTTCCCGCTTCGAAGAAGTCGCGCGCACTTCTCGCCTACCTCGCCGCCACGGCGCGCCCGCATCTGCGTGAGCGTCTCTGCGAGCTGCTGTGGGAAGGCCCGGATGATCCGCGCGCAGCCCTTCGCTGGAGCCTGACGAAACTGAGGCCGCTGACCGGCTCTCATCTCGTCACGACCCGCGATCATGTCGAATTCCGTTGCGAAGGGGCAGCGATCGACATTCGCCGCATCGGGACCCCCGTCAACGAAACGACCGATCTGCTCGAAGAGCAGGCCGCCTTGTTCCGAGGCGGGTTTCTCGACGGGCTCGACCTTCCCGGCTGTTTCCGATATCAGCAGTGGTGCATCGGCGAACGCGAACGGATTCGTCAGACGCACATCGCGATTCTGACCGAGCTGACCCAGCGACTCGGGCGCAATGAAGCAGCGCTCCGGCATGCCCGCCGCCGCGTGATGCTTGATCCTTTCAACGACCAGGCTCACGGTGCGCTCATCAGTCTGTTGGCCTCGCTCGGCCTGAGCCACGAAGCGATGGGCCAGTATGACTCCTGCCGATCCATCTTCGAACGAGAGCTAGGCGCGCGACCCGGCCCCGTGGTGGAAGATGCGAGACGGACCATTGGAAAGACACCCACGCCGGCTCCGAGTGCGGCCACCTTCCCTCAGGCTTCGCCGCCGGCAATCCTGTTTGTCGGCCGATCGCGTGAGCTCGCGGCCCTTGAGCCGGTCAATACCGTGGTCTTCTTTTCCGGTGAACCGGGCATCGGCAAGAGCCGTCTGCTCGAGGAGCTTCGCATACGTACCGCAGGGTCTACTCTCTACGGTCGCGCCTTCGCCGCGGAAATGATCCGTCCCTACGGACTCTGGATCGACGCCCTCGGCGGCTTTCCGAATGAAACGGACCGCACCCGGCTCTTTGAGGCCGTCGTGCAGATGCTCAGCGGTGTCGCACTCATCGCCATCGACGACCTCCAATGGATCGACGAGGCCTCGGCCGCGCTGCTCCACTACGTCGCCCGAACATCGACGAGCCGCATCGTCCTTGCGGCAAGAAGTGGAGAGCTGGAGGATAACCCGAAGGCGATGCGCCTGATCCGGGAGCTGGCGCGAGAAAAACGTCTTCGCCGTTTCGATCTCGAACCGTTGACCGCCGAGGAAACCATCGCCCTGGCCCGCGCTGTGGCCGCGCCGGAAGATGTCGAGCGCGTCGCATCGGAGAGTGGGGGAAATCCGCTCTTCACTATCGAGCTCGGGCGGGCGCATCGTCCGGGCTCGCTCCTGCAGGTCATCGGCGAGAGGATCACGCAGCTGGAAGGATCGGCGCGCGAAGTTGTCTCCTGGGCAGCGGCGGTGGGCCGTCAGTTCGATGCCGAGATCGTCGGCCGGGCCACGGGAATGGCCGCGGGTGAAATGCTGGAAGCCCTGGAGAGGCTGGAGCGATGCGGAATCATCCGAGCTGCCGGCGACCGTTACGATTTCGGGCACGACCTGGTTCGCGAGGTCGCCTATCAGGCCATCTCCGGGCCGCGACGTACGCTCGTGCATCGGCACATCGCGCGGGCCCTGCACGAGACGCATGACAGTGATGGCGCACTGGCGGGGGAGATCGTGCACCACGCTTCACTGGCCGGCGATCACGCTCTCGCCGCAACGGCCGCCGTCGATGCGGGAAACCGCTGCCTGCGAATGTTTGCGTACGCCGAAGCCGTCAGCGTCGCTCGTCGGGGACTGCAGCTCGTTGAATCACTGAGCGGCAATCTTCGCCTCGAGACGGAAATGGGGCTGCTCAACGTCCTGGTCATGTCGCGAACACCGGTGCGTGAGAAGGTCGAGTTGACGGGCCGGCTGGCATCGCTGACGGAAGCGGCGCGAAGCGCGGGCCTGCCGAAGATTGCGGCTTTGGGCGCACACCTGCTGGCCTGCCTCTACGAAGAATCGAATCGCTACCTCGACGCAGCCGGCGCAACCATTCAATCTGCGGAGCTGAGCCAGACCGCCGACGCGGCCACCGTGGCGCTCTCCATGGCTAACTCGGCTCGTTGCCTGCTCTTTCTTCAACGCGACGTGGCCCGAGCCGAATCTCTGCTCGGCCAGGCCAGCGCCATTGGAATCGAGAATGCCGAGCTGGACCTGGGAATCGGATTTCTCCATGCCCATCACGGCCGGGTCGCTCAAGCGATGCCGCATCTCGAGCGGGCCTTCGAGCTCGCGGCACGCCAGCAGGATCATTGGCGCGAATGGATTGCTCTCTGGCGAATGGTCATCGCCGCTCTCGAGCAGAGCGACGCCGCGCTGGCCCTGCAATTCTGCGAGCGCCTGCGACCGATCGCCACGAAAATGAAGGGTGGAAGCGAACTGGTACGCAGCGATGTGCTGGAGATGCTCGCGCACTGGCTGGCAGGACACTCCGTCGATCTCGAGGGCGCGTTGGCGCGTTTACGCGAGGTCGACAGCAAGAGCGATCTGGCATGGGCGCTGACATTCGTGGCGCAGATCGAAATGAAACGAGGTCTCGTTGATGATGCGCGGCTCCACGCCGAGGAAGCGGTTGTCGCTGCAGAAGCAGTCGGGCGTGACAGCGAAACGGCCATCGCTCGATGCATTCTCGGACTGCGGACCAAAGCGTCGCCCGATCTAACGGCACGGGCCCGAAAATTCATGAAGGAGGCAACTTATGGCCACACTCGTTCTCGAGCAAAACTTTGAGGTCCCGGTCAACGAAGAGGAGCTTGGCAGCGCTGCCAAACGCATCGACAAATGCCTCGAGGCGCATGGCGCGCGGTGGATGCGCAGCTACCTCTCACTCGACCGCAAACGGCTCATCTGCGAATTCGAAGCCGCCGACGCCGAACAGGTCCGCGACTCCTACCGCTCCGCCGGCGTAGAGTTCGACCGCTGCTGGACAGCGAACGTGTACTCGCGGGACAAGCCGACCGAGAGCTACTAAATGAACCTCTCGTTCTTTCTTGTGTGGCACAGGCACTCTTGCCTGTGTGTCGGCCGTCGAGGCCGAGCTCCCTGTGAATCCCTACAGGAACGCCGCGGCTCGACGCCGCGGCACACAGGCAAGAGTGCCTGTGCCACACAAGAAGCAAGCGATCGGCTTAACTCGGCCAGCGCTACACTACCAGCGTGATGAGAGACCTCATCGAATCCCTTCCGAAGGCCGAGCTGCATTTACATATCGAGGGAACTCTCGAGCCGGAGCTGATGTTCGAGCTGGCCTCGCGAAACGGAGTGAAGCTGCGTTACTCGAGCGTCGAGGCACTCCGCCGCGCCTATCAGTTCAACGACCTGCAGAGCTTTCTGGACATTTACTACGAAGGCGCCAGCGTCCTGATCCGGCAGGAGGATTTCACCGACATGACGCTGGCGTACTTTCGGAAGGCGCATTCGCAGAACGTGCGTCATGCCGAGATCTTCTTCGATCCCCAGACTCACACCGGCCGCGGGATCTCCTTCGAGACGGTGATCCGCGGAATTCATGAGGCCCAGGTGAAGGCGGCACGAGAGATGGGGATCTCTTCGAAGCTGATCCTCTGCTTTCTGCGTCACCTCGGCGAGGAAGATGCGATGAAGACTCTCGGCGAGGCCCTTCCCTTCAGTGATTGGATCGTAGCCGTCGGCCTCGATTCCTCGGAGCTGGGACATCCGCCCTCAAAGTTCGCGCGCGTGTTCGAGCGCGCACGGTCCGAAGGCTTCCTGGCCGTAGCTCACGCCGGCGAGGAGGGCCCGCCCGAATACATGTGGGAGGCGCTCGACATTCTGAAAGTGAAGAGAATCGACCACGGCGTTCGCTGCATCGAGGATTCGCGTCTCGTAGCCCGTCTCGTGGACGAGCAGATCCCGATCACGGTCTGCCCCCTCTCCAATGTGAAGCTGCGGGTCTTCGACACGATGCGCGATCACAATCTTCGCAAGCTGCTCGACCTCGGAGTGAAAGTGACGATCAACTCCGACGACCCTGCATATTTCGGTGGATACGTGAACGAGAACTACAGCGCCGCGGCCGACGCGCTGTCTCTCACTCGCGAAGAGATCGAGCGCATGGCCCGCAATTCGTTCGAGGCGAGCTTTCTGCCGTAAGGACCACTGTCCGGTCACGCAAGGAACCGGCCTCCGGAAATGCGAGAACGAAGCGCTGCTGAGGGGAAAAAAGTAGCATAGGGAGGACTGGGAGGACCGGGGCACAGCTTCTGGCCCTTGCTCATGGCGTTTTTCTCTTTGACCCTCGCATTTCTTGCGGCCGAAGTCCTCTTCGTCGCTCTGGTCATTCTCACTCTTTTTTACTTTCGCCGCCGCTTCGGGCTGACGCCGCTCTTTCTCTTCATCGGCTCGCAACAGTATCTGCAGACCGTGCTCGCCGCCACCGTTTACCTCCCCCTGGTCGGCCGCTACTCGACCTCGCCCGGTTCGGCCGTGCTCTTTACTTCGTCGCTCTTCGCAATTCTTCTCGTTTATCTGCGTGAGGATGTTCCGCAGACGCGGCGGATGATCTACGGAATCGTGTTTGCCAACGTGATGCTGACGCTGCTTTCTCTCATCACGAATGCGCAGATGAAGAGCGGTATCGCCATCAATCTCCTTCAGATTCCAAAAGATTTCTTTCAGATCGATCCGCGCATTTTCATGGCCGGCACGCTGGTATTGTTCTGTGATTCGCTGCTGGTGATTGTCTTGTATGAATTCCTTTTTTCTCGAGCGCGAGTGCTCTCGCTCTTTCCACGAATCGTCGCCGCGCTGCTCGCCGTGGTTTATTTCGACAGCATCGTTTTCTCCTTTCTGTCCTTCTGGGGGCGTCCGATCTTCTGGACAGTCCTCGGCGGGCAGCTCATCGGGAAAACGATCAGCGGTACGGCATTTGGCACTCTTCTTTTCGTCTATCTCCGATATGTCGACGAGGCGAAATCGAAGGGAGCCCAGAGCAGAGACTTTCACGATGTCTTTTCCATCCTTACTTATCGCGAGCGCTATGAGCAGATTCGAAGCGAGAAAGAAGAGCAGGCGCAGCGACATCAGGAGGCGATCCGGGAGTCGGACCAGCGCTATCGCTGGCTCTTCGACGGCTCTCACGACGCCATCGTGCTCGTCAGTGAGGAGACGTTCGAGATCCTCCGTGCGAACCCGGCGACGGCATCACTTTTTCAGCGCGACGTCACCGGCATCGTGGGGCAGACTCTGAGCTCTTTGATCGACGACGTCGCGCAGGAGCAGTTGGAGCCGGGGCGGCGTGAGCTACCGGAGTTTCGCGAAATTACGATCAAACGGCCCGACGGAACGGTCGCGAGTGTGGAGCTCGTCGGCTCCTCGCACACCGAGCAGGGCCAGCGGATGTTTCAGTATTACTTCCGCGACGTCACAGCGCGCAAGCGCGCCGAGCAGCAGCTCACCCATGATGCGTTTCATGATCGTCTGACCGACCTGCCGAATCGTGCCCTCTTCATCGATCGGTTGGAGCGTCTCTTTCTGCAGCGGCAGCGCCGCAACTTCGCCCTGGTGTTTCTCGACCTCGACCGCTTCAAGAACGTCAACGACAGCCTCGGCCACATGGTTGGCGACGAGCTGCTCGTGGCGGTGGGACAACGAATGCTCCTGGCGACTCGGCAGGGCGACTCCATTGCCCGCCTCGGCGGCGACGAGTTCGCATTCATCTTCGACGATATCGAGACGCCGGAAGACGCCTACCGCGCCGTGCAGCGGATCGAGCGGCTCTACGCGGAGCCCTTTGTCCTGACCTCGAATGAACTGACCGTCAGTGCCAGTAGCGGAATCGTCATCCGCTCCGATATCTACACGCGGCCCGAGGAAATGCTGCGCGACGCGGACACGGCGATGTATCGCGCCAAGGCGATGGGGCGCGCACAACACGTGATCTTCGACGAGACGATGCGGCAGCGCGTTGTTGAGTTTCTCTCCATGGAGAGTGGTTTGCGCGGAGCACTCAGCCGCAGCGAAATCGAAGTCCACTACCAGCCGATCTTCGATCTCGCGCGCGGCATGATTGCCGGTGTGGAGGCGCTGGCGCGATGGCAGCGAGGTGATCGAATGGTCAATCCTGCCGAGTTCATTCCTATAGCCGAAGAAACCGGCCTGATCATTACGATCGGAAAGCACGTTCTCGAAACTGCCTGCGTACAGGCGAGCCGCTGGCAGACGGTCGCGGGACGCGATCTGTTCGTCGCCGTCAATCTTTCTGCTCGCCAGTTTCAGACCGAGACGCTTCTCGAGACGGTGAGTGAGGCGCTGTCCTGCAGCAATCTCGCCCCGCGCCTGCTGCAGTTCGAGATTACCGAGAGCATTCTGATGGATTCGACGGACCGGACGATGACGACTTTCGAACAACTCCGGCAGCTCGGTGTCACCTTCGCCATCGACGACTTCGGAACCGGCTGGTCGTCGCTCTCATATCTGCAGAAACTTCCGATCGACCTGCTGAAGATCGATCGATCCTTCGTTGCCGACATTGTGAGCGCGCACCAGCCGGCAGCGATTCCCGAAGCGATCGTCTCGCTCGCCAGATCGCTTGGACTCGAAGTCGTGGCGGAAGGAATCGAGACCGAAGCTCAGCTGGAGAAACTGCGATCACTGCATTGCGCGTTCGGTCAGGGCTATCTGCTCGGCCGGCCAGTCCCGGCCTCCGAATTCGAGACTCTTCTGAAGGCCTGATGGAATGGAACCCGATCGGACTGCAGGGTTGTGGGAATGGAATTCGAGTCACACTTTCGGGAGCAAGCGCACGTTGTCGCGGCGGGGCGGCCAACGATACAATCGCCTCGCATGACAGACCGGGAAAGTCGAGCGGTCACCATGCTGCCCATCGGATTCGTCCGAAGTGCCTATACAGACACATCGCAGATTCCGAAGGGTCTGGGTGCGGCCCATACCGCTGAAGGCGTCCTCGAGATCGTGCCGGAGTTCGAGCAGGGGCTGACCGGCATCGAGGGCTTCTCGCACCTGTTCGTCGTCTGGATCTTTGATCGTTCACAGGGATTCGAGCTCATGGGCACTCCTCCTTCCGATGATCGTGCCCACGGCGTGTTCGCCACACGCTCTCCGTACAGGCCAAACCCGATCGGCCTGACCGTGGTCGAGCTGCTGGCGCGGGACGGACGGCGTCTGCGCGTGCGGGGCATCGACATGCTCGAGGGCACTCCGATCCTGGACATCAAGCCGTACCTCTCGAGCGTGCCGGAGACTCTGCTGAAGCGTGGCTGGCTCGAGGAAGCCGAGCGTCGTAAAGCCGGGAAGTG
>DASZZV010000229.1:0-1985 GCA_035544835.1 Thermoanaerobaculia bacterium
CGCGCGATCTGCCGCCCGCCTTCGCGGGCTCCCGGAAATGAAAAAAGAAAGATGGGGAAGCCGACGCCTCACCGGGCTAACGCCCGGTGCCTGGAGTTTGGCCATTTGGAAGCAGGGACTTCGAGTCCACAAGAGGGGCGAAGTCCTCAGTTCATTGCGAATTGAATGGCGTCGGCCAGGGTGATTTCGCTTTTTTTCAACTTCAGATGTCGTTCGACGTTGTGCGCGAAGTGCTCGAAATTCGGGAGGTGCTGGGTGGTTGAAGAAGAGCGCCGATCGGTTCGGAATCGACAGAGAAGTTGCGCGGTCGACAGACGAACCTGCTTTGCTGCGGAACGTTTCAACCACTTGGGGAGATCGGTGATCGGCTCTCGGGCGGCAATGCCATACGTGTTTGCTGCTGCGATCAGAAGCATGGCGTAGGAAGCGACGGCGAATGCGGGCGCTCGCTCGGCGGAACGGGCGGATCGAACCTGGGCGTGTCCAACACCGAGGAGTTGTTTCTCGTCGCGATGATTGACCTCGATGTCCCAGCGCCAGAAATAGGCCTGGATGAGTGCCTCCAGAGACGAGTCGAGATCCGTCGTGATCAGATACGCCGGTTGTCGGTAGAGAACCCTGCTGCTCTTGGAGAGGCGATAGCCCAGCGGCCGAATCACGATCACGCGGAGCGGTAGATCGCAGCCAGCCTTTCTCCACAGCAGCGGAGCCGTTTGTTTGACATCACAGTCGTGCTCACGGCCCGCCGCAAACACTCGAACGGAGGTCCAGGGAGTCGATTCATCTTGACGAAGCTCTTCGGGAGTCGGCAGTCGCGCGCCGTACGTTCGGGGTCGCCCTCGCTGAGCCTCGGTGCGAACCGTCGGAAGTTCGTGGAGCACGGCATCTTTGCGAATGCGTCCAATCAGGTGAGTTCGTGGGGGGAGTTGTTGGAGAACAGTCTTGTTGGTGTAACTCCCGTCGACGGCAACGAGAAGATGCGAATTGGATCTGGATGATTGATCGAGGTCTTGGCGAAGTCGGGTGATGGCCTGCACGCCATACGAAGAAAGACTCTGCGACTTCTGCCGCTCGCGGTGAACGGAGATCTCCTCCGGCGTTGCATCCTTTTTCACTTTGCCGGCAGAAGGAGCGTGATCGAAACCGACAGGAATCGCGCGAGCCGCCGAAGGGCCTGTACCAAAGGGAACGGCGAGGCTGATCTGAACGAAGCGCTGCGCGCGAATGAGGTTCGTCTGGAAGGGAGGCGACATCGGATCGCGTCGGTAGGCAACTCCCGGGATATGCGTTCCCGACTTTCGCAAATTCGTATCGTCGAGCGAAGCGACGATCGTCGGACGCGCAGGAGGGTACAGATCGAGAGCCGGTTGGAGCAAACGACGAAACACCTCGCAAGGCTCCCAGGGCGAGCGTGAGAACACACGGTAGTCGCCTGACCAATCGCAATCGGCCCTTCCCGTGGCCTGCATCATCGCGGTGATGGTGTGACGCCCTTCGGTGGCAAGTAGTCCGCAGACAAGCCGCTGAAAGCGTTCGAAGGTTCGACGATCGACGAAGACCGGTCGAAGCCGCTCGGCGAGTGCAAGAAGCGATTGTTCAAGAGCGTTTTTTTTTCTGCTGAGCGGCTGAAGCCGCAGCCTCCTGCGCGGTTTTTCGTTTCAGAGTCAGAGTGAAGCGATCCTCGAGAACCCACTCGACGGGCTCGCTGTAATCGAACTCACAGGCTTGAACGATGGCCGAAGGAAAGTTGATGTACCACTGTTCGCTGCCCTTCCTCTTGATCGTCTGAACCCTAGTCGGAAATCCCATAAGCCCTCCTCTTCATAACTAGTCATATAACTAGTCTACACTAAATCGAAGGAACAGCCTTTATTTTTTAGAGTTTACCGGCTCGATGAGGAGGGCGCTGTCAGAAGAGACGGCCAAACTCCAGACACCGGGCTTACGCCCGGTGCTACAGGTCTATCGCGCGCCTTCGCGCGCTG
>DASZZV010000230.1:0-18997 GCA_035544835.1 Thermoanaerobaculia bacterium
GTAGGGCCGCACGGCGTGCGGCCGGTACCCCGTCGCGGTGGCGATGGGCCGAGTGTCGACGGTGTTTCAAGGTGCCGCAGTTTTCCAAAAGGGTGCCGGCCGCACGCCGTGCGGCCCTACACGGCATCTGCGGGAATCGCAAAGACGTTTGTTCGGCCGTTTCCATTGCGGTGAATAACCACTTTCGCAGACGACGGTCCGGTACCCGGCGGAATCCTCATCGTTCGGTGATCAGCGCAAGCGGGCGGGCGTAGGGCCGCACGGCGTGCGGCCGGTACCCCGTCGCGGTGGCGATGGGCCGAGAGTGTCGAGGCCGTGTTCGTGGTGCCGGACGCGCAGCTGCGCGTGGTGTGCCGAGCATGTTCAATATCTATGAGGTGAAGGGCCTAACGTGAATCGCGAGGGGCCGCCCGTGCGCTGCTTGATGCCGCCACTCCCGGGGTGGGAGCGGCGGCATCCTGGCGCATCGGGTCGCGTCAGTTGCGGGACGTGAGCATCTGCCACTCCCGCTCGTGGGAGGGCATGGCGCCTTTGTGAGTCTGGGCGCCATAGACAGAACGGGCTGTATCGACCATGAGACTGAATTTGCGGAGAAGCGCTTCCCGGCTTTCCAGCGGAAGCTCGGCGAGATCGTCAAACAGGCGGGCCGCGTCAGTCTCCGGGCAGTCGTCCCAGGGAGCCAGTTTCAGATCGAGAGAGCTGCTGAAGAACTCACTCAACGATACGCCGTATACCCGCAACAATCTCTGAAGCTGGGCGACCTTCATCGACATGACACGGTCCCCCGTTTCGAAAGAGGAGATACTTTTCTCCCCGATTCCAGAGCGAAGGGCGACATCCTTCTGACTCATCCCTCGCAACCGTCGCAATTCCCGTAACCTCAACACGATATCCATCGCTTCCCTCCCTGTTCGTTCAGAACCGCCGCATCAGACCGACAACGACTCCCTGGATCACGACATCCACCGCCTTCGCGAAAATCGGCTCCATCCGGGCATTGGCCGGCTGCAGCCTCACCCGATTTCCTTCTCTGTAAAAGCGCTTCAGGGTCACTTCGCCGTTCACCATGGCCACGACCATCTCGGCATTGCTGGCCCGGTCGCGACGCTCGATGATCACGAAGTCGCCATCGAGAACTCCATCCTCGATCATCGACTCGCCCCGCACTTTGAGTACGAAGTTCTCTCCTCGACCAGTGAGCTCCTGGGGAACGGTGATCTCCTCATGGTTCTCCATCACTTCGAGCGGCAGGCCAGCGGCAATGTGTCCGAGGAAGGGGAGAAGCCTCGCTCCACTCGCGGCCGGGGCTTCGTCGGGCTGTTCTACCAGCTCGACCCCCCGTTTCTGATTCCAGTCGCGGCGGATCAACCCTTTCTGCTGCAGAAGCGAGAGGTGCTTGTAGACCGTTCCGTAGGAGGAGAAACCAAACGCATCGCAAATCTCTCGATGCGTTGGAGTTACACCGTTCTCCTGTTTGAACTTACGGATGAAGGCGAGAATATCTCGTTGCCGCTCGGTCACGTACGTCATGGGAACAATATGGGCGGTAAGGAGGCGTAAGTCAAGGGGGAGGCGGTAAAGAGGCGTAAAAAGATTTCGGATTTTGAATTTCGGATTTCGAATTTAAAAAAAGCCGGAATCTTTTCAAATTCGAAATTCGAAATCCCAAGTTCGAAATCAGCTTCCTCAGGCGTCCGCCCGAACCAGCTGCACGGCGTTACGTCCGCTGCGTTTGGCTCGGTACATCGACTGGTCGATCTCTTCGAGAATGGTCTCCGGTGTGAGGCCGCGTGTGGCGATGTTGCTGGCATAGGAGCCGACGCCGACACTGCTGGTCAGCCGAAGCCGGGCGTCCTGATAGGCGAACTGCTCCCCTTCGGTTCGTGCGCGAATCCGCTCGGCCACGTCGGTGGCACCCTTGATCGGCGTATCGGTGAGCAGGACGCAGAACTCATCGCCTCCGAATCGGGAAAGTACGTCCGATGTCCGGCAGCTTTGTTGAAGAATCTGCGAAAACCCCTGCAGCACGAAGTCGCCGGCGGCGTGTCCGTGAGTGTCATTGACGGCTTTGAAGTGATCGAGGTCGATCATGAGAATCGAAAAGGGACGATTGTAGCGAGCCGCCCGTGTCACCTCGAGCCGGAACTGCTCCATGAGGTACCAGCGACGGTAAAGGTTCGTCAGAGGATCGCGATAGGCGATGTCGGAGAGAGCGCGATTGATGGCGGCCAGTTCTGCATTCTGGGCATCGAGAAGCCGAAAGCGGCTCTCCAGTGTCAGATTGAGCTGCCGCAGACCGATCTGGTGACCAATGAGGTGGCTGAGCTGGAGATACAGTCCCTCGAACTTCGGGGCGATGACCTCTTCTTCGCAAAAGACACGGAGAGTTCCGTAGACCTCGTCGTCTTCGCCGCGCACCTCCCAGGCCTTCGGTCCGACTGCTGATTTGTTGACAGTGTCGAACGCGATCCCATGTCCGGTCATCTTTTTGATGCTTTCGAGGAACTCCTCGACTTTTGGATCGATCAGTTGTGTCATCTTGGATCAGTGCTCCACGACAGCAGGGCGATGGATCAGGTTGGAAGTCCAGAGCTCGACACGATTGCGGCCCTTGTCTTTGGCGAGGTAAAGCGCCCGATCGGCGCGCTCGATCAGTGAGGTCGCCCCGAAGAGCCCCTCTTCCGGCACGCTCTCGAGTCCGGCCACGCCGATGGAGGCGGTGAGATGGATGGTCTTCTCGCCGACCAGAAACGGCGTGGTCTCGATCCGTTTCCGGATGCGATCGGCTACAGGGAGCCCCTTGTCGAGCTTTGTTTCGGGGAGCATCAGACAGAACTCCTCCCCGCCATAGCGTCCCGGAATGTCATAGATACGGCAACAGTCGCGGAGGACCTGACCCATAGTCTGGAGAACCTGATCGCCGACAGGATGGCCGTGGGCATCGTTGACCAGCTTGAAGTGGTCGATGTCGAGCATGAGCAGCGACATCGGGTTGCCGTGACGGAGGGCGCGGTTCATCTCGGCCTCGATCTTGTCGAGGACATACCAGCGGGTATAAAGACCCGTAAGCGCATCGCGCGAGGAGATCTCTGCCAGGGCGCGATTCTTCATCGACATGTCGACGTTTTCTTTCTCCAGCATCCGCAGGCGCTGATCGAGGGACTGATACTCGGCTTTCATGTGCACGTCGGAGACGAGGAGCTCCAGCATCTCGCGGAGGAAGAGGCGCTCTACCTCACTGAACCGGAGCTCGTCGGCATCGCGCAGGGCGATCCGGTGAGCCCCCGGGTGAGGGCGGGAGATCACAATGGTCTCGTTTTCCGTTTCGGCATCGGTCAACTCGATCCTGCGTTCGAGCAGAGTCGAAATCGATTCGAGTAGACGCTGCACGTGGGGATCACTGCTCCGCATAAAAAGGGCCTCTGGAATTGAAAGGATTTTGCAGTATAACGAAGCGGCCGAGGTAGTGTAAATAGAGGTCGATAAGATGAAATCACTTCAGTCCGACTCTTCCAGAATGAAGCGATTCACCCCTGCCTTGATCTCGTCGCCGGGGTGAATCCTGGTGTTCCGGGCAGGGAGAGTGTTCAGAAACGTCCCGTTCCGGCTGCCGAGGTCTCGGACGCGGGCGCCGCCCTGTCCATCGGGCGTTACCGCGAAGTGTTTGCGGGACAGGTACTCGTCGGGAACCCGGACATCGCCCTCCCTTCCGATCGTGATCTCGTTTTCAATGAGCTCGAAACGCTGTCCGGCCAGGGCGCCTTCGACGCATACCAGCATGAGGCGCCTGCGTTCTCCGGTTGCTTTCGCCGCCCCTTTCTCGCGGAGCCTTTTGAAAAGCTCAGGGGTGAGATTTTCAGATTCGGTATCGAGCGGCTCGACGCTGGCGCCGGGGGCGGACGTGGGCTCGATGCAGATCAGGGCACCGCCGGCTCGGAGCAGGTGCGTTCCTTCGGCGAGAATCGCTTCGGCGATGGCTTCACCGTCCAGAAAGGTTCCGGTGTGCGAATCGGCGTCGCGCACGACCAGTTCTCCGCGCCGCATCGAGATGGAGCAATGCCGTAGAGAAAGCTCGGCATCGTCGAGCTTGATATGCGAGCTTCCCCTGCCGATCCACAGTGGGTGCTTGCCGATGGAGAACACCTTGTCGATCGAGGCATCGGCTCCGCGTGCGATTACGCGCACACTTCGAGCCGGGTAGATATTGAACGGATCATCTTCCTCTACCTCAAGGGCGGGGGCAGACGGAGACTGCTGGCTATCGACGCGGTAGGGGCGAAGGTCGATCTCGTCAATGTCTCCGACTTTCGAAAAGCGGGCCAGCAACGCCGACCTGCTGCCGAACAGCCATTCGCCGCATGCACAGGTGGCAACCGACATCGGCAGTCGGACCGCCGTGGCGGCCGGGACGTCGTAGGCCTGCCCACACTTCTGGCAACGGATCAGCGGCATGGCCGCGATGATACTAAGAATTGAGAATTGAGAATTGAGAATTGAGAAAACTGAAATGAGGATGGAGAGATCAGGGCGGATCATCTCAGCGCCCCCTTCTCAGGCACCATTCCCAAGGGTTGAGGGGTGAGAAAACGAGGATTTTAGATTTGAGAACTGAGAGTCGAATGGGCCTTGCGGCGCCGCACGCGCCGTTGCCGGCCCGAGTGTCTTCCGACCCCGTCCTCCGGCTTTGATTTCTCCATTCTCAATTCTCAAGTCTCAATTGGCCCTCTTTCTGTACACTTGGCTCACAAATGGCGGACTTGAGAGCGGCTCTGAGCGACAAGCGGATGAAGCTCCGCACGAAGTTCATCGCCGCAATCGTTGTGCAGACGTTGATCATCGCGCTGCTGATCCTTTTCATTCAGCAGGCCATCGTCAAACGTGCTTTCGTGCGCGAGACGTCGCAGCAGGGAGCGTTTGTCGCCGATACCATCTCTTCCACGGCCGGCTATTACGTCTCTTTCGGTCTGACCGACGACATGAAGTTGATCCTGGCCGACCTGAAAAAGCATCCGATGGTGGACTATGCCGATTTCATCGGTGCGGACGGAAGCGTCCTGGTCTCGACCGGTGAGAGTCGGATGCCTCCGTCGTTCCGCAATGCCAAACCGGTTCACGATCCGGTCGACAACCGGATTCAGCTGTCCGGCGGTTCCGATGGATTCGGTTTTGTCAGACCCTTCTTTGAGTCGCGAGCGGAGGCCGCCAAGCCCTCCGTGAAGCCTCTCGGCGCGTTCCGTCTGGCATTCAACGAGTCGATTGCAGAGGCTGCGCTGCGGAGCCTGACGAACAGCAGCGCCCTGATTGTCGTGCTCTCGCTCTTCGTGGCCATCGCGCTCGGTCTGGCCGCGGCCCGGCTGGTCGTTCGGCCGATCCTCGCCTTTGTCGCCTCAGCCAGTCAGATCTCTTCCGGCGATCTCACCCAGCGCACCTCGGTGGTTTCCCGGGACGAGATCGGAACACTTGGGGACGCCTTCAACTCCATGGCTACAAATCTGGAGAAGACCATCTCCAAGGTCATCCAGTCGCAGGGCAAGCTCAAGAACGTGGGCGACACGGTCGGCTCCCGATCGCGAACGGTCATAGAGCGCGTCGACGAGCAGAGGGCCGTGCTCGACGACGCCTACTTCTCGATCGACAAACTCAACAGCGGCATTCGTAAGATCTCTGAGAATGTCGAAGCTCTTTCGGCGTCGTCTGAAGAGACGTCATCGTCGATTCTGGAGATGGTGGCCTCGCTCGAAGAGGTTTCGCGGCATACCGACTCGCTCTTCGCATCGGTCGAAGAGACCGCTTCGGCGACGCACGAGATGGTCTCGTCGATCAATGAGGTCGATTCCAACGTCGATTACCTCAAGACTTTCGTCACCGAGACCTCTGCGTCGATGGTGGAGATGGCGGCCTCGATCAGTGAGGTCGAGAAGAATGCCGCGCTGTCGTATGAGCTCGCCCTGGCTGTTGCCGATGCTGCCGAGTCGGGGATGGGCGCGGTGCGAGAGACGATGGATGGGATGGAGCAGATCCGACAGTCGGTCGTGGAGTCGAATGGCGTCGTATCACGACTCGGCGACCGGTCGGCGGAGATCGGGAAGATCCTGAACGTCATCGAGGATGTTGCGGAGCAAACCAATCTACTGGCCCTCAACGCCTCCATTCTGGCCGCCCAGGCGGGCGAGCATGGGAAGGGATTCTCGGTAGTCGCTGCCGAGATTCGTGACTTGTCGGAGCGTACCGCCAACTCGACGCGCGAGATCGGATCGTTGATCGGTTCGGTGCGCGAGGAGGTGGCCAACGCTTTGCGGTCCATGTCGGATGAATCGCGACACGTGGAGAACGGCGTTTCCCTTTCGCAAGAGGCCGGCAAGGCTCTCAACAAGATCCTCGACTCTGCCGCGAAGTCGTTGGAGATGGGCAAAGAGATTGCCGGGGCGACGCGCGAGCAGGCCCAGGGCAGCGAGGCCGTCAGCCGCTCCATCGAGCGCGTGCAGGACATGGTTCGCCAGATCAACTCGGCGACCAACCAGCAGGCCACAGGTTCGGACCATATCCTCAAGGCCGTCGAGACCATGCGCGAGGTGACGCGCTATGTCCGACAGGCCACTGTGGAGCAGAAGTCGGGCTCGGTGATGATCTCCAAAGCGGCCGAGCGAATGATCGACATGGTGCATGAGATCTTCCAGGTCACGGCAAACCAGGCCGGTGAGAGTGAGACCATCGTGCAGACCATGGAGAAGCTCCGCGAGATCGCAGAGGTCAACCGCAAGAGCGCAGGGGAAATGAATGACGCCGTGACATTCCTCAGCGACTCGATCCGTGTGCTCGACGAGGAAGTCCGCCGCTTCAAAGTCCGCGGATAGGACTGAGGCTCTCATGGCCGACGATAATCGCTCCATACGGCTGATCACCTTTCGGGTGGGGCCCGAGTTGTTCGTGCTCGACATCATGACTTTGCGTCAGATCGTCCCTTACACGGGCTCGACGCCGGTGCCCAGGGCGCCCGCATTCCTCGAGGGAATCGTCATCGTGCGCAACGAGGTGATTCCGGTGATCGATCTACGAAGCCGGCTTTATCCCGAGCTGCCACCGCCCGAGAAGCCGCCTCTGGTTCTGATCACCGATTCGCCGGCCGGTGTTCTCGGGCTGAAGGTCGACGAGATCCGCCGGCTGATTCGTGTCGACACACAAAGCATTCTTCCCCCGCCGCCGCTGATCCGAAGTCTGCAGGGGGACCTCTTCATCGGCGTGATCGAGCAGGGCGAAGAGGTGTATCTGGTCCTCGATCTCGAGACGTTGCTCACGGTGGACGAGCAGAAGACGGTGGTGAAGGTGCGGGAGATTCACGAAACCTTGGTTCCCAACTCTTCTCCCGAAGGAAGGTAAGCGGTCGGGGGTAGGCGGCATTCCTGCCGCCCTAAGCAGTGGCCCGGAGGGCCGACCAGCCGGTAGCCAGTGGTGAGCGAAGCGAACCACTGGTGTGGTTGGATCATTGATTCTTCGCCGAGCCCCGGCAGGGGCGCGAGCCGCGAAGTGAGCTCTGGAAATGAAGGCGCCGACTGCCACTGCTCTGCGCCCCATCCGGGGCGCGTGATTCTCTCGGGGACTCGCAACCAGTGGTTCGCTTCGCTCACCACTGGCTACCGGCCTACTGGCCCTCCGGGCCGTTAGAGAACGGGCAACTTTAGAGAGGCGGCAGAATTCCGCCTCCCCCCGTTGTGTGGTCATTCACCCTGCTCCCTGTCCTCCGGCTCATCGGTCCGCCCCTCATTCCTGAACCCCCACGGGCAATGCCGGCAGCCTGACTCGCAACAGTAACCGCGACGCTTCAGGAAGACCTCGGTGAAGACGAGAAAGCCGCGCTCGAGGTAGTAGTCCTCGCCTTCTTTGAGAGCGTCGGCCATGGAGCCACCACACTAGCATCTGACATCTGACATCTGACATGCTTGGGGGATGTTCAGCCGCACTCGTCTGCTGCAACTCGTCGAAGGAATGAAGGGAAAGCTGGTCGTGGTGTACGGCGATATCGTCGCCGACCGGTTCATCTACGGAGTTCCGAAGCGAATCTCGCGGGAAGCGCCGGTGCTGATTCTTCGAGTGTACCGAGACGAGCTTCTTCTCGGCGGCGGCGGGAACGCCATCAACAACACGCTGTCCCTGGGCGGCCTGCCGATTCCAGTCTCGGTCGTCGGAGACGATCGTGAGGGGAATGACCTCATCGATCAACTGAATCAGTCCGGTATCGATTGTGGTGCAATCCTGCGGTTGAAGCGTTTCCACACACCGACCAAGACCCGGATCCTCGGCGGTATGCCGCACTCGACGCGGCAACAGATCGTGCGCTTCGATGTCGAAGATCGAGTCGAGCTCACCGATGAAGAGGAAGATCGATTCGCCTGGCTTCTTCGAGATCAGATGGTCATCTCCGATGCAGCGCTGATCTCCGACTATGGATATGGCGCCGTGACACCCTCCCTGGTCGCCAATCTCACGGGGTTCAACCGGGGAAAGCCGGTCACGCTCGATTCACGTCATGACCTTCTGCGATATCCCGACGTCACTGCGGCGACGCCGAACGAAGAAGAGGCGGCCACTGCCTCGGGCATGTCGTTTTTTGACGGGGATGAAGAGGAGAATCTTCGCTCGGCGGGAGAAGTCATTCAACAGAGTCTCGACGCCCAGGCGGTGCTGATCACGCGGGGAAGTCGTGGCATGGCTCTTTTTGAACGCGGCAATCGAGATCCATTCCTGATACCGGTCCATGGATCGGATCAGATCGCAGACGTTACCGGTGCCGGCGATACCGTCATCGCCGCATTCACCCTCGGCCTGGCAGCAGGCGGCTCGTTCGCCGAGGCCGCAGTTCTGGCCAATTACTGCGGTTCGATTGTCGTCATGAAGATGGGTACAGCGACGGCTGCGAACGATGAGCTGCGTCATACCATCGAGCGTGACGAGCAGTTGAAGGAGTGAGGATTATTGCTCACGAGGTTTTCGTCGCTGCTGCCGTCAGAAACTTCGGAGGGGCGACATCCTGTCGCCTGGCTCGGCGGCATCCCGCGCCGCCGCCCAGATCCCGGCGCGCCAGAGAGAACGGCGCCGCGGGACGGCGCCGAGCCAGGCGGCAAGGATGCCGCCACTCCGATTGCGTGCTTCTGTGCTACAAAAGCCTCCGACGCCATGAAGAAATCTCACGCCACTGTTCTGGAACGCGAAGCGCTGCTTCGTGACATCGAACAACTTCGACGAGAGGGTAAAAGCGTCGCATTCGCCAACGGGTGCTTTGACGTGCTGCACGTCGGACACGTGCGTTATCTCGAGGCTGCATCCGAGCTGGCGGATATCCTTGTGGTCGGCGTCAATGGCGATGCCTCGGTGCGTTCGCTGAAGGGGGAGGGGCGTCCGGCCATGCCTGCCGCCGAGCGGGCGGAGATGATTGCCGCGCTGGCTTCCGTCGATTACGTGACCGTCTTCGAGGAGGGGTCTCCAGTGGATCTGTTGGAGGCGCTCAGGCCTGACTTTCACTGCAAAGGCACCGATTACACGCCGGACTCGGTCCCTGAGGCTGCGGTGGTGCGGGCCTATGGCGGAGAGGTGCGGATCGTTGGAGACCCGAAGGATCATTCGACCTCGGACATTCTTCGCAAGATTGCCAGGGGTGCCTCCTGACCGACGCGGTGCTGGTCCTTCGTCTCTCGGCGATGGGAGATGTCATCCACACGATTCCGGCCGTGGTGGCTCTCCGCGAGGTCTACCCTGCGGCTCGGTTTGGCTGGCTCGTGGAGAGTCCCTTCCTGGCCATTGTCGAGGCTGTGGCAAAGGTCGATGAGATCTTCGTGGCGCGGACTCGGGCCTGGAGACGTGACCCCTGGGCAGCGGCCACGCGCAGCGAGATCGTGGCGCTCGGAGCCTCCCTCCGGAGGTTTGCGCGGGGGGGGATGTCAGTCGATTTTCAGGGTCTCGTGAAATCAGCAGCGCCCGGGCTGGTGGCAGGTGCGGGAAGGCGGTTTGGATTCGCGCCTGCCCAGTTACGGGAGAAGGTTTCCTCTTTGTTTACGAATCGGCACGTCGACGTGAACGGGGCCACTCATGTGGTCGACATGAATATGGCTCTGGCCCGAGGCGCCGGCGCAAGAGCGCAGCGACCGCCCGAGGTTGATTTCACGTCTCTGGCCGTTGATGGGAAGGGAACGCTTCAGCCGTTGGTTTCGAACGGTCCGGTGGTGATGCTTCCCGGAGCAGGACAGCTCAGGAAGCAATGGGCGCCGGAAAACTTTGCGGCGCTCGCTGATGCCGTTCAAAGGCGGCACGGAATGAGTAGTGTGATCGCGTGGGGTCCGGGGGAGGAAGCTTTGGCGAGCGAGATCTGCAGGCGAAGTACGGCTGCGCAACTCGCTCCGGCCACCGACCTGCGGGAGTTAGCCTTTTTGTTGAAGGGTGGGAAGATGGTGGTGGCTGGTGATACCGGGCCGCTTCACCTCGCTGCGGCGCTGGGGACTCGGGTGGTGGGACTGTTCGGCCCGACGGATCCGCGTCGCAATGGCCCTTACGGCCAGCTGCAGCATTGCGTCGAGACATTTTCGACGACGGGGCGAATGGAAGACATCCGAGTAGAAGAGGCGATGAAGAAAATCGAAGAGGTCCTCTCGTGCCCAACGTAGGGCCGCACGGCGTGCGGCCGGTATCCTTTGGCGAACAAACCCCAGTGTATCGGCGCGCACTGCGCGGCCTGAAGAGGAGATCGTTGTTCATTCCAGCGATCGGGCTCAGCCTGGCTGGGTTGATCGCCGCGGCGTCAGCTCAGACACTGCTTTCGCCGACCGCACCGGCGCGATCCTCTTACATCGACGAAGCCTTCTCGAAAGGGGAGCGATTGCGGTATTCGCTGGCGTGGCTGGGTGTCGTGGGCGGCTCGGCTACCCTCACGATCTCGCCTGACCCCGATGGGAAGCGGGTGAGGATGTCTTCGGTTGCCAAATCAGGCTCGGTCTTCGCGAAGATCTATCCCGTGCGCGACGAGATCGAGTCGATCGTCCACCGCACTTCGTTTTCCACCCTCAGGTTTCATAAGATCCTCAACGAGCGCTCGAAGTTCAAAGAAGAGCTCACCTTCGTCGACGAAGTGAGGGGAGTAGCGATCCGGAAAGGGCGCCAGACCAAGGTCCCAAATCCGGTCTTCGATCCTCTCTCGACGATCTATCACCTTCGACGTCTTGATCTAACGCCTGGCAACAAGCACTCCTTCGATGTGCTGGCCGACGGGAAGGTTTATTCGCTCGAAGCTGAGGTGACGGGACGGGAGACGATCACGACCGAGGCCGGAACCTTCAAGACCGTTGTCGTCGAGCCGCACATGCCGCACGGCGGTATCTTTCGCGACGAGAACAATCGCCTGGTGATCTGGTTCTCGGATGACGAACGCCACATTCCGGTCCGGATCCGCTCTTACATCACCCACGGTACAATCACGGCGACACTCCAGTCCTTCTCTCAGGGACGTCTCGGAGGACGATAGTTGAAAGCCAATACGCTGACCTGGCCGGGGCGAATAGTTTCCGTCTCTGAACGGTTTGATTTGGCAGACGAGTCCTTTGACAGTAAGCTTGGTTGGACTCAAAGTCCCTGACGTCCCATTAAGATAGCGAGAGAGCAGCCTTCCCGCCTGCAGTAGTCCCGGCAAGTAGGACGGCTGTCTGTTCCCTGCGGAGTAGCGGAGCCGATGAGCGTACGCCTTGGTGAACTGCTGACGAAAGCGAATCTGATTTCGCCCGATCAGCTCAAAGAAGCTCTCAAGATTCAGAAAGATAGCGGCGGCAAGCTGGGCGAGACGCTCATCAAGCTGGGTTATGTTTCTGACGAGGACATCACCGAGTGCCTTTCCCAGCAGTTCGGCGTCCCCTCCATCAACCTCGCGCACTTCGAGATCGACTCGAGCGTCATCAAGCTCATTCCCGCCGATGTAGCCCGTAAGTACAACATCCTCCCCGTCAACAAGACTGGCGCGACGCTGACTATCGCCATGGCCGATCCGACCAACGTCTTCGCCATGGACGACATCAAATTCATGACCGGCTACAACGTCGAGCCTGTCGTGGCCTCGGAGCTCGGGATCAAAGCGGCCATCGACAACTACTACGGAACGACCTCGGCCCTCGAGCTGAAGAAGGTCATGGAAGACCTGCAGACCGCAGAGAGCGCCGACCTCGAGGTGCTCGAGGACGAAGACGAGCTCGACGTGGCCGAGCTGGCCGACGCATCGGAGGAAGCCCCGGTCGTCAAGCTCGTCAATCTCATTCTCGGCGACGCCATCAAGAGGGGCGCGTCGGACATTCACATCGAGCCGTACGAGAAAGAGTTCCGGGTTCGCTTTCGTATCGACGGCATTCTCTACGAGGTCATGAATCCGCCGCTGAAGCTTCGCGACGCTCTGACCTCCCGTTGTAAGATTCTGGCCAAGCTGGACATCTCCGAGAAGCGCCTTCCTCAGGATGGCCGCATCAAGCTGAAGATGAAGCTCAACGACAAGAACAAAGAGATCGACTTCCGCGTCTCTGTTCTTCCGACTCTCTTCGGAGAGAAGATCGTCATGCGACTCCTCGACAAGGACAACCTTCGTCTCGATATGACCAAGCTCGGTTTCGAGCCTGAGTCGCTGGCGCGCTTCGAGGAAGCGATCTTCAAGCCCTGGGGCATGGTGCTCGTGACCGGCCCGACCGGATCAGGAAAGACCAACACACTTTATTCGGCGCTGTCGAAGGTCAACTCGCCTGAAGTGAACATCATGACGGCCGAGGATCCGGTCGAGTTCAATCTGCCAGGCATCAACCAGGTGCAGATGAAAGAGCAGATCGGGCTGAACTTCGCCACGACTCTCCGCTCTTTCCTGCGTCAGGATCCGAACATCATTCTGGTTGGAGAGATCCGCGACTTCGAGACCGCAGAGATCGCCATCAAAGCCGCGCTCACGGGCCATCTGGTGTTGTCGACGCTGCACACCAATGATGCTCCTTCGACTATCAACCGACTCATGAACATGGGTATCGAGCCCTTCCTCGTCGCCACCTCGGTTCAGCTCATCGCCGCGCAGCGGCTGGTGAGGCGGATCTGCGCAGCGTGTCGCGAGGAAGTCGAGGTCGGCGCGCAGGCGCTCATCAACATAGGCTACAAAAAAGACGAGCCCGGTACGTTCAAGGTGTACAAGGGGCGGGGCTGCGAGCGCTGCAACAACACAGGCTACAAAGGGCGTGTCGGACTCGTCGAGGTCATGGTCATCGATGACGACCTGAGGGAAATGATTCTGTCGGGTGCCTCGGCCATCGAGATCAAGCGAAAAGCGGCTGATAACGGCATGATTAGCCTCCGCAGGTCCGGATTGATTAAAATACGGGATGGAGTTACCACGATCGAGGAAGTTGTGCGCGAGACGGTGCTGTAAGACATAGGGACTTTTGTTTTTCAAAAAGTGAGAACTGACCATGGCCGTGACACTGCATCAACTGCTCAAGACGATGGTGGAGAGGGGAAGCTCAGACCTCCACATCACCACGAACTCTCCTCCACAGATCCGTATCGACGGCAAGCTGACGCCTCTCGATATGCCGCCGCTCACGGCTCCTGAGACCAAGCAGCTGGCCTATTCGGTTCTCACCGACGCGCAGAAGCATCGCTTCGAAGAGAACCTCGAGCTCGACATCTCATTCGGTATCAAGGGGCTGGCGCGTTTTCGGGGAAACATCTTCAACCAGCGCGGAGCTACCGCCGCCGTATACCGCCAGATCCCTTACGAAATCCTCGGTTTCAAGGAGCTGGGACTTCCCGCGGTCGTCGAGGAGATCTGCAACCGGCCCCGGGGACTGGTGCTGGTCACGGGTCCGACCGGATCAGGCAAGTCGACCACGCTCGCGGCAATGATCGACAAGATCAACCGCGAGCGTCACGAGCACATCATCACCATCGAAGATCCGGTCGAGTTTCTGCACAGCCATAAGAGCTGCGTCGTGAATCAGCGTGAGCTGCATGCTGACACGCACTCGTTCGCGAACTCTCTGAAGTCGGCGTTGCGGCAGGACCCCGACGTCGTGCTCATCGGTGAGATGCGCGACCTCGAGACCATCGAGTCGGCCCTCCGAATCGCCGAGACGGGCCATTTGACATTCGGTACGCTGCACACCAACTCGGCCGCCCAGACCATCAACCGCGTCGTCGATGTCTTTCCGGCTCACCAGCAGCCGCAGATTCGCGCGCAGCTGTCGTTCGTTCTGGAGGGCATCCTCTGCCAGACGCTCCTTCCCAGAGCGAACGGCAAGGGTCGCGTGATGGCCATGGAGATCCTCGTTCCGAACCCGGCCATTCGTAATCTCATCCGCGAAGACAAGATTCACCAGATTTACAGCATGATGCAGACTGGTCAGTCAAAATACGGGATGCAGACCTTCAATCAGTCGCTGGCGACTCTTTATTTCAAGAAGCTGATCACGCTGCAGGTCGCTCTGAGCCGCTCGTCCAATCCCGACGAGTTGCAGGAAATGATCTCGCGCGGCGCCGGATTGATCGCTCCCCCTGCCGCGGCGGCTGGAGCGGGAAGGCCGAGACCAGCGTAAGTGGTTTAACTGTGGGTGGCGTGGACGCCGCGTGAGAATCGCGGGAACGACCGGAGGTGGACAGTGCCTAGTTTTGAATGGAAAGGCCGGGGACGGACGGGGCAGGACCAGACAGGTGTTCTGACTGCTGACAACAAGGATGCGGCGATCGCGTCCCTGCGGCGACAGCAGATTGTCGTCACGGCCGTCAAGGAGAAAGGCAAAGAAATCGCGGTGCCGAAATTCGGCGGGAAAGTGCCAGCGCAGCTCGTGGCCATTTTCACGCGCCAGTTCTCGGTCATGATCGACGCCGGTCTCCCGCTCGTGCAGTGCCTCGAGATCCTCGGCGGGCAGCAGGAGCACAAGGGCTTCAAACGCTCCCTGATGCAGATCCGGCAGGACGTCGAATCGGGATCGAGCCTCGCTGACGCCATGCGCAAGCACCCCAAGACCTTTAACGACCTTTACACCAACATGGTCGCGGCCGGAGAGGCGGGCGGTATTCTCGATACCATTCTGCAGCGCCTGGCCACCTACATCGAGAAGTCGGTCAAGCTCAACTCCCAGGTGAAGTCGGCCGCGATCTACCCCGTGGCGGTCATCTCCATCGCCGTCATCGTCGTCATGATCATTCTGTGGAAGGTCATTCCGGTTTTCGCATCGCTCTTTGCCGGCCTCGGTGCGCAGCTGCCCTATCCCACCGTCGTCGTCATCAAGCTCTCCAACTTCATCGCCGATTACTGGTGGCTGATCATCATGGTCTCGTTCGGTACCGTCACCTTCCTACGCAAGTACCACGAGACCTACAAAGGAAAGAGGGTGCTCGACGGGATCATGCTCAAAGCGCCCATTATCGGAATGCTGCTGCGGAAGATTGCCGTGGCCCGTTTCTGCCGCACCCTGGCCACTCTGACCTCTTCCGGCGTTCCGATTCTCGACGGTCTCCAGATTACGGCGCGCACAGCCGGCAACTCCATCGTCGAGGACGCGATCATGGCTACGCGTAAGTCGGTGGAGGAAGGAAAGACCATCAGCGAGCCTCTGGGCGATACTGACGTCTTCCCGAGCATGGTCGTGCAGATGATCGCCGTTGGCGAACAGACCGGTGCACTCGACTCCATGCTCTCCAAAATCGCGGACTTCTACGAGGACGAAGTCGACATCGCCGTGGCCGGAATGATGAAGCTTCTCGAGCCGGTTCTCATCGCCTTCCTCGGGGTGGCCATCGGCGGAATCGTCATCGCCATGTACATGCCGATGTTCGCCCTCATCGGTCAGATCGGCTAGGGTTCCAGCGTTTTCGATTCAGGGCTGGAGTCGAAAGGCTCCAGCCTTTTTGTGTCATCCCGAGCGTCGAGCGAGGGATCTGGGCGGGGGCCCTTCACCCGAACGCGTTACGCACAATCGTCTGATGCCGCGAGAGTATTGCCCCCACCCAGATCCCTCGCTCGACGCTCGGGATGACACGGTTTCGGCTTCAGGATGACAATAGCGAATAGCTGACAGCGAACTCCCCCATGTTGACCACGCAAAACGACGTTCGCACGATGATCGCGGTACGGGTAGTGGTCGTTACGACCCTGCTGCTGGCCATCATGATTGTGCAGTTCACGGTGTTTCAGAATCCCCGCGCGCTGTTCAAGGAGATGCCTCTCCTTCCAATCAGCTATCTCTATTCCATTGCCACGCTTACGTATGGCCTGACGCTCTTCTACATCGTTGCAGCTCGCTTTATCAGCAGCCGGGAGGTGAACCTCTCACTGCAGATCACGGGTGACCTGCTCATCGAGACGCTTCTGGTCTACTTCACCGGCGGACCTGACTCGCCATTCTCCTTTCTATACCTGGTCTCGATCATCACGGCCTCGGTACTCCTTTATCGTCGTGGAGGACTGCTCACCGCATCAGGGTGCGTCATTCTCTACGCCGGTCTTGGAGATCTGCTCTTCTACGGAGTTCTGGTGCCGCCTCCATCAGCGGTGTTCAGTTTCACCACCTTTTCTTCGGTTCATCTATACGTCAACATGGTGACCAATTTCACAGGCTTCTATGCGACGGCTTTTCTTACCTCCCTGGTATCGGAAAAGCTCCGTCAGACCTATCGTGAGCTCGACGTCAATCGGCAGAATCTCGCTGAGCTTCAAGCCCTGAATCGCAATTTGGTGGAGTCGATCCCCTCCGGCCTCGTCACCCTCACCGAGGAAGGCATCATCACTTTCGTCAATCCCGCCGCCTCCGACATCCTGCGGATTCCGGTGGATGCGCTGATCGGCAGACCTCTTACCCGGGCCGGTCTCTTTTCCGAGAAGGAGTGGAAGGATCTCCGAACGACCTTGCAGACACGCCTGGTGTCACGCGGCGAGAAGGTTGACTTCAATCGTGGAGACGAGATCGTGTCGATCGGCTACGCGCTCACCCCTCTTCGTACGGTGGAGGGCTCACGAGCAGGAATCACCCTTATCTTCCAGGACTTGACCGAAGTTAAGAAGCTGGAGGAACAGCTCCGATTGAAGGACAGGATGGCCGCCGTCGGGGAGCTCTCGGCGGGTATCGCGCACGAGATCAGAAACCCTCTGGCCGCGATCGCCGGCTCGGTACAGGTGCTGCGCAACTCCGAGCATCTCTCGCCGCAGGAACAGCGGTTGATGTCGATCATCCTGAAGGAGTCGGAGCGGTTGAACAAATCGATTGCCGATTTTCTCCATTTCGTGAAGCCCCAGGAGCGGCGGGCCATTGATTTCGATATCGCCGGAAACCTTGCGGAAACCCTGGAGTTGCTAGCTAACTCCGCCGAGCTGAAGGGCCATAAAATCGAGAAGCGAATCGAGCCGCCGAACCTCACGATCGTCGGTGACGCTGACCAGATCCGCCAGGTCTTCTGGAACGTGGCTCGAAATGCCATACAAGCGATGCCAGAGGGAGGTGTTCTTCATGTCGTCACTTCCGTCGACGCCGATTTTTTCAGGATCGCCTTTACCGACAATGGGCAGGGGATGACACCGAACGCCCAGCGGCTGCTCTTCCAGCCATACCGAACGAGCTTCCCGGCGGGAACAGGACTCGGCATGGCTATCTCTTACCGGATCATCCAGGAACACGGCGGCGTGATCGGCGTGGAGTCGCAGGCCGGGGTGGGTACCACCATTACGCTGTCTCTTCCGAGGCGTTCCACGGTTGCCGCCCACGTCCGGCAGGCTGACCTGATCGCGTCGGCGCCATAGCCCGGCATCGGGCGATGCCTGGGGGTGATCTTCTTACCGGGCGCGATTCCGGTTACCCTGTAGGCGAGTGCCGCTGCCCTGGAACCGATGACCGACGACCGCATTCTATCCGCCGAACCGACCGATGAAGAGCTCGGAATCGAGCTGTCGCTGCGTCCCCGTTTCCTCCGCGAATACATCGGTCAGCACAAGGTAAAGGAGAACCTCGAGATCTCGGTCAGGGCAGCGCGAAAGCGAAAGGAGCCGCTCGATCACGTTCTCCTGTTCGGTCCACCCGGTCTGGGAAAAACGACGCTCGCCAACATCATCGCCAACGAGATGGATGGTGCGATCAAGACTACCTCCGGGCCGGTCATCGAAAAGGCTGGCGACCTGGCGGCGATTCTGACAAACCTCGAGGGCGGCGACATTTTTTTCATCGACGAGATCCATCGTCTTCCGCCGCAGATCGAGGAGATTCTCTATTCGGCGATGGAGGACTTCCGCCTCGATATCATCATCGGACAGGGTCCCGGCGCGAGGACCGTGAAGATCGAGCTTCCCCGGTTCACTCTGATCGGCGCGACCACGCGCGCAGGCTTGCTGACACCTCCGCTTCGCGCTCGATTCGGGATCGTGCACCGGCTGGACTTCTACGATAAGGAGTCCCTGACCATCATCGTGGAGCGTTCGGCTGAGATTCTGGGAATCCCGATTTCTCCGGAGGGTGCCCAGGAAATCGCTCGGCGCGCGCGGGGAACTCCGCGCATCGCCAACCGGCTGCTGCGCCGAGTCCGTGACTTCGCCGAGGTACGGCATGAAGGGACCGTCGATCTCGACATCGCCCGAGGCGCGCTGAAAATGCTGGAGGTCGACGAGTACGGGCTCGATGAAATCGATCGCAAGCTGCTCGTGGCCATCATCGAGCGCTTCGGCGGCGGTCCTGTGGGCGTCAACTCCATCGCCTCGTCGATCGCCGAGGATCGCGGAACGATCGAGGATCTCTACGAGCCCTATCTGATCCAGGTCGGGTTCATGGAACGGACGCCGCGCGGGCGGGTCGCCACGGCGATGGCATACGCACACCTCGGGTACTCCGACAAACCGCGTCTGACGCCGCAGCCGAAGCTGTTTTGAGGTTCGTTGCTCGTCAGCGAACTGGGTGTCATCCCGAGCCGCAGCGAGGGATCTGGGCGGGGGCTTTACGCCCTTGGCAATCGAAAATGT
>DASZZV010000231.1:0-5684 GCA_035544835.1 Thermoanaerobaculia bacterium
CGCGCCGTCATCACCAGAAAAATCAGGACTAGCAAAAAAAGCAGCAGTTGGCGAGATAGAGCCGGGGCATCCAGAAGCAGGACGGCAATCACGAGCCCAATCAGAGCGAGGATCTCGATCACCAGCCTGTTCGATTCCCGAGCCTCTTGAGAAGCGTTCTCCCTCAGGCTATAAGGAATCCGGCAACGAGGATCAGACCGGAAATGACTGCAGATCAAGTGCTGGTAGTCGAAGATACTCTCCCCATTCGCAAGTTCATCATGCGCGCCCGGGAGCGCGTGTCGATACGAATACTCTTCTCTATTCTCGCATTCGTTGCCGGCGTCTTGCCCGTCCAGGCGCAGAACGCGTTCTGGTTGCCGACGCCGCAGACGGATCCGACTGAGTTCGGGTCGCTGGCTCTCGACCCGTCGGAGTCGCTGGCGCTGCCGGCTGGTCAATGGGCGGGGGCTTTCAACGCCACCTACTTCAATCAGTGGGCCGGCACATGGCACACCGGCCGAGTTCATTCTGACCGGCACCTTCAGGGTCAGTCGATCACCGAAGATGAGATCTCTTACCTCGAAGCAGCGTTTCCGCACGATCAGATCTATCGAGTGGACGTGGAAGGTTATCGGTCCGATCTCTTTCTGGCCCGCGGTGTCGGACGCGGTCTGACCCTCTCGGCGCGTGTTCCCTGGATCGAGATCGGTGGGCCGCACTGGGATGCGCTGGCCGAGGATTTTCACAAGGTTCTGCCGGCCTCCCCATCCTATCAGCGCGATCTCTTCCGCCGCGGCGATACGCTCCTGTTCATTCAGGGTCACCACGGTACGATCGAACGTCGCCAGGAGCTGTCGCGTTCAGGAGTCGGCGACATCGTTCTGGCAGGCAGTCTGGCTCTTCCCGGACTGTTCGGGGCCGACAACACGCTCGCCGCAGCAGTCCAGCTCCCCACCGGCAAAAAAGACACCTTACAGGGGAGCGGCGGAGTGGACGCAGGACTTCGTTACTTCGCTACCTGGACGCGGCCTCACCGCTCGTATTTCGCCGGTGTCGGAATCAACTATCAGAGCTCCAGTGGCGACTTCCTCGGTATCCAGCGCTCCGACTCCTGGAACGTCATTGTCGGCCTGGACCAACCGTTGACGCGCCGCGTTTCCGGAACGATCCGAACGAGAATCGATAGCTCTCCGCTGCAGCGGATCGTTCACGAAGATCTGGGCCGGCCGGTCTTCTATTGGCGACTGGGACTGCTGGCGAAACTGGCGCAGGATCGCTGGATCGCCTTCGAGCTCGGCGATGAGCTTCTGCCTCAGATCGGCATCGACGCTGATTGGAGTGCACACCTCACCTTCGGAACGCGTTTCGGCCCGACGGAATGACTGAGACGGCCAACCCGGTCAGCCGGCGTACGCGGGCCGCACTCATTCTGTTCGTAACGGCGTCGGTCATCGCCCCGGCCGCTCTATTCTGGCGCAACCATCGCGTCCATCCTGACGCTCTCGTCGACGGAATCTATCGAACGAGCCAGCCCAGCGGTCGTCAGTTGCTGAAGATGATCTCCGCCCTGCACCTGCGAACCATCATCAATCTTCGGGGCAGCAACGTACGCCGGTCCTGGTATCGCGACGAGGAAGCGGAGACGCGAAAAACCGGGGTCGGTCTGATCAACCTTCCCTTCGAGACTTTCGACTGGCCACCGCAGTTCGAAACTCGCGCCCTCGTGGGCGCACTCGACTCGGCACCGCGCCCGATCCTCCTGCACTGTGAGAGCGGCGTCGATCGAAGCGGCTGGGCTGGTGCCATCGTATTGATACTCAACGGGCGTCCCTACGACGAGGCGCTGCAGCAGATGTCGATCCTGCGCGGTCATTTCTGCCGGCGCTCGATCTGCCCTCTTCATCGTTTCTTCGATATCTATCAAAAGTGGCTGGCAGAAAAGCGGCTCCCCCATTCGTCACAAAACTTCCGGCGATGGGTCATGACCGTCTACTGCCCGGAGCCCTACAACGCCTCATTCCGCCTGATGACGCGCCCGCCTTCGATCGTCGCACCCGACGAGGAGCTCATCTATCAGGTCGCAGTCACGAACGACTCCCACTCCATGTGGGCTTCTTCAGCCGATCGTCGCCACGGCATGAGAATGGGAGTGCGTATGATCGGGCCGTTCACGTCCGCCCCTTTAGATGCTCTGCCGATTTTCCGGAAGCCACACACGACGGCGAGGGATGTCTTCCGGGAAAGCTCGGCCGTGACCACGACCTCACCGCATGAATCCCGCATCGTGCTCGTTCGAGTGCGCGCGCCCCATCAACCGGGCCTCTACGTCCTGCAGTTCGATATGGTCGATGAGATGGTGCACTGGTTCTCCGACCTCGGTGGACCGGGGCTTCTGCTACCGGTTCAGGTGACAGCCGCAAAGCGAGGGTAGCCCGAATTTTCCCACAGGGTTTCTGCTGCGGAGCCGGATAGCAGCATGTCTGCTTCGTTGCACATCATTAAGCCGCCGAACCCGATGCTCACGGTGTGCGCGGGGCATCTTGTGTGGCACAGGCACTCCTGCCTGTGTGCCGCGGCGTCGAGCCGCGGCGTTCCTGCGACGATTCACGGGAAGGTCGGCCTCGACGGCCGACACACAGGCAAGAGTGCCTGTGCCACACAAAAGGCCGATCGCGCCTGACCCAACCAGCGGCGAAACCCTTTGAGAAATGCAGGGTAGACTCTCCGCCGTGTTGAACGAAACCGCTGCGCAGATGTCCCGGGACGACCGGCGTTACTGGACGATCGTGGCCATCGTTCTGCTGGTGAAGACCATCCTCGCCATCACCTACCCGATCTCCGGGGACGAAGCCGAATACTGGGACTGCTCGCGCCATTTCGACTGGAGCTATCTCGATCACACCCCGCTCCTTTTCTGGCTGATGATTCCGGCACGCGCGATTTTCGGTGAGACGCGGCTGGCCGTTCGGACCGTGTCACTTCTGGCCGGGCTGGCCTTTGCGTTCATCCTGCGCCCGCTGGTTCGCCGACTGGGCGCGGAGGAGCGCGCCACCGAGACCTGGCTTCTGCTCAACGCAATGCCGCTCTTTTTTCTGGGAACGATCTACTGCTGGACCGACGTCCTGCTTCTGCTGGCCTATGCCTCGGCTACCCTTTCCATGATCGAGGTGGCGCAGGGAAACCGTCGCGGCTGGTGGTACATCGGGCTCTCCTTCGGTCTCGGCCTGCTGGCGAAGATCATGATCGGGCTCGCCGCCCCGGCACTGCTGGTGATGCTCAGAAGCCCCGAGGCGCGACGTGATCTCAAAACCCCGCGCCCTTACCTGGCGGCTCTGCTGTCGGTGGTAATTACCATTCCGGTCTGGTACTGGTCGATCGTTCACCACTGGGAGAACTTCCGCTTTCAGTTTTCGGAGCGTCATCACCTTCAGGAATTTCAGCCGCGACTCGTCCTTGAATTCCTGATCTCGAACATCCTGCTGACGACACCCTTCGTCGCCGCGGCGATCGTGGTCGCCATCATCATCTGGAAAGGGAAGCGGGAAGTGACTGGGCAGATTCTTCTCTGTGCCGCCGCTGTGCCGTTCTTCGCCTTCCTCTACGCCTCCACCCGCGAACGGGCCGGTGCGCACTGGGCCGCCGCTACGCTGATCCTCGGTGCGGTCGTGGCCGGCATCACACCGTTCCGAGGAAAGAGTGTCCTCGTAGTGTGCGGAGCCGTAACAACAGCGCTGGTGACCGTTCTCATCGGGGTCCTGGCAGTCTCCCCTGAAGTCGTGATGGACAAGGAGTGGTCCTATGGCGGCAACCCCGTCCGCGTGTCGACGAGCTATCTCACTTACGCCGTGGGCAATGAGGCCATCGCCCAGGAGGTCCTGCGACGGCTACAGCCCGGCGAGATGATGGCCTCGGAGAACTACACGAACGTTCATCTGTTCTCCTTTCTCACCGGGGGCAAGCTTCCGACGCGGCTGGCCTGGCTCAAGAAGAACGGGAAGTCAGGACTACCTTCGCTCTACTGGTACAGGCCCGAGGAGCTCGAAGGACACAACTTCCTCTTTGTCTCCGACAAGGGTGGAATGGATGATCAGCTGCGCGAAATCTTTGCGTCGATAAGCGAGCAGCCGCCGATCGTGATCAAGCGGGGAACGAAGGTACTCAGAACCATGCGCGTTGTTCGCTGCGTCGACCTCCGGAAACCGGACGGCGTGTTCACGTTACTCCCGCGCGGGTGACGCTCTGGGAGTCCGTCAAAGGAGCCTGTAGCACTGTTGCACGGACGCTCGAGTAGGGATTCATTCTGCGTGGCGCGCCAATCCAGCGCGCGAAAGGCGCGCGGCAGACCTGTAGCACCGGGCGTAAGCCCGGTGATCCCGCGGCCACCCGAGAGAAAAATGCATTCAATTAATGCGAGCCCGCGAAGGCGGGCGGCAGATTTGCCGCACATCATCTGCCGCCCGCCTTCGCGGGCTCGTACATTTGAAAGCTCGAATTGTGCGTCGTTCGCCAACACCGGGCTTACGCCCGGTGCTACAGGTCTGCCGCGCGCCTTCGCGCGCTGGATCCGGCAGGGCCAGCGATACGGCAGCATCGAAGGCGCCACTCCAATTCAAATTCTGCGAAATTGAAGTTTCCTTTTCCCATCCTGCAGTGTCCAAACAATCAGAAGAAGCTCAGGGCAGCAGATCCTTCGCCGGTCTGCCTGCCGCACGCGGCGAACGTGTCGGGCCTTCGAGATCCGCATCAATGCGGACTGGAGGGAAACCATGTTCGAACGCAGCCTTGTCGATACCACTCTGGACTTCAACCGCGGGCGCCGGCTCGCCGGCCTGCCGCTTTCCGCGGCGGCACACGTCGTCTTGATTGTCGGCGTGATCTACGCCTCAGCGATGCATGTCGAAATGCCGACCGCGGCACCGGCGCGAGTGCAGCCGTTTCAGGTAATGCTCGCGCCTCCGATCCCCGCGGCACCAGCACCTCCCAGGGGAAATCCCGCGACGGCGAAGGTAACACCACATACAGCGGCACCTCCAGTCACCGCTCCTCCCATGACCGCACCGTCGATCATTCCGGCCACCATTCCGGTGCCGCAGGCGCCGGTGGCTTCGGTCGAATCGGGAACGGGTGATCCGGCCGCGACCGGTCCTGTTGGTCTGCCAACGGGAATCCCGGGCGGCACCGGCACCGATCCAACTGCGACTGGTCTGCCAGGGTCGACGGGCGTAGGCACCAGCGAGATTCCTCTGCCGGTGACGGGGAACGTTCGCGCACCGGTGATCATTACGCGCGTCGATCCCCACTACCCGGAATTGTTACTGCGTGTCCGGATGAGAGGAAGCGCGATCGTCGAGTGCATCGTCGATGCGCATGGCAAAGTGCAGAGCGTCGTCCCGGTCTTTTCCACGCACAAGCTCTTTGAAGCAGCGGCAGTCGACGCCGTTCGCAAATGGATGTTCAAACCAGGATCAGTCGATGGTCGTCCCGTGCCGACGATCTTCCGGCTCACCGTGAAGTTCGAGCCACGGTAAACCGCGGCCCTCCCACCGTGTGGCGCGGCTTTACCGAGCTTGTCATCCTGAGCGATTGACCGCGGAGCGCGGCGTCTGAGTGAAAGAAACCAGGGTGTCATCCCGAGCGTCGAGCGAGGGATCTGGGAGGGGGCCTTGCGGTGTGGAGTCTTGGAGCTCTCTTACGATTGTGCG